>CAZIQP010000001.1:0-56614 GCA_964541315.1 uncultured Opitutaceae bacterium
TTGGCCCAGCTTTGCTCCTCGGCCTGAAGCTGTTTCCGGCCGGTGGCGGTGAGCGAGTAGAATTTCGCCTTCCGGTTGTTGTCGGAGACGCCCCACTCCGCCTTGATCCAGCCCTGCTCCTCCAGCCGGTAGAGCGCGGGATAGAGCGAGCCTTGCTCGACTGTCAGCATGTCCTGCGACATCTGCCCGATGCGGACGGCGATGCCGAAACCGTGCATGGGCTCGTTCTGGAGCGATTTTAAAATGAGCAGGTCAAGGGTGCCCTGCAGGAGATCAGCTTTGTTGTTTGTCATGGTCTTGCCTAGATTGGCTAGGAGAGAACCATGCTCCCCTAGTTTGTCAAGGGGAGAGGTTATTTTTAACCACTAATCCACACTAATGAATCACTAATCATGACTGGGGCTTAGCGGAATAATATTAGTGTCATATTAGTGTGGATTAGTGGTTACACCTCTGCGGGCTTGCCTGTGAACCGACTCCCCTCTTCCCTGCCACCATGTCCGCCGAGTCCACCCCGCTCCTCACGCCCGCCCAGCGCAAGCTGGTGGGCTTCGCCCTCGGATTTGCCGCCATCTGTGCCATCGCCGGGCTTGTTATCGTTCTGCTGTCGGGCGCGGCGCGTTTCATCGGCGCCTTTTCCAGTGTCATCTGGCCGCTGGCGGTCGCGGGCATCATGGCGCTCGTGATGCGCCCGGTGGTCACGGTTTTTGAAAAACGGCTGAAGCTGAAACGGCCCGTCGCCGTGTTGCTGCTCTATGCCGTG
Source organism: uncultured Opitutaceae bacterium (assembly GCA_964541315.1). Classification (GTDB taxonomy): domain Bacteria; phylum Verrucomicrobiota; class Verrucomicrobiia; order Opitutales; family Opitutaceae; genus Didemnitutus. Next base: position 764 of record CAZIQP010000001.1, read on the forward strand.
TTTCTGCTGCTGGTCACCGCCTTGCTTTTCACCTTTGCCCCCGCGGTCATTTCCCAAGTACTCGACTTCATCGCCTACCTGCCGACCCTGTGGCAAAAGACGGTTGCCTATAGCGAACAACATTTCCCGGACTGGCTGGCTGTCGCCCGCCGTTACCTCGACAACCCGGCGGTCAAAGCCGCGCTCGATGGTCTGGCGCAACAGGCGCAGGATCTGCTCGGGCACCTGGCGCCGACGTTGAAGTCGGCGGGGGCGGGTGTTTTTGGGCTTTTCGGTCTCGTGGCCTCGCTCGCGGTCATCCCGGTGTATTTGTTTTTCTTTTTGCTCTCGGACGACGATCCGACGCATGCCCTGCCGGAACATCTGCCTTTCCTGAAAAAGGAATATCGCGACGACGTGGTTTTTCTCACCCGTGAATTTCTCGGGATACTGGTCGCTTTCTTCCGCGGCCAGTTGCTGATCGGTTTCATCATGGGCGTGCTGCTGGCCACGGGGTTTACCGTCGGCGGATTAAAATTCGGTCTGGCGATCGGCCTGCTGACCGGCCTGTTGAACATCGTGCCCTACCTCGGCTCCATTCTCGGCATGAGTGTGGCCCTGCCGCTGGCGTTCCTGCAACCCGACGGCGGCGGCCTGACCCTTGTCGGCATTTGCATCGGCGTCTTTTTGGCCGTGCAGGCGATCGAAGGCTGGTTCCTCACGCCGCGCATCATGGGCAAGCAAACCGGCCTGCACCCGGTCGCCATCATCGTGGCGGTGTTTTTCTGGGGCAAGGCGCTCGGCGGCATCCTCGGCATGATGCTCGCCGTGCCGCTCACCGCATTCTTCGTCACGGCGTGGCGGCTGGTGCGCCGGAATTATTTTGGCAAGCCGGACGTTTGACCGCAGCGGGTGCCCGCCTAGGGTCCTCAGCCATGTCTTGGGAAGTGAGCTATAAAAAGGGAGTCTGGCTCCCGCAACTCGGCTGGTGGCTGGATTGCCAGCATGGCACGCCGCGCTCATTTGTTTCCCACGCACACTCCGATCATATCGCCCGCCACCGGGAATCGCTTTGCACGCCGGCCACGGCGAGATTGATGCACGAACGACTGGGCGGACGGAGGCAGGTGACCACCCTGCGCTACGGCGAGAAACACGCGCTGGCGTTTGGCTGCGAGGTCGCGCTGCATCCCGCCGGACACATTCTCGGATCGGCGCAATTCCACGCGGCCACCGAACACGGCACACTGCTCTACACGGGAGATTTCAAACTGCGGCCTGGTCTCGCCGCCGAGCGCTGCGCCACGCCGCGCGCCGACGTGCTCATCATGGAAACCACCTTTGGTCTGCCGCGCTACGTGATGCCGCCGACGGAGCGGATCCACGCCGACATCGTTGCGTTTTGCCGGCAGGCCCTCGCCGAGAACATCACGCCCGTACTCTACGCCTACGCCTTGGGAAAAACGCAGGAACTTGTGCAACTGCTCGGCCAAGCCGGACTGCCGATCATGCTGGCGCCGGCCGCCCATCGGATGACCCAAGTCTACGAAGAGCTTGGCCAGAAAATGCCGCCCTACGCCGAGTTTGAGCCGGCACGCCATGCCGGGCATGTCGTTATCATGCCGCATCGCTCGCCACAGCTCGACTGGATCAACCCGAAGCGCACGGCCGCAGTCACGGGCTGGGCGATCGACAGCGGTACAAAATATCAATACGGCTGCGACGCAGCATTCCCGTTGTCCGATCACGCCGATTTCAACGACCTCCTTGCCTTCGTCGAACTCGTCCAACCCAAGGTCGTCTACACTCTGCACGGATTCGCCAAGGAGTTTGCCCTGACGCTGCGCCAGCGCGGCGTGGAAGCGTGGGCCGTCGGACAGGGCAATCAATTGGAACTTTCCTTGTAGTCCCCGGCTCTACAAGACATTCGCTTCAACCATTCCATCGTGAAACGCCTCCTCTTCCTTCTGGCCATGTTTGCCGCCCATCCACTTTCCGCCGCACCGTTCACCGCCTTTCGCGACGGGGAAACCTTCAGCTACAAGGTGGGCTTCGCGATTTTCAGCCACGCCGGCGAAATCACCATCGCGGCCCATGACGACAAAACGGCCAATGATTTGGTCCGCATCACCACCGACACCAAATCACGGGGCATCGTGCGCAGTCTGTACGCCTTCGACAATCACGCCGAAGTGGTCATCGACCGCGCCACCGGTCGGATGCAATCCGTCAAGGAAAGCGGGGCCGACCCCAAGCACGCCACGGACACCGAGCTCGCCCTGGATTACGCCAGTGGAACGGCGCATTACACCGACCGGGTGCGCCCCGAACGGAGCGCCGAGTTTCCGATTCCCGCGGGCGATCCCGTTGACCTCATCAGCGCGCTCGTGCAAACCCGCGACTGGAATTTGAAACCCGGAGAAAAGCGTGACGTCCTCGTGCAATTTGGCCGCGATTTTTATCCGCTCGCCATCTATGCCGACCATTATGAGGAGGTCTGGACGCCTCGCGGCACCTTTCAAACTCTCGTCCTGATTCCACGCATGGAAAAAAATCCCATCGGCATGTTCAAGAATGGCGGGGAAATCCGGGTGTGGATCGCCCAGGATGACAGCCGGCTACCGGTCAAGATGCAGTTGAAGCTCAATTTCGGCTCGGCCATTCTGCTGCTCAGCAAATATCAGGCGGGCGCAAAATAGAGGGCCTCGTTGTCCACCCGCTTATCGTTTTAGTTGCGTGGGATCAAAGCTGAAACGCCATGGCTTGGCGGCCCACAGGGGGCCGGCATAATCGACGCCCACCCTGGGACTCGCAGCAATCAACCGGCGCGGCACGACGATCCCATGGTCTTCGACATGCAGGCCCGAGGCGGGCTCGGCCGGAGCGCCATTAAAATGTCGCCCGATTTTCAGTCGCTTCGTGAGCCGTCCCGGACCGGAAATTCCCTCGACGCCCCGAATGAGAATCGCCGCCGGATAATTCTCCGGGCCGGTGACCAGATTCAGCATCTCGTGCATGCCGTAACAGAGATAAACATACCAGACACCTCCTGCCCGGTGCATCACGTCGGTGCGTTTCGTTCGTCCCTTGCTTGCATGACAGGCCAAATCGCGCTCTCCAACGTAGGCTTCGACCTCGCAAATCAAAAATTCCTGCCGAACGGCCGTTTCCGACCTGACTAAAACCTTGCCCAGCAGCCATCTCGCCAAAGCAACCGTGCCCCGTAATCGCATTTCTTGAAATTGGACCGGTCTTCCCATGGACAAAATCTGCGCAACCCGGCCTCATCCCACAAGCCGCAGATTGACCTCTTGGAGCGAAATCTAAAACAATGTTCGCTCGGGACTAAAATAAATCCTTGCTTACCCCCGCACGGGTCACCTTATTTCGCCCTTTGAATTTATGAAAGCCACTATCAAAACGCAGGGGAAGCAGTTCTCAGTCAGCGAGGGCGACATCCTCATCGTAAACCGCTATCCGAAAACGGAAGCCGGCTCCACTGTCGAAATCAACGAAGTCCTCGCCGCAGGCGAGGGCGAGACTTTTAAGGTCGGTACGCCTTTCCTCACCGGCGCTTCCGTCAAGGCCAAGGTTCTTGAGAACAAACGTGCCAAAAAAGTCATTATTTTCAAAAAGAAGAAGCGCAAGGGCATGGAGCGCAAGCGCGGCCATCGCCAGGAGCTTTCTGTCATCAAGATCGAATCCATCACCGCCTAATAACCACCCGCCATGGCACATAAAACAGGTCAGAAATCATCCAGCAACGGTCGCGACAGCGCTTCGCAGCGTCTGGGCGTAAAGATGTTCGGCGGCGAAAAAGTGCTCGCCGGCGGCATCATCGTCCGCCAGCGCGGTTCCAAACATCATGCCGGTGTCGGCGTCGGCATCGGTCGTGACTGGACCCTCTTCGCCCTGCGCGAAGGCACGGTCAAGTTCGACAAGGCCCACCGCAAAGTCAGCGTCGTCTGAACCGACCCAACGCCGACTCTCATCCCCAAACGCGCCCGATCCGGCGCGTTTTTTTGTTGTAGGAGCCTGCTTGCAGGCGATTTCATCGCACCGCATGTCCGACCGGCTTTCCGAATTGCAGCACCAGCGCGCTCTTATTGAAGGTCATCTTGCCTGGCTCGACAGGGAAATCGCCGCCGCCACGGGCAGGCCCGCCGCACAGTCGTCCGCTGCGTTACCCATCGCCAAGCCGACAGCACCTGTTCCCGTGTCGGCTGAAGCTGGTGAACCGCTCGCGGATGATCTAATCGCCAGGTATGGGGCAGAGTCGAAAAACACGGCCGAGAGTGTCAAAAAAGGCTGTTTTGTTTTCTTCGCCCTCGCCTTGGTCCTCCTCTGCGCTGGCGTGTATGGTCTGTACCTTTACTCCCGGAGCCTGCACGAGCACGACGTCCCGCGATCCGCAAAACCAGCTCACGATTCGCCCGAAACCCGCTAGCCGCCGTCGCAATTCTGCCTTTCGTTCATAACGTCACCCGGACACTGTCGTTGCTCCATGATTCCCAGACGGCTTCGGTGAAACGCATGTAGCTCACACCGGTCTTGAAATTCGTCAGCGTCACCGGCTTCTTTTCCCGAATGCTGTCCACAAAGTCCGCTTCAACCCGCCAGCCGCCGCGTTTCGCCAGCGCCACTTCCAATTGCCGTTCGGTTTTCCCCGCCTCGGCCAGCCAGAGTTGCTGACGCGCAAGATCAAGCCGCAAACCGGCTTTGCTTCCGTTCAACCGGATTTCGCTGCGCGGTGCCGTGGTTTCCACCCCGCTGAAATGTCCCACCAGCCGGCACCCGTCCGCATACAGTCCGAGCACGCCCAGACTTTCCGGCATGAGAGTGGGCTGCAGCAAGCCCTCGGCATCCTTCCGTTCCTTCGTGAAAACACTGGCCGAAGCCACCAGCGACATCGGTTCGGGCTGGAGCCAGCGCAAAATCATTTCGTAATAAATCCCAAGGAAAAGAGTGTTCTTTCCACTGAGCGTGTGGTCCTGCCGCCAGTTCAACGGCAGCGCGGAATCGACGAGCGAGCCATTCGTACTGATCATCACGACCTCGCGCAGGGTGCCCAAGGCGCCCGACGCCAGAAAATCGGTGACGGTGGCATCGAAGGGCAGCGACATCGGGGCCGGCACGATTTGCGCCACAAGAGCGGGATGCAATTTTGCCTCGGCCAGCATGAGCTCCGCCTCGGCCATGTTGCGGGCCATGCGGGCTTCGGTCAGCACGTGTTTGCCGGCACGCAGGGCGGCCACCGTGATCTTGGCATGCAAATTTGGCCAGGTGCCGATGCAAACCGCATCAATCTCCGGCGACTCCACAATCTCGTGCCAGTTGGCGGCAACTTTGGGGATGCCAAATTCTGCCGCGACCTTCTCGCCCGATTTGGCGGTCCGGTTGCACACCGCCGTGACTTCCACGCCGCCGATCGCCTTGAAACCGGGAATGTGCTTGGCGCGGGTATTGTTCCCGGCGCCGATTATCCCGATGCGCAGCGGCTGGCTCATGCGGTGGCGGGGGTTTCCGATTTTGTCCCGGCCTGATCGAGCGAAAGCTGCGTCTCCTCGGTTTCATCCAAACCCATGGCGGAATCGCCGGTGGCATTCGGCTGGTTCGCCGTCTGCAGCCAGGAATCGATCTGCCGCGGAGAAAGCACATCGGAGGCGGGCAGCTCGTCGAGCGATTTGATGCCCACAAATTCCAGAAACGCATCCGTCGTCCCGTATTGGATCGGCCGACCGGGCAGATCCGCACGGCCGACCACGAAGACCAGATCACGTTCAAGAAGCTTGGTCAGGCCGGCATCGGCCGACACCCCGCGAATTTGCTCGATCTCAGCCCGCGTGACGGGTTGGCGATAAGCGATCACGGCCAAGGTCTCCAAGGCGGACGGGCTCAGCCGCACCGGCGGCGGCTCATTGCGCAGCAGACGAACCCAGCGGGCAAAACGCGGATGGGTGACCAAGCGCCAGCCGGTCGCGCCTTCCACCAACAGCACCTCGCCCGCTGACGCCTGCAATTCCAGGGCAATGGTGTCCATCGCCTCGCGGATCTGCGCCGAGGTGATCAACGCAGGCACCTCCCGGTACATCTCGTCATCCTCGATCGGCTCGGGCGCGGGCACCTCGCCGCTTTCCACCGGAGCCGCCGGCGCACTTTCCGGCTGGGCGTCGTCGGCCACGGGTGGTTCTTGCAACGGGAGATCCGCCGCCTGTTCATGAAACCGGGTGACAGCCGTCTGGATGTCTTTCACCGAGAGCGGACCGCCCGAGGCGAAAAGCAACACTTTCAACACGCGCTTAAGATCAAATGCCATGCGCCGTCAGTGATGCGGGCTCATCCGCACCTAGCAATCCCGAAAATTATGGCATTATTCGCGCTGGATGCCGGACCCAACCGGGCTTAAGTATTTCTCACCATGACCTGGGAACGTTTCAAGTCGCACCACTACCATCACCCGAAGCTGGGCTTCTCGCTCGATCTGAGCCGCCTGCCCTTCCCCGCTGATTTCAATGCCAGGATGGCTCCGGCCCTGCAACAGGCCTTCGCCGACATGGCCGCACTGGAAAAAGGCGCCATCGCCAATCCCGACGAAAAACGCATGGTCGGCCATTACTGGCTCCGCGCGCCCGAACTGGCTCCGACCCCGGAACTGACCAGCGCGATTTCCTCGACCCTCGCCGCCATCAAGGATTTCGCCGCCAAAGTACACAAAGGTGAGCTGACCGCTCCCGGCGGTTTGAAATTCAAGGAGGTGCTCGTCATCGGCATCGGTGGCTCGGCTCTCGGGCCGCAATTCGTCTCCCATGCATTGGGCCGCCCGGGAGGTCGCCGCGATAAAATGCGCGTCAGCTTTTTCGACAACACTGATCCCGACGGCATGGACTACGTCCTGGCCGAACTTGGCAGCCGGTTGAAACAAACCCTTGTCGTCGTCATTTCCAAATCGGGCGGCACCGCCGAAACCCGCAACGGCATGCTGGAGGCTGCTGCTGTTTTCAAAGCGACCGGACTGGATTACCCGAAGCATTTCGTCGCCGTCACGGGCGAAGGCTCCAAGCTCGACCAGGTTGCGCTCAAGGAAGGCTGGCTCGCACGTTTCCCGATGTGGGACTGGGTGGGCGGTCGCACTTCCGAATTGTGCGTCGTCGGCCTCCTCCCCGCCGCCCTGCAAGGCATCAAGATCGACCAACTGCTCGCCGGCGCGGCCGCCATGGACGTGGTCACGCGCAAGCCTGCGTTGAAGGACAACCCGGCCGCCCAGCTCGCGCTTGGCTGGTATTGGGCCTGCGAAGGGCATGGTGCGAAAGACATGGTGGTGCTGCCTTACAAGGACCGCCTCCTGCTTTTTTCCCGCTACCTCCAGCAACTCGTCATGGAATCGCTCGGCAAGGAGCTTGATCTGAAGGGCAATGTGGTGAACCAGGGCATCGCCGTCTATGGCAACAAGGGCTCCACCGACCAGCATGCCTACGTGCAGCAGCTCCGCGAGGGCGTGAACAATTTCTTCGTCACCTTTATCGAAGTGCTCCGGGACCGCGCTGGAAACTCGCTGGAAGTCGAACCCGGCATCACCAGCGGCGACTACCTGCAGGGCTTTCTGCTCGGCACCCGCGATGCGCTCACCGAAAAGGACCGGCATTCCATCACGGTCACGGTCAACGAAATTTCGCCCAAATCGATCGGCCAGTTGATTGCCCTCTACGAACGCGCGGTCGGTTTTTACGCCTCGCTCGTCGGGATCAACGCCTATCACCAGCCGGGCGTCGAAGCGGGCAAAAAGGCTGCGGGCGGCGTCATCGCCTTGCAGTCAAAGATTGTTGCCGCGCTAAAAGCGGCGCCGGGCACGCCGTTCACCGCTGAAGTTATGGCCGTCAGCCTGGGCGCGGCCGACCGCACCGAGCTGGTCTACAAAATCCTTGAACACCTCGCGGCCAATCCCGGCAAAGAAATCGTAAGATCCGGCCGTACACCATGGCATCAGACTGCTTTTTCATTTGGCAAAACTCAGTCTGGACAAATCGCGAAATAAGGTTCTGTTCATCTTCGCCCGGGTGCCATCCCTTGGTGCATTGTGTACCTTCTGGGTACACCGGCCCGCCCAAGAGCCGAGAGGCTGTACGGTAGTGAGCGCCCGGGTTTTTTCTCCCCTTCTATTTTATTTGCAACTCCGGCGAGGCTGGGGCTGATTTCTCCCCACTCCCGATTCTTACCATGGCCCAGTATCGCAAAATAATTTTCATCCTCTCTCTCGCCACTCTGGCTGCGCTCGGTCTCTCTGGTTGCGCCGCCGATCCCAAGGAATCCTCCATTCCGTGGAGCCGGCCCCAATCCTGGGAAAACCAGGTTCCGGGCATGGGCAGTGGCCATTGACCGACCCTAAACAATCCCTGTCCCAGCGGTCGATATGCCTGCGCCCGAGGAGAACTCCTCCCTGATACCGCAGCCGGGCCATCTGTATGTTGTTGCGACTCCGATTGGCAATCTCGCCGATCTCACCGACCGCGCCCGGTCTATTTTAGCCCGGGTTGATCTGGTCGCCTGTGAGGACACGCGCACGACCGGAGCGATGCTGGTCCGGATCGGCCTGCGCAAGGAGCTCTACGCCTATCACAATCACAACGAGGTCGAAGCCGCGGAACACCTCGCCGAACAGATCGCACAGGGGAAATCGGTCGCCGTGGTGAGCGATGCCGGCACGCCCGGCCTCAGCGATCCGGGCTTCCGCGTCGTGCGCGCCTGCCGCCGTCGCAAACTTCCCGTCGTCCCTGTGCCGGGTCCATCAGCGCTGGTCACCGTGCTGTCCGCCGCCGGCCTGCCCACCAATGGTTTTTTGTTCGCCGGCTTTCTTCCGCCCAAGACCGCCGCCCGTGTCGCGTTTCTGAAAAAGTACCACGACTTCGACTACACGGTCGCGCTCTACGAAAGCTGCCACCGCATCGACAAGTTCGCCGCTGAGATCGTCCAGGTGCTCGGTCCCGACCGCGTCATCTGCATCGCCAAGGAAGTCACCAAGATCCACGAGACCTTTGTCGTCGGTCTCTCCGCCGAAGTGCTGGCCCGCCTGGAAAAAATGAGCTTGAAGGGCGAATTCGTGGTCCTGATCGCCCCGAAGGATTTCACGCCGTGAACTCGCCCAAGGAACACACCCTCAGGCGCGGAAATAATTTCTGGGCTTCTGTGGGTTCTGTGTATTCCGTGGTTTCATGTCCCCCGCGGTCGCCATCGTCGATATCGGCAGCAACACCATCAAGGTGCTGGTCGCCGCGCGCGATGACGCCGGACATCTGACTGTGCTGAAGTCCCGCACGAGCGACGCCCGTATCAGCGCCGGCATCAGTCACGAAGCACCGATGCTCAGCGAAGACGGCATGACCCGCGGTCTCGCCGCCATCCAGGAACTGCTCGCCGAGGCCGCATCTTTCTCCCCCGTCCGCGCCCAGCTCGTGGCCACCAGCGCCGTGCGTGACGCGCGCAACGGCCGGGAATTCGCCGAACGCATCCGCCGCGCCACGGGTTTTGAGCTCCGCATTCTGACCGGTGGCGAAGAAGCCAACGCCATCGGCTCCGGCCTGACCTGTGATCCCGCCTTGGCCAGCCTGCGAAATTTCTACGTCTTCGACCTCGGCGGCGGCAGTCTCGAATGCCTTTCGTTTGCCGAACGAAAAGTCCAGGAAGCCCTCAGTCTCCAACTCGGCTGCGTGCGCCTGACCGAAAAATTTGTCGCCGATCCGTCCGCACCTTTTTCACCCGAAGCCCGCAAACGCATCATGGCCCACACGCGACTCGCCGTGGCCGAAAGTGAATTCCGCTTTGACCTGCCGTTTCCCGCCGCCATCGCCACCGGCGGCACAGCCGCCACCGTACGCACCATTCACGGCGCCCGCATCGGCCAGCCCATCGAAAAAACCCCGACGCTCATCACCGTCCAGCATCTCCGCGCATTGCTCGATGAACTCGCACCGCTCACGCTGGAGCAACGCAAACAAGTCCCCGGCATGCCCGCCGCCCGCGCCGATATTTTTCCCGCCGCACTGGCCACGATGATCGCCGTCGCCGAGACCGGTGGCCTAACCGCCTTCCACCACTCGTTCTACAATCTGCGCTATGGTTTGGCGGCGGAGCTGCTGCGAGAAATCCCTTAGGCATGGGATCTCATTTGTGATCCCACGGCAACTGCACCTGGAGCTTCTTGAATTTCCAGAGGCGGACGACTTCGAACATCTTTCCGGGATTGCAAATTCCCTTCGGATCAAGCGCCCGCTTGACCGCCTGCATCGCCTTGACCTGCGCCGGCCGGTGTTGGATGCGCAGAAACGGCGTCTTGGCCAGGCCGATGCCGTGCTCGCCGGAAATCGCGCCGCCCAAGGCGACCACGGTCTCCATCAATTTCCGCACCGCCGCCTCGGCACGCCCGGTCTCCGCGGGATCGGCGCGATGATACATGATGTTCACATGCAGATTGCCGTCGGCCAGATGCCCGAAGGTCGGGATAGGCAGTTTTGCACTGCGCTTCAGTCCGGCCAGAAAGCGGGCGAATTTTTCATAGTTCCGCATCGGCACCACGATGTCCTCGTTCAGTTTGGCGTCACCCAGCTCGAACATTGCGCCCGAACACTTGCGGCGCACGGCCCAGAGTTCCTCGGCCTCTTCACGACTGCGCGCCTCCCGGTGCGCCACGGTGCCGGCCTGCGCCCACGCCAGCACGGCCGGTTTCAACTCCTCGATTTCGCTCACTCCGCCGGCAAATTCCAACAGGATGACCGGCCGGCCGGCCTGGCCGGGGAAAACCGATTTCCCCGTCGCGCGCTCGGCACAAAGGACACTTTCGCGATCAAGAAATTCGCAGATCGCCGGCTGCACGCGCGCGCGAAAAAGCGCGCGGGCCGCTTTCAAGGCTGTGACTTCATCGGCAAACGCCGTCAGCAAAGTCCAGCGGGCCGCCGGTTGCGGGATCAATTTCATGACCGCGCCGGTGACGATGCCGAGCATGCCCTCGCTGCCGATCCAAAGATCGCGCAGATTGAAACCCGCGGAAAATTTCTTCGTCGCCGTCCCCCACTCCACGAATTCACCCGTGGGCAGAAAACCCCGCAGGGCGATGACGAAGTCACGTGTGACGCCATATTTTCCACCGTGCATGCCGCCCGCATTGCAGGCGATGTTGCCGCCGATCGTGCAATATTCCTTCGAGGAAGGATCCGGCGGATAAAACCAGCCGTGCTTCGCCGCCGCGCGCTGCAGGTCGCCCGTCTTGGCCCCGGCTTGGACGTGAGCCATGCCGGCATCGGCCTCGATCCTGATCTTGTTCAGCTTCAGCATGTCCACCACCCAGCCACCGCGGACCGGCGCAGCCGAGCCCATCAAGGTGGTGCCGCGCCCGCGGACGGTGACGGGCACACGATGCTTGTTCGCCAAAGTCAGAACGAGCCCGATTTCCTCCTCGGCCCGCGGAGTGATCACCGCTTCGGGCAAAAAGGAAACCTTGCTGCTATCAAAAGACGCATCCCAGCAAGCTTGGGCGGTAGTATCGACCCGGCGGCCTCCAAGCCGGCGCTTAAGCTGGGCCGTGGCATGACGAAAAGTTTGCATCGCCCGTTCACCTCAGCGGGCAAGCCCCTGCACTTCAATCTCATAAACCGCGGGCTGAATTCAAATTAAGCCGGACGCGATCCGTACAGGCCGGCGATTTAGGGATAAATTTCAACCGATATGTGGCGATAGACGAAGGTTAGGGCTCATCGCTTTGCCCTTCTGCATGAACAGTCACTCGCCGCCAACTGCTTGCGCCAGAAACAATCGCATTCTGATCATCGACGACAACCCGGCCATCCACGCCGACGTGAAGAAGATTTTGTGCCCGTCTGTCAGCAAAAGCACGCAGGATCTGGATGATTTCGAGGCGGAGTTGCTGGGCAGCGCGCAAGCCCCGGCCCGAAAAACAGTTTCGTTTGAAGTGCATTCGGCGCACCAGGGGCAGGAAGGGCTGGAACTGGTGAAGAAAGCCGTGGCCGCGGGTTGCCCCTTTGCCATGGCCTTTGTCGATGTGCGGATGCCGCCCGGATGGGATGGCGTGGAGACCACCTTGGAATTGTGGAAAGTCGCGCCTGATCTTCAGGTCGTCATCTGCACGGCCTACTCGGATTATTCCTGGGACGACATGCTCGCCAAGCTCGGCAGCTCCGACCGGCTGCTGATTTTGAAAAAGCCCTTCGACACGGTCGAGGTGCTGCAGCTCGCCAATTCACTGACTGAAAAATGGGATCTGCTCCGGCAGGCGAGGGCCAACGCAGCCGCCCTCGAAGATCGTGTGCGTGAGCGCACGGCCGATCTGGAAAAAGCCATTTCAAATCTTCATCAGGAAATCATCCGACGGACCCAGACCGAGGCGGATTTAAAACACGCCAAGGAGTCGGCGGAGAGCGCCGATCGCGCCAAGAGCGCCTTCCTCGCCAACATGAGCCACGAGATCCGCACCCCCATGAACGGCGTGATCGGCATGGCCTCCCTTCTGCTCGACAGCAAGCTCGACCCCGAGCAGCGCGACCTCGCCAACACCCTCGTGCAAAGCAGCGAGGGGCTGCTGACCATCATCAACGACATTCTCGATTTTTCGAAGATTGAAGCCGGCCAACTGACTCTGGAAAACATCGATTTCAACCTGGCCGAGCAGCTCCGCGTGCCGCTGGAGCTGCACTCCAGCCCGGCCGCACGCAAAGGTCTGGAACTGATCATCGACCTCGATCCCGCCATTCCCCCCACACTGAGCGGCGATCCGATGCGGCTGCGCCAGATCGCGCTCAATCTGCTGGGCAACGCCATCAAATTCACGGCCGAGGGCGAGGTCATGATCAAGGTGATCTGTGTGTCCCAAAGCGATGACGACATCGTCCTGCGCTTTGAAATTTCCGACACCGGACTAGGCATCACGGAAGAAGTTCAGGCCAATCTCTTCCGGCCTTTTGTCCAGGCCGACAGTTCGACAACCCGCAAATACGGCGGCACCGGACTCGGGCTGGCCATCTGCCGCCGTTTGGTAAAGCTGATGCACGGCGAGATCGGTGTGACCAGCAATTTGGGAGAAGGCGCCACCTTTTGGTTTACCGCGCAGTTGAAAAAATCAGCCGCCAGCGCCGACGAACCCAAACCCGGCAGCGCCTTGCTTGCCGGCCGGCGGATTCTGGCGGTGGACGACAACGCCACCAGTCTCCGGCTTTTCGGGCGCTTGCTGGCCGGCTGGGGCTGCACCGTGCACTCCAGTTCATCCGCCGGCAAGGCCATGGATGAACTCCGCCGCGCCGCCCCGGAAACACCTTATGAACTCGTGCTCATTGATCACCACATGCACGGCACCGATGGCGTCAAATTGATCAATGAGATCCGGTCTGATGCAACCCTGCAAACCCCCGCGCTGGTTCTGCTCACCTCCCGGAGCGAACGCCTGGGCTTGGAAAGCATGCAGGCTCTGGGCATTTGCTCGTGCGAACTAAAACCGATTTTCCCCGAGAGGCTGCGCCTCGCCCTGATCAACGCGCTGGTGGCCCACCGCCCGGCCACCTGCCCACCGCTCGCCCCGCTGCCCCCGCTTCCCGTCGCACGACAGGAAGTCAGCATTCTCGTCGTCGAGGACAACAAGATTAACCAGAAAGTCATCCACCTGTTGATGGAGAAACTGGGTTATCAGGTCGATATCGCCAACAACGGCTATGAAGCCATCGCGGCCCTCAACCGCAAGCGCTACGCCCTCGTGCTGATGGACGAGCAAATGCCCGAGATGGACGGCTTGGAGGCCACGCGCTACATCCGCCAGGCCCAGGCCTCGAAGTCCCCTTATTTTCCTCCGGGCATGAAAATCATCGCCATGACGGCCAAGGCCATGGCGGGAGACCGGCAAGCCTGCCTCGATGCCGGCATGGACGATTATCTCTCCAAACCCGTGAACCCGGAGGCGCTCCGCGACATGCTCACCCGCTATCTCGCGCCAGTCTCCAGCAGCACGCCAAACGTCTGCACCCTCACCAAATGAGCTCCACCTTAGCGCCCATTTCCCCCGTCAACGAGCTCACGCCGCACCTTGATCGCACCCTCGCGCGAGCCTTTCTGCAGAACATTCCCGACGTGTTCTATTTCAAGGACCGGGAGTCGCGATTCATCGCCATGAGCCAGAGTTTCATCAAGCTTATGGGTGCCCGGTCGGAAGCGGATATTCTCGGCAAAACCGATTTTGATTTTTTCGACAAGGCGCATGCGCAGCCCGCCTTCAACGACGAACAAAACATCCTCAGCACCGGCGAGCCCATTCTGGGAAAACTCGAAAAAGAGACCTGGCCGGACGGCCGGGTGACCTGGGCGCAAACGAGCAAGCTGCCCTTGCGGGATCTGAACGGCAGAATCATCGGCACTTTTGGTTTCAGCAAGAATTTCACCCAGACCAAGGAACTGGAAGCGACCATTGAGAAAAAGCACAAGGAGCTGATGGACACCTCGCGGGTCGCGGGCAAGGCCGAGGTCGCCACCGGCGTGCTCCACAACGTCGGCAATGTGCTCAACAGTCTCAATGTTTCCGCCTCGGTCATCGCCTCCGGCTTCCGTCAGTCGAAAACCGACAGCCTGGCCAAGCTGAGCCAGTTGCTGCGGGACCACGGCGCCGATCTGGGGGCCTTCCTTTCCACCGATCCCAAAGGAAAAAAAGTGCCGGAGTTTATCGACTCCCTTGCCCGGCACTTCGGCGGCGAACGCGACCGGCTGCTCCAGGAAATCGATTCCCTCCAAAAGAACATCGACCACATCAAGGAGATCGTTTCCATGCAGCAGACCTATGCCATCATGGTCGGCACGGTCGAAACCCTCGAGCCCGCCGCGCTCATTGAAGACGCCCTGCGCATGAATTCCAGCGCGCTGGACCGGCATGAAGTGCGGGTGGTCCGGGATTTTGCCACCGTTCCTCCGATCGTCGCGGAAAAAAGCAAGGTGCTGCAGATCCTCGTCAATCTGATCCGCAACAGCAAGTATGCCTGCGATGAAGGCGGCCGGCCCGACAAGGTGATGACCCTGCGCGTCGCTCCCGGCGAACCCGGTTATGCGCGTCTCATCGTGCAGGACAACGGCATCGGCATACTGCCGGAAAACCTCGGCAAAATCTTCCAGCACGGCTTCACCACCAAGGCCACCGGCCATGGTTTCGGCGTACACTCCAGCGCCATCGCCGCGAAGGAAATGAAAGGCACCCTCACCGTCTACAGCGAGGGCCTGGGCCAGGGCGCGGTTTTCACCTTGGAGCTGCCCCTCGCGCAAAAGCCCAAGCAGCCCTGATGTTTCAGCCTGCGCAGTCTTGCCCGATGCCATTCCAGCGCTGATCCGCGACCTTCCATTCCCCCCACCCGCTGCACCAATTCTCATGGCAAACAACGAGCCAACTACCGCCGAAATTCCGGATCGGAACTCCCTGCTCTTCGATCAGATCGTGACCGCCGCTGTGCTGGAACACGCCCCCTTCCGCCTGTATTTCAAAGACCGCGAAAGCCGCTTCATCGCCGTCGGCCGGCAAAAGCTGATCCGGCACGGCTACACCGAACAGAAGGAAATAGTCGGCAAAACCGACGCCGATTTTTTCTCGTACGAGCAAGCCCGGGTCGCCCGCGAACAGGAAATGCACATTATGAACAGTGGGTCCACCGTGGTTGATCAGGATGAAAAACGTGTCTGGCCGGATGGCACGGTCTCCTGGGGGCGCGCCATCAAGATGCCCTTGCGCGACGAAACGGGTCAAATCATCGGCACCTTTGGTTACACCGAGGATATCACCAAGGACAAAGAGATGAACCAGTCCCTGCAAAACGTGCAGCGGGCGCTGGTCGATGCCTCCCGCATGGCCGGCATGGCCGAGGTGGCCACGGGCGTGCTGCACAACGTCGGCAACGTGCTCAACAGCCTCAACGTTTCTACTTCGATCATCACCACCGGTCTCCGCCAGTCGAAGGCCGAAAGTCTCGCCAAGCTGGGCCAGTTGCTGCGCGAACACGCCGCTGATCTCAGCCATTTTATCACCGACGATCCCAAGGGCAAGAAAGTGCCCGAATTTCTCGAATCCCTGTCCCGCCACTTCAGCGCCGAGCGCGACCGCCTGCTCCAGGAAGTCGAGGCCATGCAAAAAAACGTCGACCACATCAAGGAGATCGTCTCCATGCAGCAGACCTACGCGAGCATGGCCGGCATGCTCGAACCCCTGTCTGCAACCACGCTGATGGAGGACGCCGTGCGCATGAACAACGGCACCCTGGGCCGGCATCATGTGAAGATCACCCGGGATTTTCAGCCCGTGCCGAACATCATGGCGGAAAAGGGCAAAGTGCTGCAGATTCTCGTGAACCTCATCCGGAACAGCAAACATGCCTGCGACGAAACCGGACGTTCCGACAAGGAGATCACCCTGCGCGTCTGCGCAGGCGAAGCGGGACGTGTGCTGCTGATCGTGAAGGACAATGGCGTCGGCATTCCCGCCGCCAACCTGCTGAAGATTTTCCAGCATGGATTCACCACCAAGGCCGAAGGGCACGGTTTCGGCGTTCACTCCAGTGCCAATGCCGCGAGAGAAATGAAAGGGTCGCTCTCCGTCGAAAGCGAAGGAGCCGGCAAGGGCGCCACATTCATCCTCGATCTCCCCGTCGCCGAACCCACGGCCCGGCCCAACCAGACCTTGCCGCCGTAAGCGTCCGCACAAGACCGAGCGTTTTGGTTTTGCTGCTGATTGATTGCCCGCCGGCATTTTCCCGCTCGCCTGAACTCCGTTGCCCGCTAGGAACGCGCATCCCTTTCGATGCAACGTATTCTCATTCCCATGCGCACGGTCTTCGGTCGCCGCGACTTCGTCGTCACGCTCGGCTGCAATGTGCTGCTCGGCCTCGCCTATTCGTTTATCGCCCCGTTCATGTCGATGTTCGGGACCAAGGAAGTGCGCATGAGCGATCTGGTCTTCGGGCTGTTCATGACCGTAACGGTGGTCAGCGCGATCGTGATCAGCACCGTGCTGGCCCGCTGGTCGGACACCCACTGGTCCCGACGGGCCGTGCTGACCCTGAGTTCCGCCTGCGGTGCCGTTGGATATCTGGGCTATGCCTATTGCCGTGATGTGATTTGGCTCACGATTCTTGGCTCCACGATTCTGGCCGTATCCACCACGACGTTCTCGCAGCTATTCGCCCACGCGAGGGAACTGCTGGCTCGCTCCCATGTTCCAGCCAATGAGACACCACTTTACATGAATGTCTTCCGGCTGTTCTTCGCCCTGTCCTGGACTGTCGGCCCCGCCATCGGCGCATGGGTTTTGACCTTCTGGTCCTACCGGGGGATTTTTCTCATGTCCGCAGCTACTTTTTTGATTTTGCTCGGGCTGGTTCGCTGGCAGATCCCAGCCTTGCATCCGTCAAAGGCAGCGGGACCAAAAGTTCCGCTCACGTCATTGCGCGAGGCTTTGCGCCGGCCTGATTTGCGGGCGTATTTCGCTGGCCTCACGCTCATCTGCAGTTGCGTCACGATGGGGATGATGAATCTTCCCTTGCTGGTGCTCGATGATCTCGGCGGCACCCAGCGGAACGTCGGCATCATGTATTGCGTCGCCCCGGTCTTCGAACTGCCGTTCATGTTCTATTTCGGCTGGAAGGCCACTCAGGGCAATCAGGCGCAAATCATGCGCTGGGGCGCGGGCTTCGCCATTGTCTATTATGCGTTGCTCGCGATGGTCGGAGCGCCCTGGCATGTTTATCCGGTGCAAATCCTGAGTTCAGCCATGATCGCGATCACCTCGGGTGTGGCCATCACCTTTTTCCAAGATTACCTGCCCGGCCAGATGGGCACCGCCACGAATCTTTACTCCACCGCGCAACGCATCGGCTCGACCACGGGCTATCTGGCCTTTGGCTTGCTCGCCCATGCGCTGGGTCATCGCGCCGTCTTCGTCATCTGCACCGGCCTGTGCGCAACAGCGTTGGTTCTTTTCCATGTCTTCCGCCCCCGTCCGCCAGTATCAGCTCCGTGTTGATGCCCAGAGAGCGAGCCAAGAACTACGCCGCAGTGTGCACCCAGCAATGCGCTGAGTGTGCGGTATGTGGCGGCCCGGGCCACATATAAAGCGTTGGTATTTTAACACCAACGTTTTGTTATTAAAATGGGGCGGCCAACGGGATTCGAACCCGCGACCCCAAGAATCACAATCTTGTGCTCTAACCAACTGAGCTATGGCCGCCGTGAAAACTGGAACGGGGAACATCCAGATCTGATCTGTGGCTGTCAACTATTCTCCCGGCAGGAATTTCAAGGCCTAATCAAGCCCGTGCAATATCGTAACTTTTGTGAAAAAGGCCTCGCCTCATGCTTGCAGGACAGTATGCGTTGGCCCCCATGTTTTCATTAAAAAAGCTCCTGGGCAAAGATGAGAAATTCTACGACCTCCTCGAGGCCAGCGCGGAGGAGGCGAAAGCCAGCACCGGCCTGCTGGCCAAGATTCTCGCCAACGACAGCGCGGCGCAGGCCTCAAGCATCCACGACATCATCCAGACCCGCCGCAAGGACAAGCGCATCACCCAGCAGATCACCGAGGAACTCTGCAAGACCTTCGTGACGCCCTTCGAGCGCGAGGATATCGAAGCGCTCTCCCTCGCCCTTTATCGCATCCCGAAAAATATCGAGAAGATCGTCGAGCGCCTGACCATCTGCCCGGCCCGTGTCCCCCGCGAGAGCATGCAACGCCAGGTCGCCCTGCTGGAGGAAGCGGTGGAGTCGGTTTCGTTCATGGTCAAACAACTGCGCAACGGCACCAACATCGAAAAAATCCAGGATGCCCATGCCCGCCTCCAGTACGCCGAGGGCGAAGCCGACAAAGTGAACCTGGCCCTCGTGAAGGATCTCTACAACGGCCCCAGCAACGCAAAAGAAGTCCTGATCCTGAAAGAACTTTATGACTTGGTGGAAACTGCGGTCGACCGGGCGCGTGATGCCGGCCAGGTGGTCTTCCAGATCATGCTGAAGTATTCCTGAGCCCGACCGCGACCGCAGCCGAGTCTCCATGACTATTTTCCTGATCGTCCTCCTCGCCGCGCTGGTTTTCGAGTACATCAACGGCTTTCATGACGCCGCCAACGCCATCGCGACCGTCGTCTCGACCAAGGTGCTCACCCCGCGTCAGGCGATCGCCCTCGCCGCAGTTTTTAATCTGATCGGAGCGCTCACGGGCACCGCCGTGGCCAGCACCATTGGCAAAGGCCTGGTGGATACGAATGTGGTCACCATGATCACCATTTTTTCCGCCCTCGTCGGGGCCATCGCCTGGAATTTAATTACCTGGTGGTTGGGTCTGCCGTCGAGCTCCAGCCATGCTCTCATCGGCGGGCTCTGCGGTGCCGCCATTGCCTCTTCCAATGGGAACTGGAGCGTTTTGCACTGGGCCACCACCGACGCCAAGGGTGGCACGGCAGGTTTATGGCCTAAGGTCGTGCTCCCGATGATCAGTTCTCCCCTGTTCGGATTTGTCGGCGGGGCGGTCCTGATGTTTTTGCTCACGGTGTGTCTCCATCGCCTTCGTCCGCGCCTGATCAATGTGGTGTTTGGCAAACTGCAACTGGTGAGCGCAGGTTTCATGGCCCACAGCCATGGCTCCAACGATGCCCAAAAAACCATGGGCATCATCGCCCTCGCCCTTTACACCGCCACCAAGTCGGAAGCCTTTAATAATCTGCCCTCGTGGCTGGCTTTTCTCCGCACTCCGGAATTTGTCGTCAACAAATGGGTCGTCATCACCTGCGCGCTCACGATGGCGGCAGGCACCGCTGCCGGCGGCTGGCGCATCATCCGCACCATGGGACATAAAATGGTCAAGTTGCAGCCCGTGCATGGTTTTGCGGCCGAAACCACCGCCGCCGCGATCATCAACATCGCCACCGCTTACGGGATTCCTCTCTCCACCACCCACGCCATTTCCACCTCGATCATGGGTGTCGGCGTGGCCAAACGTTTTGGCGCAGTGAAGTGGGGCGTGGTTGAGCGCATCGTATGGGCTTGGGTCTTCACCCTGCCCATCTGTGGTCTCTTCGGATTTTGCACCATGGTGTTTTGCCGATACCTCGGGTTTAATTAAATTCCATCACCGCGCCGGCATACTCCGTTGGACGAGACTGACGGCCCGCGAAGAGGGTTTGACGTGCTCCCTCCGCTACGGAACCTTGGTCGGACATTTTTCCATGAGCAACCCCCAGCAAGGCATCTACCTCGGCACCGACAGCGGCGCCACTACTTCCAAAACCGGCGGCGTTTGGGCCGATGGCAGCATCATCTCGACCAAACTCCGGCAGAGCTCCACCAATTCCCAGGCGGGTACCGCCGCAGTCATCCAGGGATGGGTCGAGGGCGTGAAAGGTTTTCTGGCCGACAATCGTCTGACTTGGGATCAGGTGCAAGGCGTGGGTCTGGCCATTCCCGGGCCGTATCAAAGCTATGGCGTGCTCGGACGCGCCGCCAATCTGCCGAAAAGTTTTGAGGGCTGGAATTTTCAGGCAGAGTATGCCGCCGCCTTGGCGGTCGCCGCCGGCCGGCCCTTGCCGCTCATCGTCGGCAACGACGGCAATTACGGCGGCGTCGGCGAAGCCTCGCGCGTGCGGGGCAACAGCCGGGCCAGCGTGCTCATGCTCGCTCCCGGCTCGGGCCTCGGTGTCGCCTACGTCGATGCCAACGGCCTGCCGCTCGACGGCGACACCTTGAACGGCATGGAAGGCGGCCACATGCCCGCTCCCCTTCACCTCATGGGGAATATCAAGCCTTTCAAATGCGGCTGCGGCCGCGACTGGGGCTGCATCGAAGCCTACACCACCATTTCCGGTCTGCCGCAATTGCTCGAAGAATTTCTGCCCAAATATCCCACGCATCCCCTCGCTGCCTCGCCCGCCCCGATCAAGGAAAAAGTTCTTTCCCTGCGCACGCTGGCCCAGAAAGGCGATCAGCTCGCAGTGGACATCTTCAACTTCCAGGCCCGCGCCCTCGGCCTGCACATCGCATCGCTGCTTATCGCCGTGGACGCCGAATACGTCGTGGTCGGCGGCGGCCTGATCGACCCCGAGGCCACCACCCCGGAATTCCGCGAACGCTATCTCCGCATCATCCGCAAGTCAGCCCTCCCCTATTTGTGGCCGCAGCAACGCGAGAGCGTTAAAATTGTGCCGGCCACTTTGGGTGAACTTTCCCAAGCGATCGGTGCCGCCCTCGTCGCGTTGTACAGCAGCAAAGCGCGGTGTTGAGCCTTTCTGCCTTGGCCGTGGACGGTCAGGAGACCGTCCTTCCAACAATCCACAACCCCCTCACATCGGCGGGTTCGTTTCAACGGCCCGGGCGGGCACCTTGGCAAGGTCGGTGTGGCGCACGTCCTTGCCCTTCGCCATGTAGATCATCTCTTCGGCAATGTTGGTCGCGTGATCGGCGATGCGCTCGATTGACTTGGAAATAAACATCAGCTCCAACGCCCGGGCAATCGTATCGGGTTTTTCAATCATGTAGCTGGTCAGCCGGCGGTAAACCAGCCGGTTGATGTTGTCGACCTCGGGATCGCGCCGGATCACACCCAGGGCCTTCTGCTCGTCGTCGTGCACAAAGCAGTCGAGCGCATCCCGCAACATCTCCAGCGCGATGTTGGCCATGCGCGGGATGTCGGCGTAAAGTTCCAACCGCGGCTCGATCGCCAGTTTGCGCGACCGTCGCGCGATGTTCGTCGCCTCGTCGCCGACTCGCTCCAAGTCATGGCTGGCCTTCATCCCCACGATCACGACGCGCAGCTCGGAGGCCACCGGTCCGCGGAGGGTCATGTAGCGGATGGCCTCGTCATCAATCTGCACCTCCAGTTTGTCAATGTCGTCATCGGTCGCGATGACCTTGTCCGCGAGCGAAATGTCCGCCTCCATCAGGGAACGGAGGGCAAGGCGGGTCTGCTCAATGGAGCGGTCGCCCATCTGCAGCAGATGAGTGCGCAGTGATTCAAGTTCCGTGTCGAAGAAGCGTTTCATATTTTTGGGAGGTAGTGAGTGGCGGGCGGTGGGTCGCGAGTGGCAGTTGGCGGTTTTCCATGCTCGCTACCCGCTACTCACTACTCGCTACCGGGCGGTTTGGTCAACCGAATCGTCCCGAGACGTAGGCCTCGGTCTGAGGATTGGCGGGATTCATGAAGATGGTGCGGGTATCGGAAAACTCGATCAGTTTCCCGAGATAGAAAAATGCCGTGCGATCCGAGCACCGGGCCGCCTGCTGCATGTTGTGGGTCACGATCACGATGGTGAACTGCTTTTTCATCTCGTGGATCAGTTCCTCCACCTTGGCGGTGGCGATGGGATCCAATGCCGAACAGGGTTCGTCCATCAGAATGATCTCGGGTTCGACCGCGACCGCCCGGGCGATGCAGAGCCGTTGCTGCTGGCCGCCGGAGAGACCAAGCGCGCTTTGGTGCAACCGGTCTTTCACCTCATCCCAGAGGGCCGCTCCGCGCAGGCTTTTTTCCACGACCTCGTCCAACCGGCTCTTGCTTTTCTCGCCCTGGATGCGGAGTCCGTAGGTGATGTTCTCGTAGATGGATTTCGGAAACGGGTTCGATTTTTGAAACACCATGCCGACGCGTTTGCGCAGCTCGATCACGTCGACGCGAGGATCGTTGATGTCCACCCCGTCGATCCTGATCCGGCCGGCAGCCACCCGGGCGCCATCCACCAGATCGTTCATGCGGTTGAGACAGCGCAGCAGCGTGCTTTTGCCACAACCGGAGGGGCCGATGAAGGCCGTCACCTCCCGCTCCTGGATATTCAGCGTGATGCCGTGCAAAGCCTTTGACGCGCCGTAGCAAAAATCAACGCGGTCGATTTCAATGACAGCACGGCCCGCCGGTGCGTTGGGCGCGGGTGGCGTGGGCGCGTCCACCTTGATGGAACGCACGGCGGGGGAAGAAGGGGCTTCGGGCATAGAGAGGGTGGCGGTTACCATTTGTATTTTTTGCGCAAGCGCGTTCGAAGAATGACGGCGGTCATGGCGATGGCGGCGACCGTGAAGAGAAAAACGAACGCCGTGCCATACTGCACATCGCGCGTGTATTCGTTTTGGGGAATCTTGGACGCGACCACATAGATGTGATACGGCAGCGCCATGACCGCCTGGAAAACGAAGTCCGTGAACTTATCCACCTGCCATGGCAACACATCCAGTTTGACGACGGCGGCCGTAAACATGATCGGCGCCGTCTCCCCTGCCACGCGGGCGATGGCGAGCACCGAGGATGTCAGGATTCCCGGCAGGGCATAGGGCACGACATTCGTCATGATTGTCTGGAATTTCGTGGCCCCCAATGCCAGCGAGCCTTCGCGATAGCCTTTGGGCACAGCCTTCAGTGCTTCCTCCGAGGCCGTAATGATGATCGGCAACACCATGAAGGCCATGGTCAGCCAGCCGGCAAGCAACGAGGTGCCAAATTTCATGGCGATGACGAACAAACCATAGCCAAACAAACCGAAAACAATCGACGGGACGCCCGCCAAATTGACGATGGAGAGACGGAGAAACCGGATGAAGGAACCATCCGTGGCGTATTCGCTGAGATAAATTGAACTCAGCACGCCCAGGACCAGCGCGATGGCGATGGAGCCGGTCACCAACAGAATCGTACCCACAATATTCGGAAATATTCCCCCGGCCGAATGAGCATAGGTCTCCACCTGCGCGTCCTTCAGTTGGTCCGCATGCGTCGTCTTGTATTCACGAAATTCCTTGTCGCCCATCGAGGTTTTTTTGCCCTTGAGTTCGAAGACATTCAGCGTCTCGGGAAACCGGGTCAGAAAGGGGACGTTTATAAATGGCGGCGATGATTTAAAAATCACCGAGCCGCCTTTCCAGCCGATGTCGATGAAAATGGTTGCCGCGCAGAGCAGCACGAAATAGGTACTCAGGCGGAGCAGCCAGAGCACACCCTGCTCCATTCGTTTGGCCATGGTAGGCCGGCCGAAAATCGCGGGAATAGCGGCAGGAGTGTTCATCAGGCGGCGATGCGGTAGCGGCGCACAATTTTTTGCGCGAGCCAGTTGACGAGCAGCGAAATCAGGAAGAGCAGCGCACCGAGCATAAACAGCGCGCGATAGTGCAGACTGTATTGCGCCACCTCCCCGGTTTCCTGTGCGATAAGTCCGGTCATGGTGTGCACGGGTTGAAAAATCACGCCCACCCCGGCGCTGAGATCAGGAATCGCAATCCGGTTACCAGCGCAGAGCAGCACGACCATGGTCTCACCAATCACGCGGCCAAAACCGAGCAGAATGGCCGCCATGATCCCGGAGAGCGCGGCCGGCACCGTAATCTGGATAATGGTCTGCAACCGCGTCGCGCCCAAAGCGAGCGAAGCCTCCTTGAAGGAGCGCGGCACATTGTTCAGGGCGTCTTCGGCCAGGGAAAAAATAGTGGGAATAGCCATGAGCGCGAGCAGGCAGGCCGCCGTGCTGGCGTTCAACCGTTCGGCAATCGGGAAACCGGGGACCCAGCTGAGTGAAGGCATCTGCGACAACCGGCGCAGGGTTTCACCCAGCATCGCGATACCAAAGAAACCGAGCACCACGCTGGGAATCGCCGAAATAAACTCGATGTACGGTTTGATGATCGTTTGCTCCATCGGACGGGCGAGCTGGTTCACATAAATTGCCGCCGCCACCCCAAGCGGGATGGCAATCAGCAAAGCGAGAAATGAGATCAACAGCGAGCCGGCAAGCAGGGGAATGACTCCATACCAATCCTGCCAAAAACTGGCGGTGATCCACTCGCGGCCGAAGGCAAAGGCATTGAACGACTCCAGCCAGCCGACCGGTTTGTTCTGATCCCAAGCGGCCATGGCTTTTTCCGCATCCGCCACAGTGATGGCGTAGGCAGGAACCAGTCCTTTGAATTTTTCCATCTTGGCCGTCAGTTCGGGATCGGTAAATTTCGGCGCCTCGGCCAACAAGGCATTCATGGCGGCGAGCTGGCGTTTATTCGCAGGTGCGACTTCTTGGCCGAGAGCCAGCAACGGTTTTATCTCGACGGCAAAATCAACGTTCTCGACTTGCTTGGCGTCAGCCTCCTTCTGAAGTTCGGCGGCGCGCGCCGGCGTCGCTCCTTGCATCGCCTTAAGCAAATTGCGCTTTGACTCCGCCGTGTCCATCGCCACTTGCCGCCGATCTTTCACTGCGGTGACAAGCTCAGTCATACTGCCTAAAAGAGTTTCCTGTTCATTGATCGTGTCTGCAAAACGATTGGCGAAGGCGTCAAACCCGGCCAGTTGCGCCTGGGCGGCGGCCACAGGCAGCCCCTGCTTTTGCGTCAAATTGGCGAACTGCTGCGCCCGCACGGACGCGAGGTAGCGCGACAAGGTGCTGTGGGCAGTGACTTGGGTGCGGAACAGGTCGACATATTCCAAACCCGCCAGCCGATAGACCCGAAGATTTTCGCGGTTGGCTGGCAAAAAACCGGCCGCATCGCGAAAGATCGTGAAGGTGATCAACCCCAGCACGATGATGGAAACGGCCGCGTTACCCTGGAACACGTATTTCACGAATTGATCGCCAGTTAAGCCAAAAAACCAGCCACGGCGTTTGCGCAACAGGGCCTCGTGGGTCGTGACCCGGGGAAGAGGAGGATTTTGGGTGGCGGTGGACATGCCTGAATTCATGGAAGCATCGGCCTGAGCTTGAAGGCCGGTCAACCGGGTTGAGTTACAGTTGGGTTACAAAAAGCCGCCCGCAGTCCTTGCAGAGCTGCGGGCGGTGTTAGACACACACACTTAATTCAAAGGAATTAGTTCAACTTCCGCACGGGCACGAAACCGACCTTGCGGGCGATCTTCTGGCCTTCGTCGCTCAGGGTGAATTCGAGAAATTTAGCCGCTTCACCCGTCGGCTCCCCGTTCGTGTAGTAGAACGTGGGTCGGGCATAGGGATAGGACTTGGCGATTACAGATTCCTCGGTGGGCAAGGCGCCTTCAATCGAAACCGTCTTGATTCCCGGGTCGGTCAGATAGGCGAGACCGACATAACCGATGCCGTTGGCATTCTTGGCTACTTCAGCAGCAATCTGTTCGTTGCCGGCCATCTTTTGGGAAGACGAAGCGTAATCACGTTTCTTCATGGCCAGATCCTTGAAATCCGAATAGGTACCGGAAGCAGTGTTGCGCGTATAGATCGAGATTGGGCCGGCTGCGCCACCCACCTGACTCCAGTCGGTGATGTCGCCGGCGAAAATCTGCTCCACCTGACGCTTGGTCAGGGTCGTGAGCGGATTCTTGGCACTGACGATCACACCGATGCCGTCGAACGCCACGATCGTAGGCTTCAGAGTGACGCCTTTGACGGTGGCAGCAGACACTTCCGTTGGTTTGGCGCGCCGGCTCGACATGCCGATCTGGGCGGTGCCGTCGGTGATGGCGGCGATGCCGGTGGTCGAGCCTTCGGCGGCGATTTCGAACGTAATGCCGGGATTGCGGGACTTGTAGTCCTCAGCCAGCATCGGCACGAGCTTGGCACCGAGGGTGTCGGAACCCTTGATGACGAGCTTTTCTGCGGCAAAAGTACTGGTGACCAGTGCCAGTGAGAAAAGAATAAATGATTTGTTCATTGGAATTAAGCTTGGGATTTGAGGGCGGGGTTAAAATTTCACGACGAGATCCACCAGCAGCTCTTGGGAATGGTCGAGGTTGCCGAGCGAGAAGGTCATGCCTTTCTGGATGATCTTGGTGTCGAAATATTTCACGCCAACGGTGGTGAAATCGTTCAGATTGTAGATCGAGGTAAACTCAAAGCCCTTCTGGTTGGTGCGGCTGAAACCCCAGTCCGAATCGTTGATGTTCGGGTCGGTGGCGCTGACACCGACGCTGCGATAATCCAGTTTGAAGCTGTAATCACCCTTCACCTTGCCCGTGCCAAAACTATAGCCAATGCCCCCGAGCCAGGCGGAGCTGCCGGAGCTGAACTGGGCATTGTTCAGCCCATAGACCCGGTAGGCTCTGGTGTTGCCGGTCAGATTGTACGAAGAATCCCAATAGACCTTAAACGCAGTGCCGGCACCATGGACGTTTGCCCAGTTAACTTCACCGGCCAATGTCACGAAGTCCTGGGCGCGCACTGAACCGACAAACGCGCCCGAATTCAGAATTCCGTCTCCGGCGGTGACCGTGGACTGGTTATAGGCATTGTAGCCGAGGGCCACAATGAGGCTGCTGAGGTTTTCCGGTGCAAACCAATGGGTGTACACGGCTTGGTTTTCGAACAAGAAGGCATCACGATGCAACGGGCCGACGTTGTTGGCCTCGGTCCGGTCCTGCATGAAATGCTGCATGGCGCGTACTTCGAATGTATCCTTCGCGCCGATGGAATATTTGTAATTTTCGCTCAAGCCCTGGGGATTGATGTCCGCGTCCCAGCGCAGATCGGTCGTGTACATGATGTTCTTCTGCTTACCGAGGACGAACGCCCAGTTCGAATTGGGCTGCCAACCCACGTAGGCTCGGGCGATATAAATGCCGTAATCATCGGCAAAGTTGGTGAAAGTCTGGTTGGCCGTGTCATTGCCTTGGCCGGATTCGAGCGCAAATCCTGCGGTCCAACCTTTCTGCAGGGTGATATCGCCATTCAAACGAAAGCGAAAACGCTGACGGGAAGTCTCATTGCTGACCAAAAACCCACCCGCGGCAATTTCGGGCGCCTGGTTGTTGTACTCATACCGCATCCGGATGTCGCCGGAGAGCTTAAGGTCGGCAATCGAGGAACTCAGATTCAATTTGCCGGCGGACGTATTGGCGGCGAAATCTTTCACGAGCTCGGCCCGAAGCGTCTCGGCCTCCTGGTCGTTCACGATACCTTTTTTAACAAGGATATCGATAAGGGGCCCGCTGTCTTGCGCGACAGCGAAGGAGGCTCCGCAAAGGAACATTACGGTCGTGAGTAGTTTGGATTTTAGGTTCAACATGGGTTCTGTCCTGTGTGTTTTGGTATTTGGTTTGTGCTGCGGTGATTGAAGCCGGGGCACAGGCAGAATTTACCGGGCCAATGTTACGGTTTCGTGACAGCCGTGTGACAAACAGGGAAAGACGCAGCTCGCATCACCCCGGACATATGAACGGGCGCCAAATGGTGGTACCCGGCCCGGCCTCGGGACGGGTTCAGAATTTTGACTAGCGCCAATTAACGTCCATGAAACCGAGATCGAATCTGCACCGCATGGATCAGCGTTCATCCGCGCCATCCGCGGAAGATTTTCTGCATTGATCGATGAAAGGGGCGGCGCTGCCGACGACGGTCGCGCCCGGCCTCACGATGGCGAACCGATGGCCACACTCGCGTTCAGCAGCTCCGTGTCTCCGCTCTCCATCGCGGTGAGCTGGATCAGACTTTGCAGGGAACTGAAATGCGTCGACCACTCGAAGTCGCCGCCCGTGCCGCCGACAATCTGGTTGAACAGCGCTTTCTTGTCCGCCTTGAGCGCCTGGATGCGTTCCTCGATCGTGCCCGCCGTGACCATGCGGTAAACAAACACGGTGTTTGTCTGGCCGATGCGGTGCACACGGTCGATGGCCTGGTCCTCGACGGCGGGATTCCACCAGGGATCGAGCAGGAAAACGTAATCCGCCGCGTGCAACGTGATGCCCGTGCCCGCCGCCTTGAGACTGACGAGCATCGCCGCCGCGCCCTGCGCCGTCTGGAACTGTTGGACGGGCTTCTGCCGGTCGAGCGTCATGCCGGTGATTTCGTAGCGCGGCAGATCCGGGTAATGGGCATCAAGCGCGCTGCGCACACGGTCCAAAAGCGTGACGAATTGGGAAAAGATCACCACCTTGTGCCCGCTGCCCACGATCTCGGCGAGTTTTTCGATGAGGAGCTGGAGCTTGCCGCTGTCGTGCAGCGGGGAATTCAGCCACGGAAGCAGATCAGGATCGCAGCACACCTGCCGCAGGCGGGTGAGCAGCGCGAGGAAGCCGAAAGATTTTTCCTTCATCGCCACCGTGATATCCTCGCCCAGCCGGGCGAGACCCTCGGTGCAGATGCGCGCATACTCGGCACGCTGCACGTCGGTGAGCGGGCAAAGCAGATCCATCTCGACCTTCTGCGGCAGTTCCTTGGCCACCTCGTTTTTCGTGCGCCGAAGCGTAAACGGCGTGAGCTGCTGGCGCAGCCGTTGCATCGTGCGTTCCCGCTCCGTGTTGAGTGCGGTTTCAAAGGCCACCCGGGAGCCGAGCAGACCGGGCAGGAGATAGCGGAAGATGGACCAGAGATCGAGCTGGCGGTTTTCCAGCGGCGTGCCGGTCATCACGATCCGGTGCTTCGCCCTGATCGCGAAGCAGGACTGCGTGACTTTGGCATCGGGGTTTTTGATGAACTGCCCTTCGTCGAGAATGGAATAACCAAAGGCGACTCCCTCCAAAAGCGCGCGGTGTTTGCGCAACTGCGTGTAGCTCGCAAGCCAGATGACCGGCGCCTTGTTCGTCGTGAAATCGTTGCCGGATTTCAAAACATCCACCTTTCCGGCCGGGAAAAAACGCGCTATCTCCTCGCGCCACACCGGCACGACACTCGCCGGGCAGACGACCAGATGCGGCATGGCCGCCAAAGGACGGACCGAGAGAAGGGCGATCACCTGCGCGGTCTTGCCCAGACCCATTTCGTCGGCGAGCAGGCCGTGGCAATCCGTATCCGCCAGGTGATGCATCCACTCGACCCCGCGGCGTTGGTAATTGCGCAGGTACTCCGGGAGCAGCGGACCCTCCGCGGGAAGCGTGAGCACTTTCTGCCGCCACGCCTCGATCTCGGGACCGAGCGTGACCTTGATCCGCTTGTCATTGAAAAGCGAAAACACCAGATAGGGAGGCAAGGCGCCTTCGCCCTGCGCGTCCTCGAGGGAACGGCGCCACTGCTGGATGCTCTCCCATTTCTCCTGCGCCATGGTGAGGATGCCGAGATCGGGCATCAGCACCGGAGTGCGTCCGTGTTTGAGCAACGCGGCGGCCTGTTCCTCGGTCAGCAATTTCTCTCCGGCCCGGAAAATCCAGCGGAGGTTCAACCCGGCGCCCTCGTGGTTTTCGGCCACCGCCTCGACCTCGATGGTGCGGGCGCCGTGCTTGAGCGCATCCACCTTGCCGTCAATTTCCAAGGGAAACTGCTTTTTCCAATGAGGCATCACATCGCGCAAAAAGCTCGGGATATCCGCCAGCGATTCCATCGAGTAGGCGTGCGTGGTCTGGTTGTAACGAAAGTGGGCCTTGCGCGCGTAACTGGCCAGCGCAATGAGCTTGGCCCGCTCGGCGGCGGTCGGATGCGTGGTGGCGTTGCCGAGCGCCGGAATACGGTTCCGCCCGTGTTTCCAATAGGCCAGAAAAGTAAGCCCTTCCCCGGTCGCGGTGAAGCTCAGCAACAGGTCACGGGCGGGGCCGTCTTCCGCTTTGGCGCTGCTCCCGTTGCCATTCCCATTGCCGGCCACGGCCGGGGCCAAAGCCGGCACCACCCCGGGCAGCTTGGAAGTCATTTCATCGGCCACGAGTTCCTCGATTTCGTGCAAGCCGGCCACCGCGATGGCGTTGGCGAGCAGAGGATCGGTGGATGAGGAGCGGACTCTCATCACCTCGCCATCCCACTCGATCACCGCATATTCTTCCTTTTTATCGATCTTACGGTGGATTATGGCGTCTTTTGAACCCAGCTCGATCTCCTTGATCTCGCTGTTGCAGTACATCTCATGACCCCGCTGGACGTGGTCGGGCACAAACTGGTCTTCCCAGTCAGCCTCAAGCCGGTCGAACCAAAACTCCAGAGATTGAGGCGTGTAGATCCGCTTGGGCCCGTGCGATTGCATGGATATAAAAGCTCTTGGTTAAAAAGTGCCGCGCCGGGGGTGCAACTCCTATTTTCACATGTCACCGTAAAAAAGATCCGTCTTTTACCTTATCGTCACCCGACCGTCGCGAATCCGTCACAATAGCCGGGCACTCTGGTGTCGCTCGACGGTTGGTCCGACCGCCGAACGGGCAAACCCACACTTGCATCTTGCGCTCATCACCGAAACTTACGCTCCCGAAATAAACGGCGTCGCCATGACGCTCGGTCGCATCGTCGACGGCCTCGCCCAACGCGGCCATCGCATCACGCTCATTCGTCCGCGGCAACGGCATGAGTCCCCCCGCTACAGTGTGACGCAAAGGGTCGCCTGCCGCCAAGTCAGACTTCCCGGTGTGCCTATTCCCGGTTATCCTCAGCTCCGCCTGGGTTTGCCGGCGAGCCGCCGTCTCCGAAGTTTGTGGAAGATCAACCGTCCTGATCTGGTCCACGTCGCCACAGAAGGTCCACTGGGGGCGTCGGCCATCACTCTCGCCCGCTCGATGGGCATTCCTGCCACCTCCAGCTTTCACACCAACTTCGATCAATATACCCGCGACTACCGCATCGGCTGGTTCAAGCCCGTCGTCTCCGCCTGGCTCCGCCATGTGCACAACCGCACCCTCCGCACTTTCGCGCCCACCGGTGACATGCTCAGCCGTCTCGCCAGTGAAGGCTACACCCATCTTCGCCTGCTTTCGCGGGGCGTGGACACTGAATTGTTTTCTCCCGCCCGCCGTGACGACACCTTGCGCGCTTCCTGGGGCGTAAAACCCGACGAGGTGGTTGTCCTCCATGTTGGTCGCATGGCTGCGGAAAAAAACTATCCGTTGCTCTTCCGCGTTTTTGATGCGCTCAAAGCCGTGGAACCCCGGGCCCGCCTGGTGTTGGTCGGCGACGGTCCCCTGCTCGCCGCCTATCAACGCCAGCGCCCCGACGCCATCTTCACCGGCTTCTACACCGGGATCAACCTCGCCCGCCATTACGCCTCCGGCGATCTCTACCTGCACGCCAGCAATACCGAAACCTTTGGCAACGTCATCACGGAGGCCATGGCCAGCGGACTCGCCGTCAGCGCCTTCGACTATGCGGCGGCCCACGAATTCATCCGCCACGGGCAAAACGGCCTCGTCGCCCCGCTCGATCGGGAAACGGCCTTCTTCGACAATGCCATCCGCCTTGTGCTTGAGCCCGACTTGCGCCGCCGCCTCTCCGCCGCCGGTCGGGCCACTGCGGAAAAACTTTCCTGGGACACCGTGATCGACCGCTTTGCCGCCGACCTGACTGAAACCATCACCGAACACCACGCCGCTTCGGCCAATCCAAAATCGAGAATACCCAATCCCAAACTGGCCCCCACCGCACCATGAGCAAATCCGCCCTCCATGTCCGCAGTGTCATCATTTCCGATGTTCACCTCGGCACTCCGTTCTGCAAGGCCGACGAGGTCACCCACTTCCTCAAGCACACCCGCTGCGAACGCCTCATCCTCAACGGGGACATCATCGACGGCTGGCGCCTCACCCGCGACGGCAAGTGGACCCGCAGCCACACCCGCTTCATCCGCCGCATTCTCACTCTCGTGCAAAAACGCGACACCGAGGTCGTCTACCTCCGCGGCAATCACGACGATTTTCTCGCCCGGCTCCTCCCGATGCAGTTCGACCGCCTGAGCCTCGTCGAGGATCACGTTCTCGTGACCGCCCAAGGCCGCTATCTCGTGCTCCACGGCGATGTGTTCGACGGTGTGGTGAAAAACATGGTCATCCTCGCCCACCTCGGCGACATGGGTTATTCCTTCCTTCTCCGTCTCAATCGCGCCTACAACTGGTTCCGCAAACTGCGCGGCAAGGAATACTTTTCCCTCAGCCAGGCCATCAAGGCCCGCGTCAAGCAAGCCGTCAGCTTCGTCGGGAAATTCGAGGACCAGATCGCCTCACTCGCCCGTGATCGGGGCTGCCGCGGCGTCATCTGCGGCCACATCCACACGCCCGCCGACAAAATGATCGGAGACATCCACTATCTCAATTCCGGCGACTGGGTCGAGTCGCTGACCGCCATCGTCGAGCACCACGACGGGCGTTTCGAGCTCATCACCTTCAAGGAATTCGTCACGAAGTTCCCGATGCCGAAGGAAGAGCCTGCCGACGATCCGACAGACGAAGCGCTGCCGTTTCCGGTAAACGCCGCCAGCGTCGCCAACGTGGCTGTCGCACACGTAGCGGCCTTCGCCGCCGCCAAATAAATCCCCATGCAATCCGGCGTGTTCGGTGTATTGTGCAGGAGCGATTCGAACGATCTATCGCGGCATAAAGCCGCTCCTACGGTTCGGAATGCCGGATTCAAATATTTCCCCTCATGTCGCGTATCCTAATACTCACCGCCGGCTACGGCGAAGGCCACAACAGCGCCGCCCGAGCAGTACAGGAGGCCTTCAACGAAATGCCCTGCGTTTCCACGGATCTTGTGGACGTTTTCGCCCTGCGTGCGCCACGCCTGAACAACATTTCGCGTCGCGCCTACATCCACACCATCAACCACGCACCGCAGGTGTGGAGCACGTTTTACCGCTGGCTCGACCGTTCTCCCCACGCTCCGCAGTTGCTCGGCACCCTGGCCAGCCACACCCGGCTCCTCGCAAAAATCATCGAACGCGAGCAACCCACCGCCCTCGTCTCCACTTATCCCGTCTACGCCTGGATGCTGGCCCGGTTGCGTGCCCGGGGCCTCGTCCGCTGCCCGCTGTTCACCGTCGTCACCGACGCCATCACGATCAATGCCCTTTGGTTTCGCGCCCCCTCCGATGGCTGGTTCGTCACCGACCACGACTCCGCCGCCTTTCTCCGCGAAGCCGGGGTGCAGGCCGATCGCGTCGAAGTTTCCGGCTTCCCCGTCGCGCTGGCCTTCGCCGACCGCGCCCCGCAACTGCAACCGCCGGAACTGGTCAGCCCGGCAACGCCACGCCGAATTCTCTACATCATAAATTCCAACCGTTCGCGCGCCCTCGAAACCGCCCGCGCTCTGCTGCAGCACCCCGAGTGGCACATCACTTTCACGGCCGGCCGTGACGCCCGCCTCAAGAGCGAACTCGAAGCCCTCGCCCGGCAATCCCGCTCCAGCACGGAAATCCTCGGCTGGACCAACCGGATTCCCGAACTGCTCATGACCCACCACGTTGTCATCAGCAAAGCCGGCGGGGCCACGACGCAGGAGTCGATCAACGCGCTTTGCCCGATGCTGGTGAACCAGGTTGTGCCCGGCCAGGAAGAGGGCAACTACGAGCTTCTCCGCCGCAACGAAGCCGGTGCCCTCGCCGAGACGCCGGCCGCGATCATCGCCACGCTCCAGCGCGCGTTCGCCGACGATGCGCGCCTCTGGCGGACCTGGCGTCAGAATCTCCGCCATCTCGCCCGCCCTTCCGCCGCGCGTGCGATCGCTTCTTCCGTACTCGAACACACCGCGCTGATGGGCGGCGTCAGCCGCCGGCTCGCCTCGACGAAGTAAGCCAATGGAGCAGCCAGGTTGTAGTCTGTTGAACTACAAACCCGCACCGCCGCCCTGCCATCCGTGCATGATCCTAAAAAACGCAGTTGCAACCACGGATTTTACGGATGCCCACGGATGATCATTCCAATACAAAATTTCTGGCTTTCACCCAGCAGGTGAACCGAATTGATGGGATTTTATCTCCTGATTTTTCTGTATCCGTGGAGATCCGGGGAATCCGTGGTTAAATTGTCCGTTGTACTGCTGAATACAGGATGATAGCATCGGGCCATCCGATTTTCGCTCAGGCTTATGACCATGGGGATTCACAAGATAAAATTTGTGCGCTAATTTTCCGAGTTTTTTCTCTATTCTTTCCTTTCGACTTGAGCTGGCAAAGGCAGTTCGTTCTCTCAGACTGTGCCTGTCCCACCATCCTCCACCGATACTCCTCGCTCTGCCTGGTGGATTGACGCCTGTGTGCTGCTGGCATTCGGGGCGTTGGTCGTGAGCATCGGCAGCATCGCGCGGCAGTGGGAGCAGCCGATGCGCGATAGCGTCATCATCGATCTCTCGCCCCGCGCTTTGCCCAAATACATGCTGTTCACCCTGGCTCGCGGCTGGATTGCCTACTTTCTATCACTCCTTTTCACTTTGCTGGTCGCTTCGTGGGCTTTTTATGACAACCAAGCCCGTCGCTTTCTTATCCCCGCATTGGACGTGCTGCAGAGCATTCCTGTGCTGGGTTTTCTACCCGGACTCGCCCTCTCCCTTGCCTGGCTTTTTCCGCATAGCAACACCGGCTTGGAACTGGCTTGTGTGCTGGCGATCTTTACCGGGCAAGTCTGGAATATGACTTTCAGTTATCACGATTCGCTCCGAGCGATACCCGCAGAGTTCCGCCTGCTGGGCAAATTGTATGGTTTCAACTGGTGGCACCGTTTTTGGCGGATTGAGCTGCCAAGCGGCGCCCAGGGCCTGCTCTACAACAGCATGGTCTCGATGGCGGGCGGCTGGTTTTTTATCAGCGTCAGCGAAACCTTGACCCTTGGCGACAAGGACTTTCGCCTGCCGGGCATTGGCTCTTACATGAGCATCGCCATGGAGCAGGGCAACATACGCGCGCAGGTATACGGTATCATCGCCATGGGCGTGATCATCGTCACCGTTGACCGACTCATTTGGTGGCCCTTGGTAGTCTGGTCACGCCGCTTCAAACTCGACGATTTCGCCGGCGCGGTGGTAGCTCCCTCGACTTTCCAACTCTGGCTGGCCCGCTCACGCTTCGCCACCGTAATGGCGGGTGTGATGGACAAACTCCGCCGACGCTTTCTGACCTTACCCGGCCCAACCGTTGTCGCATCCCAACCGACAGCCCGAACCGACAAACGCGGAAGGATTGTCTATCGGTTGTTTCTCGGTCTGCTCGTGGCCATAATCGTTTTTGGCGGGGTAAAACTCGTTTTGCTCCTCACCCAAGTACAATGGACCACTTGGTGGGAAATTTTTTATTGCACTGTCATCACCTTCGGCCGCGTCCTTGCCGCGGTGGCCATCGGCACCTTGTGGACGGTGCCGGCCGGAATCTGGATCGGTTTGAATCCCCGTCTCTCCAACCGGCTGCAGCCCTTCATCCAATTTGCCGCTTCTTTCCCTGCACCGATGATCTATCCATGGATTCTCGGGGCTATTTTGCTTGCAGGCGGCACGCTGCAATGGGGTTCGATCATTCTGATTTTGTTCGGTACGCAGTGGTATATTCTGTTCAACGTCGCCTCCGCCGCCGCCGCCATCCCCAATGATATTGTCAGTTGCGCGTCCCTGCTCCGGCTAGACCGGTGGCGGCAGTGGACCCGCTTCCTCATTCCCGCCATTTTTCCCGGCCTCGTCACCGGTTGGGTCACCGCCGCGGGCGGCGCTTGGAACGCCACGATTGTTTCGGAATACGTCCATGCCAACGGTAAGCTTTACCAAGCCACCGGACTGGGGGCCTTCATCGCCCGAGCGACGTCGCCCATCGATTGGCCCACATTAACCGCCGCCGTCTTGATCATGGCCTTGGTTGTAGTTGGCATCAACCGCACCCTTTGGAAAAAACTCCAGGTCCTCGCCGACAACCGCTGCCGCTTTGGCATTTGATCCCATGTCCGACCCTTCCTCCCCACCCTTGATTGAAGTCCGTCACGTGTCCCATGAATATGGCACGACCACGGGACATGAAGCCGGCCTCGTGCTCTCCGACATCAATCTCGGCATCTGCGAAAACGAAGCCGTGGCGTTGCTCGGCCCCTCGGGTTGCGGCAAATCCACTTTGGTCCGCATCATGGCCGGTCTGATCGCGCCCAGCAAGGGCGAGGTTTTTTGGAAAGGCGTTCCACTCACGGGTGTTTCCCCCGGCGTCGCGATGGTGTTTCAGAATTTCGCCCTGTTTCCCTGGCTGACCGTGCGCGGCAACATATTGCTGCCGGTCGAGCACCTCCCGCCGGCCGAACAGCACGCCCGGCTCGAAACCGTTCTGGCCACGGTCGGGCTGGGTGCCTACGAATATTCCTACCCGCGCGAACTCTCCGGCGGCATGAAGCAGCGTGTCGGCATCGCGCGCGCCCTCATCGCCAATCCCGAAGTACTGGCCATGGACGAACCCTTCAGCGCGCTCGACGTACTGACCGCAGAAACGCTGCGCAATGAAATCGCCCGTCTGATCGCCAACCCCGACCACCCGCTGCGCACCATGGTGTTTGTCACCCACAACATCAGCGAAGCGGTGTTTCTTGCCACCAAGATTGTGCTGCTCGCCGCCAACCCGGGCCGGGTGGACGTCGTGGTGCCGGTCACCATGCCATACCCGCGCGACCCCGATTCGCCGGCATTTCGCGCCGCGGTGGAAAATCTCCACCGCATTCTCACCCACACCAACCTGCCCGACACTGTCGTCGCCGCGAGTGACGCCGGCAAGGTCTCCACCAAGGTGGACGAAACACGCCGCCACATCGCCCCGGTATCCATCCCCTTTGTCACTCCCGCCGAAGTGCTCGGTCTGCTCGGGCTCATCGACCATGAGGCGGCCGATGTTTTTGAACTGGCGGAACGGCTCGGCAAAGAGTTTGGCTCCATCGTCCGTCTGATCAAAGCGGCCGAGCTGCTCGGGCTGGTGCAGACGCCCGGCCAGGACGTGGCGATCACCCCGCTCGGGCTGGAAGTTCTGGGTGCCGCCACCGGCGAACAGAAACGCATCGTCCGCGAGCAGTTGCTCAAGCTGAAAATTTTTGAACTGCTGGTCCGCCTGATCCGGGTGCAACCCAACCAGCTCCTCTCGGACGAGGAATTGATCCGCGAACTGACGATCGCCCTGCCGCACGAAAAACCACGGCAACTCTTCCGCACGCTGCTCGGTTGGGGCCGCTATGCCGAAATCATCAGCTACGACCAGCGCCGTCACATCATCCGCCTCTATGAAGGCCCGCGCCGTCAGCGCGTCGCCCCGGCGCAATCGCTACCTCCACCCGCACACTCCGACCCGCCGCCAGCGTCTCCTACGGCAGCAGGGACTTCACCTTGATACGCCCCGGTCTGTTCGGGCAGCTTCGATTAAAGTGCAACCGCGTGGGAGCACAGCTAAAACGTGGTCACGGCTGCGGTCCGCGCTTTCATCTCCAGCTCAGAAGCGGCTACAATCGTGATGAATCCGCTCCAGCCAGTTGCGCCCGGATGACCTCCAGTGTGCGCTCGGTGGCACCGCGATTGGCTTCACCCCATTCGCGGCCGGCCTGAGCCAGCCGGTTGCGCTGCGGCTCGTCCTGCAGCAGCTCAACCGCAGCGGAAACCAATTGGTCGTGTGTCTCCACCTTGCGCACCGCCCCGACCTCGGTGAGCGACCGGATGATCTCGCGAAAATTCGTCATATGCGGCCCGTGCAACACCGCCTTGCCCAACACCGCGGCCTCCACCGGCGTCTGGCCACCATCGTGCGGCGGCAGGCTCTTGCCCGTGAACACCACGTCAGCCAATTGCGTAAACTTGCGTAGTTCGCCGGTCGTGTCGCCAACCGAGATGTCAACGGCTCCAGGGGCCGCCCCCTCGGAGCGGAAATGGAATTTCAAACCGGATTTTTCCAGCAGACCACGCAGCTCTTCCCGCCGCTCCGCGTGCCGTGGCACCAGCAGAAGCGAAACCGTGAGCCCTTTTTCCCGCGCCAGCTTCAAGGCGGCCAGCAAGGCCTCTTCCTCGCCGGGCCAGGTCGACGAACCCAGCAGCACCAAACCGTCCCCCAGTCCAAGTTCGCGCTTCAACCGGGCACGCTCGGTCTCGCCAAGTAGAGGGATAGTGACATCCATTTTGAGGTTGCCGGTCGTCTGCAACCGGTCGCCGTTGAATCCGATCGCCCTGAAGCGCTGCTCATCGCGCCGGGAGGCGCATAATATTTTGGTGACGCCGCCGGACAATTGACGCAGCAGCCAGCGAAAACGCACGGAGCGGCGGAAACTGCGGTCCGACATCCGCGCATTCACGCTGATCGCCGGCACGCCACGCCGGCGCGCCTGATGCACATGCTCCGGCCAGCGCTCGCCCTCCATCAGCACGCAGATATCCGGCTGCACCCCATGCCACGTCCTCGCGCTGAACAGCCAGAAATCCAGCGGGAAATATCCGAGGCCCACCGTCAGCGCGGAATATTTTTCCTTGGTCAATTGATAGCCGGTGCTGGTGGTCGTCGTCAGATACACCTCGACGCCACCCTCGCGCTGGAATGCCTCAAGCAAAGGCGCGGCCGCCAGCACCTCGCCCACACTCACCGCCTGAAGCCAGATGCGCTTCACGCCCGGCCCTTTCGCCGGCAGTGCGGGCACGGCGCCAAACCGATGCCAGAAACCCTCCCCATATCCGCCACGCCGCCGCATCCGCCAGATATAGTAGGGCGACGCCAGCAAAAGCAGGGGCAGGAAGAGAAGTCGGTAGAGCCAGATCACAGGAGCTTATCCACTGTATGGAGACTGAGAGTGCACCGAGAAAGATCAGGTGGATGAGCGGTCCAGGCGTATTCCGGCTCTAGTGGCCAAGAACCCAGCTAAAAATCAACGGCACCACGATGGTCGCGTCGCTCTCGACGACGAACTTCGGCGTCTTGGCCCCGAGCTTGCCCCAGGTGATTTTCTCGTTCGGAACTGCGCCGGAGTAACTGCCGTAGCTCGTGGTGGAATCGCTGATCTGCGCGAAATAACCCCACAGCGGAACACGCGTGCGGCCGAGATCCTGATGCAGCATCGGCACCACGCAGATCGGGAAATCGCCCGCGATGCCGCCACCGATCTGGAAGAATCCGATGGAGCCTTCGCCATTGCGCAGCATCTTCGCCGTCTTCGTGTACCAGGCCGCGAGATACGCCATGTATTCGATGCCGGTGCGGACGGTGTGGACGTTCTTGATTTCGCCGGTGATCACGCGACCGGCGTACATGTTGCCGAGAGTGGCATCTTCCCAGCCGGGCACGATGATCGGCAGGTTTTTCTCGCAGGCGGCCAGCAGCCAGGAATTTTTGGGGTCGATCTGGTAGGATTTTTTCAATTTCCCCGAGCGAAGAATTTTGTACATGAACTCGTGCGGAAAATAGCGCTCGCCGGCCCGATCCGCCGCCACCCACTCCTCGGCGACCGCCGCCTCGATGCGCCGCATCGCTTCGCCCTCGGGAATGCAGGTGTCGGTCACGCGGTTCATGTGCCGGTCGAGCAGCGCCTGTTCGTCGTCCACCGAAAGATCGCGGTAGTGTGGCACGCGCTCATAATAATCGTGCGCCACGAGATTGAAAACATCCTCCTCCAGATTCGCCCCCGTGCAAACGATGGCGCTTACCTTTCCTTTCCGGATCATCTCCGCCAGCGTGAGGCCCAATTCGGCCGTGGACATGGCCCCCGCCAGCGTCACCAGCATCTGACCGCCCGCCGCAAGATGCGCCTCGTAGCCCTTGGCGGCATCGAGCAGCGCCGCCGCATTAAAGTGACGGTAGTTGCGGGCGATAAACTTCGAGACGGGGCCTTTTTTCCGGGCCAGGGCGGCGTTGATGTCTTCAGGGCGCTTGGTCTGGAGTTTGGCTTTCTTCATTTGAACCGGAAAATAGAAGGGGCGCACTGCCTTTGGCCAAGACAATTTGCAGCCCCGGCACGCAGTTATTGATCTGCAGCGGACAAGATTTTACCGCCGGTCGCACTGGCAAAATGCCAGATTTCAATCAGTCCGTCCGGTCTCGAAATTTCCCCGCCTTTTTCTTTGATGATCAGCCCATAATCATCTGATCGACTTTCGCGAATTCCGCGTAATGCGTGGCGGACAGGCGTGGTTTGGCCTTCTTTCGATTCCTTGGTGTCATGCGCGGAGGCTCAAGAAATTCCCGCACTTGCCAACCTGCTTCCGCTCCCAGATCGTGATCCCGCCCATGAAATTCCGTCCTGCCCTGTTTCGCGTTTTTTTCCTGCTTTTGCTCTTCCCGCTTTCCGGTTTCACCGCCGGTTTCGGCCACCTCGGCTCCGACCTTCCCGTCGATCCCGCCGTCAAATGGGGCCGCCTCGACAACGGCCTGCGCTACGCCCTCCTGCCGAATCACGAGCCCAAGGGCCGGGCCAGCCTCCGCTTCGCCGTCGCCGCGGGCTCGCTGAATGAGAAGGAAAACCAGCGCGGCCTCGCCCATTTTCTGGAGCACATGGCCTTCAACGGCTCGACCCATTTTCCCCCGGGCACGCTCATTGAATATTTCCAGCGCCTCGGCCTGAGCTTCGGGGGCGACACGAATGCGTCCACCAGCTTTGACCGCACCATGTACCTGCTCGAGCTTCCCGACACCAAGCCCGAGACCTTCGGGAAAGCCTTCACTCTGTTTGCCGATTACGGCGGCGGCCTTCTGCTGACCCCGGCCGCCATCGACAAGGAGCGTGGCATCATCCTCAGCGAAAAACGCGACCGCGACTCCGTCGGCTACCGCCAGTTCGTGGGCGAATTTGAATTCCTGCTGCCCGATTCGCGCTTCATCCAGCGCCTGCCGATCGGTCTGGCCAATATCATCGAGTCCGCCCAGCGCGACCAGTTTGTCGATTTCTACAACGATTGGTATCGCCCCGAACTGATCACTATCGTCGTCGTGGGTGATTTCGATCCCGCCGTCGTCGAGCCGCAATTGGTGCAAATGCTCGCCCCGCTCGCCGCCCGCGCCCCGGCCCGGCCCGCACCCGACCTCGGCGGGGTCGTCCCTGTGGGCCAGATCGTCGCCCGCCTCCACTCGGAACCCGAAGCTCCGTCCGTCAATCTCGCGATCGAAACCATCCAACCCTACGCTTACGAACCCGACACCGCCGCCAACCGCCTGCGAGACCTGCCCCGCACCCTCGCGCTGAGCATGCTCAACCGGCGGTTCGCCATCCTCGCCAAAAAAGACGGTGCGCCCTTCCTCAATGGTTCCATCGGTGTGACCGAACAGTATGATTTCTTCCGCAACGCCTCCGTCGAGCTCACCTGCAAACCCGAACAGTGGCAGGCCGCGCTCGCCTCCGCCGAACAGGAGCTGCGTCGTGCGCTGCAATTTGGCTTTCAACCCGCCGAACTCGCCGAAGCCGTCGCGAACGTCCGCAATGACCTCGAGCAGGCCGTCCGCACATCCTCCACCCGCCGGTCCGAAGCCCTCGCCAACGAACTCACCGATGTGATTCTCGACCGCAAGGTCTTCACCACTCCCGCCACCGATCTCGCCCTCTTTCAGCCTGCGCTCGACCGCCTCACGGCGGCGAATTGCCTCGCGGCCCTCCGCACCGCCTGGGACGATAAAATCGCCCGCCGGATCTGGGTGACCGGCAATCTTCAGCTCGACGAGGCCGAGAA
The DNA here is from genome assembly GCA_964541315.1 of uncultured Opitutaceae bacterium. Classification (GTDB taxonomy): domain Bacteria; phylum Verrucomicrobiota; class Verrucomicrobiia; order Opitutales; family Opitutaceae; genus Didemnitutus. The sequence continues at coordinate 42,982 of CAZIQP010000001.1, forward strand.
AAAAATCATCGCCGCCTACGAGGCGAGCCGCGCCGTGCCGGTCGCCCCGGCGGACAGAGTCACCGACGCTGCCTTCGCCTACACCGACTTCGGCCCCGCCGGAACCATCGCAAAAAAACAGGAGATCAAGGACCTTGGCGTGACGCTCGCCAAGTTCAGTAACGGCGTCCTCGTCGATCTCAAGCCCACCGATTTTGAAGCCGGTCTCATCCGCATCAGCGTCCGCGTCGGCGCGGGCCGTTTGATCGAACCCGTCAACCAGCCCGGCCTTGGTTTCCTCGCCAGCAATCTCCTCCTCCTTGGCGGCCTTGGCCGGCACAGTGCCGACGATCTTGAGCGCCTGCTCGCCGGCCACACCGTCGGCACCAATTTCAGCCTCGCCAACGACGCTTTCGTGTTCAGCGCTTCCACCAACCGGACCGACCTCGCCTTGCAGCTCCAGCTCATCTGCGCTTATCTCACCGACCCGGGTTATCGTCCCGAGTCCATCCGTCAGATCCAGAAAAACCTCGGACCGTTCTACAACCAACTCGCGCACACCGTGGAGGGTCCGCTCCAGCTCGATACCCCGCGTCTGCTCGCCAGCGGCGATCCACGCTTCGGTCTGCCCTCCGAAGCCGATCTCGCCACCCGCACCGTCGATGAGGTCAAAGCCTGGCTCACGCCCGAGTTTGCCCATGGCCCCGTCGAAATCGCTCTGGTCGGTGATTTCGATCCGGCCACCGCCCTTGATCTGATTGCGAAAACTTTCGGCGCCCTGCCCGCCCGCGCCCCCAAACCTGCCTATGAGGCGCAGCGGCTGGTCAAACTTCCTTCCGCTCCGCTCCAAAAAAATTACACGGTACCCACCGAGATTCCCAAAGGCATTGTGCAGGTCTACTGGCCCGCGACTGACTCCCGCGATGTGCATCTCGCCCGCCGGCTCAACGTCCTTGTCAGCATCTTCGAAGACCGGCTACGCGTGAAACTACGCGAGCAGATGGGCGGCACTTATTCACCCGAGGCCGGGGCCAGTCTGAGCGACACCTTCCCTGGTTACGGTGTGCTCGCCGCCGAGGCCACGGTCGCCCCCGATCAGGCCCGCGCCATCGCCGACGCCATCAAGGGAGTCGCCGCCGACCTGTACAAAAACGGCGTGACCGAAGAAGAGCTCGTCCGCGCCAAAGAACCGATCCTGACCTCCATCCGCCAGTCGCAACGCACCAATCCCTACTGGCTCAGCACCGTCCTCGCCAGCGCGCAGGAATTCCCCGAAAGAGTTGAGTGGAGCCGGACCCGCCTCGCCGACACCGAAAGCGTCACCTCCGTCGAGCTCACCGCTTTGGCCCGCCAATACCTCGACCCCGCCAAAGCCAGCGAGTTCATCTCGCTGCCTGAAACGATCACGCCGGCGGCAAACCCACCTGCCGCCAACAATCCCGCCCTCAAGCCTGCCGCCCAGTAGTTTCATACGACAGCTTCACTTCACCCTACCGGCACTTGATGATCATCGAACCCAGATCATTCTCACGCTCCAGTGAGCGTCCTCGAAATCAAACAAAGCCTTTCCCGCCTTTCCGCCCGCGAGCGGAGGGAGATTCAGATATATCTCCACCGGCTAAAACGGACGACGCCCGCGTGGAAGAAATCGACGGCCAAAAAGATCGAGGACGTCCGCTCCGGGAAGTTTACGACCATCGCAGAGTTGGAAGCGCATCACCGCCATGGCTAGTCGATCTGCGTACGAGACATTGTTTGCCGCTGCCGCAGTTGAGTTCTTCACGTCATTGAGCGGGCGGCGGCAAAGAAAGCGATTCGACTCCGCTCATGGCTTGCCCGTCGACCCGTCGCTCGTTCAGAACTTCGGCACAGCCGACTCGTCTGGTCGGGAAATCTCCCATCTCATGATTGATGGTTTCATCTTTGAGTATTGGGTGGATCATGCCGTCAAGCAGGTGATCATCACCGAAATTGATAACGTTGAGTAAACAGATCTCAGAAGATTTTCCTCTGCAAACGCTGCAGCATCATTCATACGAAAGTCCGATATGAAGAAAACTTTTCCGCTCCAGGTGCCCGGTCACGAGGATCAGCGCGTCCTTGAAGGTATCAAGAACGATGTCCGCAAATACCTCAAACGGGAGCGCCGGAAAGCCCTACCCTCCGGCGTCGATTTTTGGGACTTCACCTGCAAGGTCGGCCAGGACAAAGCCGAACCGGAACCTCGGCATCAGGCCGAAGTAATCTCCGCCATCGACACCGCCGTCAAGCATGGCGCCACAAGCGTCTATGTGGAAATCCTCGCCATCCCCGGCCACCGGATGAAGAAGGTCGTCACATCCGCGCCCGGGGCCGAAGGCGAAATCCAGCCACTCGGCGATGAGCCGCCGTTGGCATAGACGCGACATCCCTGCACTCATGAAATTTGAGCGCGAAGGCTTTCTCATCAGTACCGAGCATGAGTTGCTCGACGTTGCCTTTATTGATCAAAGTCTGAACAGCACTTACTGGGCAAAGGGCCGATCGCGCGAAACTGTCGAAGAGTCCATTCGGAATTCGCTATGCTTTGGCGTCTATAAAACCGAAACTCGAAAGCAGATTGGTTTTGCTCGGGTCGTTACCGACCAGGCTACTTTTTCTTGGATCTGCGATGTATTCATCGCAGAGACCCACCGAAAAAAAGGATTGGGGAAATGGCTGGTGGAATGCGTGACCGCCCACCCCAGCGTAAAGAATTGCCGAAGCTTCCTTGGCACGGCGGATGCCCACGCCCTATATGAGAAGTTTGGCTATGCGCGAGCAGAAGTAATGAGACGCCTGCCCTAACAAAAAAGCGGAGTGTGGCCAAGAATCGCTTAAAGGCCGATTCCATCCGTGATTTCGGGCCCAATCTGTGGTTAATGATTCGATATGACCCTCCAAGATAACGAGCACGTCGATCTCGCCACTCCCTCCGGTCCCATGCGGACCTATGTTTTTCGCCCCACCGCGCCGGGCAAATACCCAGGCCTTCTCCTCTTCTCCGAAATCTTCCAGGTCACCGGTCCTATTCGCCGCACGGCCGCCCTGCTTGCCGGCCACGGCTTTGTCGTCGCCGTGCCGGAAATCTACCACGAGTTCGAACCCGCCGGCACGGTACTCGCCTACGACCAGGCCGGCGCCGATCGCGGCAACGCCCTCAAGACCACCAAGGAGCTCGCGCACTACGACGCCGATGCGCGCGCGGTTCTTGCCTTTCTCAAAACTCATCCCGCCTGCACCGGTAAACTCGGCGTCATGGGCATTTGCATCGGCGGCCATCTCGCCTTCCGCGCCGCGATGAACCCAGAGGCTCTCGCCGCCGTTTGTTTCTACGCGACCGACATCCACAAGCGCGGACTCGCAAAGGGCATGAACGACAATTCGCTCGACCGCATTCCTGAAATCCAGGGCGAGCTGCTCATACTCTGGGGCCGGCAGGATCCGCATGTGCCGCTCGAAGGCCGGCAGAAAATTCACGCCGCGCTCAACGCCGCCGGCACCAATTTCACATGGCACGAGTTCAACGGCGCCCACGCCTTCCTGCGCGACGAAGGCTACCGCTACGATCCCGAGCTCGCCCTCCAATGCTACCAGCTCGCGCTTAATTTCCTCCGCCGCAAACTCGGCGAAGGCGATCTCCGTGTCGAGTCCGCCACCGGTCCAACCGAAACGAAACATTGAGTGACAGATCCAAGGCAAAAATCTGTCCGTTCTTTATGCCTGCTTCACCCCGGCTCATCGCCGAATACCAGGAACGCATCCTGCAAACGCTCCAACAACTGGGCATTCCGGTTTCGCATGCCACCGACCGCCGGCAGTCATGGCATCTCGAAGGTACTGACTTGGTTTCAATCGGCTTCGACCATGCCGGACGCGAGCAACGGCTGGAACGCACCGCCGCCGGACAGTGGCAGGCCATGCGAGAGTCTGCGCTCAGGGCGAATGTCACTTTGGAAATCATCTCCGCTTTTCGCAGTTTTGATTATCAGCACCAGATCATCGCCCGGAAACTGGCCGCCGGACTGTCAATCGACCAAATCCTTAGCGTGAGCGCACTGCCCGGTTTCAGCGAACACCACTCGGGACGGGCGATCGATATCGGCACGCCCGGCAGCCCGCCATTGACCGAAGCGTTCGAGCAAACCGCGGCGTACGCCTGGCTGACCCAGCACGCGCAGGAATTCGGATTTCATCTGTCGTATCCAAGGGGCAATCCGCATGGCGTGAACTTCGAGCCCTGGCACTGGCTCTACCGCAAAAATCAATAGGCAAGGGAGATTCTCCGCGCATGACTTGGTTCAATGATTGGAGGTAGGAGCGGCTTTATGCCGCGATACGAATCGCCTCGCGGCATAAAGCCGCTCCTACCTCCGACAAAGGCACCCCGCACCTCCTTTCCTCGCCATCAATCCCGGTTTTGACATCCCTGCCACGCTCTTCAAGCCTGCCCCCACCCTATGGACCAACTGCACGCTTACTGGCGCATGGAATACATCGAGGCGCCCCGCCGCCCCGAGGATCAAAAGACCTTCACCGAGCTCCCCGCCCTCGGCGACGACGCCAAGGCGCTCATCATCCATCGCAGCCCGCTTTCCTATCTCGTCCTCAATAAATTTCCGTACAACGCCGGCCACCTCCTCGCCATTCCCTTTCGGCCGGTCATCGATCTCACCGAACTGACCGCCGCCGAGCGCCTCGATCTGATGGATGAGATTATCTTTGGCGAAAAAGTCCTGCGCGCCGCCCTCAACCCAAACGGATTCAACATCGGGTTCAATCTCGGTTCCGCTGCCGGCGGCAGCATTCCCCACCTCCACGCCCACATCGTCCCCCGCTGGAACGGCGACAACAATTTCATGCCCGTGGTCGGGCAGACGCGCATCCTGCCCCAAGCGCTCACCACCATGCATCAACGGCTCTCCGGCGTGGCCGAGGGCTTGAAGCAAAAAGCCTAGAGTTTATCGCCTCTCTCCCTGTGTCCGCCTCCCAGATCCTCCACTTCCCCAACGCGCGCCAGCTCGCCCAGCTCTTTTGCAATGACGAGGCCAACCTCGCGCTCGCGGAACGGAAACTCGGCGCCCAGCTCATCACCCGCGATGACTGGCTGAAAATCGAGGGCACCGATGAATCTGTCGCCCGCACCGCGGAATTTTTCAATCTGCTCAATCATGGCCGCACGCAGGGCCTCGCGCTGCGCACCCCCGACTTCGTCCGCCTGCTCGACACCTATACTGGTAACGGCGGCCCCGAACAGCTTCGCTCGCTCTTCACCGAATCCCTCGTGATTGCCACGAAGAAGAAGAGCATCGTCCCAAAAACCATCGGTCAAAAACTCTACCTGCAGGCCATCCAGAAGAATCCCATCGTCTTTGGCATCGGCCCCGCCGGCACAGGGAAAACCTATCTCGCGATGGTCTCGGCCATCAGCGCGCTGCTCAAGAACCAGGTACAGCGCATCATCCTCACCCGCCCCGCCGTCGAAGCCGGTGAGGCCCTGGGTTTTCTGCCCGGAGATCTGCGCGAAAAGATTCTCCCCTACCTCCGCCCGCTCTACGATGCATTGCACGACATGCTCGATCCCGTCGATGTCGCCACACTTTCCGAAAAAGGCATCATTGAGATCGCCCCGCTCGCCTACATGCGCGGCCGCACCCTCGCCAACGCCTACATCGTGCTCGACGAAGCGCAAAACACCACGCCTGAACAGATGATGATGTTTCTCACCCGGCTCGGTGAGGATTCCCGCATGATCATCACTGGTGATGTCACTCAGATTGATCTGCCCCGCGCCAAATCCTCGGGCCTCATCCAGGCTCCGCAGATCCTGAAAAACATTCCTGGGATCGAGATCCACCAGTTCACCGCCTCCGATGTTGTCCGCCACCCGCTCGTCCAGCAAATCATCGCCGCCTACGAGCAGGCGAAGGCGCGAGAAATCAGCGGCGGACCGAAGACTTGAGCAATCCGGTGAACCACGAATGAAGACGAATGGACGCGAATTCGGAGATCTCCCGAAGCGAACAAGACGAGTTGTAGGAGCGACTTTACGCCGCGATCCGCTCAACCCCATAGCCCCGGCCCGTCCTATCGCCGTCCGCAACGCCCATCCGCGCCTGCGCATCCCCCGCGGGGCTGTGGCCAAAATCGTCGCATTGCTCGATGAGAATTTCGCAATACTGCCGGGCGACCTGCCCCATCTCTCACTGCCGCGCGCCCGCCTGACCGCGCTTAAATCGAAAGTCGGGAATCAGGAATCGGGAATCTCCAGCGTCTGTCCTCGCGGCGAACTTTCAATCGTCTTCCTCACCGATCCGGCGCTGGCCAAGATCCACGGCGATTTCATGGACGATACTGCGGCCACCGATGTCATCACGTTCGAGGGTGATCCCACAGCCGGGCTCGCCGGTGAAATCTGTGTCTCCGCCGACACCGCCGCTCGTTTTGTGGGGCTGCCCCTTGCCGACACGCCGCGGCTCGCGAAAACGCGAGCCCTCCAAAACAGTTTCGCCATCGAGCTGACCCTCTACGTCGTTCACGGCTGGCTCCACCTTGCCGGCTACGATGATCTCCAACCCGCCAAAAAGCGCCGCATGCGCGCCGCCGAAAAACGTGCCATGGCGCTGCTGCATAAGGCCAAAGCCGTACCGGCTTTCCGGCTCGTCTGAGAATCGCCGACAGGGACTGTTTCCCGTGGATACCGCGAATAGGCGCGGAACAATCCCTTGATTCGATCAATTTCGTTTGTGCCTTTATCCGCGTCCATCAGCGGTATCCGCTGAGAAATTGATTGGGCCCCTTCGCCCAAAAATCTGAGTGCATACCCGGCCCTGTTCATGCTTCAATGCCTCTTTCCCTTTCCATGACCGAATCCCGCATTACTTCCCTGCGCAACGCCTTCCTCACCGGACTGCTGCTGATCGCCCCCCTGTTGGCGACGATCTGGGGCCTGCGCCTGATTATCAGCTTTGTAGGCGGATCGATCACCCCGCTGTTCAAGCCCTACCTGCCGGATACTCTGCAGCAGTTGCCGGATCTGATCTGGGACATTGTCGCCACGATCATCGCCCTCCTCCTGGTTATTGTACTTGGTTATATCTCCCGCCTCTTTCTCGGCCGCCTGATCGGTGCCGCCGCCGAACGTTTTATCCAGCACATCCCCGGCATCGGTAGCTTCTACAACAGCGTGAAGCAATTCATCGAGACCTTCGGCGCCAAGGGCCGCAATCAGTTCAGCAAAGTCGTCCTCGTGCCATTTCCCCGGTCAGGAGTCCACACCATTGGCTTCCTCACCAACAAGGCGCAGGGTGAGCCCCACGCCCATCTGTCCGGCGAACACTGGGCCGTTTTCATTCCCACCTGTCCCAGTCCGGTCAACGGCTTCTTCATCTACGCGCCCCGCGAAGAAATCATCGAACTCGATATGTCCGTCGGCGACGGCATGAAGACCGTCATCTCCTGCGGCGCAGTGCTCCCCACATGGCCGGATCCCGCCGCCGCCAAGGCCGCTGCCGCTTTGAAAACGCCCATTTGATTTGTCTCCCGGCTTGCCTCGCCAAGGCTCCGGCAGAAGCGTAGGCGGGTGCCCGGCCAACCGCTCCAGACTTCCGCTTTCATTCTCTCCCGGCAGCCGTCGGGCTCCGATGCGTTTGAACAACTGACCGTTTTCTCCTCTGGGCACGGCGCTCTCCACTGCCTGCGTCGCGTAAGCCAGGGAAAATCCACTCCCTCGACACCCTTGGATTTGTTCGACGAAACCGAACTCTCCCTCGAATCGACGAACCAAGGTCGCACCTGGTTCATCAAGGAGCACCGGCTCATCCAGCGCCACGAAGGCATCGGCCGCTCCTACGCTGCGCTCAAGGCCGCAGCCACGTTCGCCACGCTCATCAGCCGCAACGCCGTGCCCGACGAATCCCGCGAGTCCATCACCGCCTTGCTGCGCAACAGCTTCACCGCTCTCGGCGCCGGCGGCCGACCCGACATCGTCTGGCTCAAGGCCCTCTACAGTTTCCTCCGCGACGAAGGTTATCCCGTGAAACAGCAATGGTGGCCGCAACTGCAAGCCACCGACCGCGACCTCGCCGCACATTTACTCAACCAACCCCTCGCCGCACAAACCGCCGACGTCGCGACCGTCACAAAAATCATCCGCCGCCTGGAAGAATGGATCAAAGCCGAGACGGAAATCCACTTGTAGCGAAATATAACCACCACGATCATGAAAAAATACACCGGTCCCAAGGATAGATCCAGTGCTGCGAGCGATCCAACCACATCCGTTGACGAACTATCGTCACTGGCCTCATCTGAGTATATTTTTGTCAGGGAAGCTGTGGCTGCCAATGCAAATTCAACATCTGTGATCCTCGAAGCTCTGGTTCCCAGATCTTTCGTAAAAGAGGATGATTTCAGAATAGCGGCCGGTCTCCTGTCGAACCCCTCGCTACCTTCCACTGCTTGCATCAGTCTAGTCGGCTCGATTTCGACCGCGATTTCGAAACTAGAACCCAGAAATTATCATGCCATGATTGCAATAGAGCGTCTCTTTGCCCATCCATCAGCACCAATAGCATCACTTGCCGAGCTGCTCCGAAATAAAGCGTTTCCACAGCATTTGAGAGGTCGCATTGCTTGTGAAAATTCACGCATGGATGTGTTAAATCTGCTAAAAGACGACCTCAGTGAAAACGTCAGGAAACGAGCGCCAAATGTGCTCGAAAGAAAAGCCCATTCCTAGATCAATACAATCTGTCCACTTACAGCTAGCCCGGCGTCCATTCGCCCCAAATTCTTCCTGCTTCCCTTTCGTGGATTCCGAGTGTTCCGTGGACGTGCTCCATGCAGTTCTCCCTCGACCACAAGACCGCCAGCCTGAGTGTTGGCGATTTTTCCGACATCGTCCTCGGCCCGCGCGAGTCTTTCGGCGGCCCGCAAGGTCTCTGGCGCGCCCAGCTCGGCCAACACTGGCACAACGAACTCAAGACCCAGATCGAAAGGGAAAACACTGTGGACGACGCGCTGCGCCCCGATGTTTTGTTTGAAGTACCATCAAGGGCCGGCCGGTTCATCGCGGCCGGGCCATCACGCTGACGGGCTGGATCGATCAGATCGTCAGCTCAACGTTGCATGAAATCCAGACCGTCACCCGGCCACTGCCCACTGAAGAGTCCGAACTTCGCAACGACTATTTCACGCACTTCTTGCAACTCGCCACCTACATCCTCCTATTCATGGAGCAATAAAAAATTCTCACCCCTCAAACCCGGGGATGCTGAGCGACCGGCCATTGTCGGTCGGACCAAACTGCAGAATGTGGGGGGCGGCAACCTTGGCCCAGGCGTCTGCTTTCGGATAACCGGCGGCTCCGTCGCTCCAGCACTGGCGGAGCATGTCGGTGTCGATCACGCCCGGATTGAGCGGGACGGCGGCCATGCCGGAGGGCAATTCCTGGGCGAGCGACTTGGTCAGGCCCTCGATGGCAAATTTGCTGGCGCAATACGGCGCCACCTCGGGCGAGGTGCCCCGGCCCCAGCCGGAACTGAGAGTAACGATCACACCGGTGCCGCGCGCCACCATGGCGGGTACGAAATGCCGGATGACGGTGGCGACGCCCTTGATATTCACGTCGATGAGTTTGTTGAACTCTCCCGCCGGCACCTTCCAAAGCGGAGCGGGATGGTTCATCAACGCGGCGTTGCAGATCAGAATATCCGGGGCGCCATGCGCGGCGGCGACCTTCTCGGACCAGAGCGCGACCTTGTTTTCGTCGGTCACATCCACCACTGAAAAATCGTGCGGCGCAGGGTGGGTGAAGCGCATCTCGAGGATCTCCACACTGCGGCCGCAGCCGATCACGGTGTGGCCCTGCTTGATGTACCACTCGGCCAGAGCGCGTCCGAGCCCTTTTGTGACCCCGGTAATCAGGATTTTCATGGGGAAAGTAGTGCGTCAGCGAGCAGCGGGTAGCGAGTAGAAATACGGCATGGCCGACTTAGCCCGGTCAACCGATGCTCCCCGCGCAACCTTGCAAGGGCCGGCGAAGGTCGGCTCGCAACAAGGCAAGTCTTCAGTCGCAACCGGGCGCGCGTCCACACACCGTCAGAGCCGCCAGCCGCATCACGAATCGCGCCGCAGCATCACTGATCTTTCATCTGCATCCGCACCTTGGTCAGGCCATATTTGTTGCAGACATCCATCACCTCGATGGCATACTTGAGCTCGGATTTTTCATCGGCCCGGATGAGCACTGTGATGTCCTTGTTGTGCGCTGCGATATCCTGCAGCGCCCCCTTGAGTTGATCAGGCTTTATGGCCTGCTCGTTGACGAACAAGTTCCCTTCTTTGTTGATCGTGATGGTGATCGAGTCCTTCAGTTCGTTTTTGCCGGCGCTCTCAGCCTTGGGCAGCGTGAGGTTCATCGCCGCGATGGACTTGAACTGCATGGTCACAAACGAGGTAAAGACCAGCATGACGAGCACGTCGATCAACGGCACGAGGTTGATCTCCGGCTTTTTCCGGCGACGGGTGTACAGTGCGCTCATGAAGTGGGCTTGCTGTGCCGGCTGAGGATACGTTCAAGCAACAGATCGATTTTCACCGCATAATTTTCAATCTTCCGCTGGAGAAAACCGCTCGGCACCAGGGCCAGCATCGCGATGAGCAAGCCGATGAGCGTGGCCGACAGGGCCAGCGAAACGCCCTGCATGAAGGGCGCGGGATCGGGGATACCCGTTTCTTTGGAGACATTCTTAAATACGTTCAACAAACCCAGCACCGTACCGGTCAAGCCCAGCAATGGCGCCGTCACATGGATGACATCCAGATAAGGTACGCCGCGTTCCATCCGGTTAATCTCTAGGCGGGCAAAGGCCTTGATCGCCTCCGGGTCGTTTGGGTGGCTGTCCGCGAAACCCACAATCCGGGCCAAAACAGAGTGGCGTCCGGGCGTGACCTCCCGGCCTTCGACAATCGCGTCGACCAGATCGTCAGGCAGCACCACCCCTTTGCGGAGGGAGTAAAGTCGCTCGCAGACGATATAGACTGCAATAATTGAACACAGCGCCAGTGGCCAGATGAGAAAGCCGGCCCCTTTGATAATATCTGAAATCATAGATGTGCGGAAGGTGAGTGAAGTTGGCTAGTAGACGTCCACCAGCCGGAAAAGATTCCCAAAATGTGAGAAATATATGACAGACCTCAAAACAATACCGCACAAGTCCGGGCGATTGCCGAAATTGACCGACTCCGAAAGCGCGACGTCGATACCGACACATCTATCTCAATTTTGAGCAGGAACGCTTTGCCGACCGCATTTCGTAAGGCGTCGCCCTACTGAAATGCCGTTCAGGAGACTAAGAGCCGCAGTGCCAACTCGATCTTCAGCATTTTCATGCCGGAAGATAATTGGTTGCGCACAAAATAGCACATCTGCGGACCATCCCAGTTTCACCAAGGATACCCATCAGTGTGCATGGGCCGATCCGCATGCCGGCGGCGGGATAACCATGACCAGTGATAATCCCACCCAGAGGCACAACCATCATCCGGCAACCCAAAAAATTATCTGGCATTTGCCGGGAGGATTTGCACGATCTGCCCTGCATCAGGAAAGGAACGGCTGGCAACAGCTGCTTCTGCCAACCGGGTCTAGGAGTGATCACGGTGGTTTCGAGTGACGCAAGTCACCCGGATGTGAGAGGGGTAAAACCCTCTAACAAAAAACTCCTCCCAAAAGCGAAAAAGCCGCCTGATGCCCTCAGGCGGCTTTTCGTTTTCAGGAAAACCCTGAGGCGCGAACGATTAACTAATCCTCAACCGCTCACGCATCATGTCCACCAACCAACCCTCACTCCCGGTTCTCCGCTTCAATGCGGTGAATCCGAACCATCATCTCTGGCATAACAACGGAACCTGGTTCCTGCATTATACCGTGTATCCCACACCGACCACCAAGGAACGCATCCGCCGTTCGCTCGGCACCAAGGATGTCAGCGTCGCCCGCGAACGCCGCGACGCCATCTTCCAACAGCTCATGGGCAGTCAATCGTCCCCGGCACAGAAAACTGCGGCGGCCTGAAGGTCCGGCGTGTCGCCAGCAACATGCCGGCCGGTACGCAATGATGCCGCGAGCGCGTGGGGGACCATGTGCTCCGTCTAGCCGGCTTTTGGCACCACCCGGGCCGGCAACAAGGCCGCATCCTGCATGCCATGGATGATCTTTTTGTCGGGCGGACAAAAGGTCGCCAAGGCTCCGGAAAAACGGGTCTGCCCGTTCACCACAAAATAATACGGACAAAGCCGCAAACGCCCGAATTCACTGCGGGCGGTGGCGGCCGCACCGGTTTCCGCGCGGTAGATGGGATGCTGCACCCGTTTGGGTTTTTTGTATTCCTGCAAAATGTGCAGGTTGGCCGGCGCCAGTTTCAAGGCCTGTTCGACGCCCGCCTGCCACTCTTCCCGCGAGCAATCGCTGCCGAGCACCACGCTGCGCGCGCCCCACGCGGTTTCATGAAACCCGCTGATCTTGATGATGAGGTCCCGCTCTTTCTGCGACGCACCGGCAAGATCGCGCCAGTCATTGAGCATCCGGCCACCGACCCGCGGTCCGTCCAGCACGGCGCCGGGCGGCAGCGGCGCCGGATCCATGATCCAGGACTGTGGGATGATCTTCCTTAAAAGCTCCAGGCTGACCCGACCGATATTCTCCGCCCAAAATTCCGGAAGCAAATGATGGTGGAAAAGCGCCAGGGAAAGTTTCTCCTCCTGAAAATGCCGCATCGGCGGGGCGATCGCCACCTGGTCCGCCGCCCACGATTCAAGGATATGCGCCGCCACTTTTATGTTGGCCCAGTCGAAGAGCTCGAAGAACCGGTAGATGATGTCGATTTTTTCGGGCGTGCCCTCGATGTCGAAAAAAAGCTCGTTATCGAGGGGAAACACCTTGTCCGGATGCAGGCAGAAGACCCGCTTGCCCTGCCGCTGCAATTGTTCGGCCAGCCATTGCATTTCCGGCCGGTAGGTGGCGGCCTCATCGCTCACCAAAATGACAATCAGCGGATTCCGCACCGTGGGACGCAAAGCCGCGAGCGACTGGTGGAAATTGGCAATCATCACGTCACCGGCCCCGATGATTCCCGAACCCTCGCCATTGTACAGCCGGTTCAAAAATGCCGTGAGACCGATGCCGCCGGGAACCGAGTCGAGTTCCGTGAGAGCGAATCCCTCCTCGGTCAGCAGCAGATCCGGCCGCAACACCGTGGGCATGGCTCCGCGGTTCTTGGGATCGCGGGCATGCACGACGAGTGCCGCCGGTTTGCCGCGATCAAGGTATTCCGCCACCCAAGGGGCAAGGAGTGGTTTGTTGCGCAGCAAATTTTTCCCCTGCGCCGAGCGGAAATAAAGAATTTCGAGCGCCTGATGAAATTCCAGGCACGCGGAGCCAATCTGCTCCAACTGCCTGTGCTGCTCTGGCGTCAGCGGCCAGGCCTCGGGCGAGAGCTGCCAGGTCTTGTCCTCGAACAGCGACTGGCTGGCAAAGGCAGCTTTGAGTTGCTCGTGCGTGAGGTCGGTGGGATGGGCGCTCATTCTCGGTCTCCGGCTCTTTCTCATTCCCTCGTTCGGTCGCGAACGAGAA
>CAZIQP010000001.1:56714-106246 GCA_964541315.1 uncultured Opitutaceae bacterium
TCCTTGTTCCGGTGGCGCGGGCAGCCGGCGCGCAGCCAGCCGTAGATGTAGCGGTCGAGATCGCCATCGAGCACGCCCTGGGTGTCGCTCGTGCTGACGCCGGTGCGGAGATCCTTCACCATCTGGTATGGCTGCAGGACGTAGCTGCGGATCTGGCTGCCCCAGCCAATCTCGCCCTTCTCGCCGTAGAACTTTTCCATCTCGCTGCGCTTATCGTCCAGGCGCTTCTCATAGAGACGCGCCTTGAGGACGTTCATGGCCGCGGCTTTGTTCTTGATCTGCGAACGCTCGTTTTGGCACACGACCACGATGCCGGACGGGATGTGCGTGAGCCGGACGGCAGAGTCGGTCGTGTTGACACCCTGCCCGCCTTTGCCGGAGGAACGATAGACATCGGTGCGAATCTCATCCTCGGGGATGTTGATCTCGATTTCTTCCGTGATCTCGGCGACAACGTCCACCGCGCAGAACGAGGTGTGGCGCCGTTTGTTCGAGTCGAAGGGGCTGATGCGCACGAGCCGGTGCACGCCGCGTTCGGCCTTGGCATAGCCGTAGGCGTTCTCACCCTTGATCAGGATCGTGGCCTTGGAAATGCCCGCCTGGTCGCCGGGCTGCACATCCATGAGCTCGACGGTGAAACCCCGCCGCTCGCACCAACGGGTGTACATCCGGAAAAGAATGTCGGCCCAGTCGTTGGACTCGGTGCCGCCGGCTCCGGCCTGGATCGAGAAGATCGCGTTGTTGTGGTCGAACTGCCCCGTGAGGAAGGAGGCGATCTCGAGCTTGTCGAGTTCCGCCACCATTTCGGCCACGGCATGGTCGAGCTCCTTGGCATAGGATTCCTGCTCGGCGGGCTCGGCGGAATCGATGAGCTCAACCATCACGGAGGCGTCATCCAGCTTTTTGTTGAAAGCCAATATGCCGGCGATGGTGCGTTTGAGTCCGTTGAGTTTGGCGATGTGCTTTTGGGCGCGCTCCGGCACGTCCCAGAAGGCCGGGGCGCCCATCTCCGCTTCCATCGACTCTATTTCCCGCTGCTTTTGCTCGACGTCAAAGAAACCTCCATAAGTAGCCGGCGCGCTTCTTTATGTTCTCAATGTGAGAAAAGGTTTCGGGAGCAATCATGTTGTCCACACGCTTGGCAGCCGGAGCGCCGCCGCAAGCGGAATCTGCAAATCAGCAGCGAGGCATATCCTGCGGCCCGCCCCCGTCTTGACTTATTTCTCGATGAAGATCGCCCGCTGGTCGCCGATCTGCATCCACATCTTGGGCATGGGCACGAAATTGATCAGCACGCCGTTGCGTCCCATGAACGCACCTTTCTTCCCGTCGTAAAGCAGCAGGCCGCCGTTTGCACCTTCCAGCGGTACATAGATCGCCACGAAACTGTCGATCGTTTCGGGTTTGTAGCCCTTGACTAGTTCATGGGCCCGCTCGGTGGCAAACTTGGCTTGGGCCGAATCGGGATTGAAAGCCCCATAGGTCGTGATCTCGAAAGGGGTGGAATTGGGCGCCTTGTACGGCCAGGAAATCTGGGTGACCGGCGGTTCTTCCTTCGGTTTCACCTTCGCCTTGGGCGCACTGGCAAACAGCGCGTGCCACTCTTTCTGGTGGGCCGAAAAATCGGGTGGTGTCTTCACGGCCCACGCCACGCTGCCGGCCACGACCGACACCACGAGCACCCAGCCGGCCGCCGAAACCAGCAAGGTGCCGGTGTGTCGCGCCGGTGGAGCGATCGGTTCGCACGGTTCCGGTTTGGCCAGATCATTTCTCTCGCTGTTGATCCGTCGGTACAGAGCGGTGCTTTCCGCCAGCGAGAGGGGTAAGGCATGTTGCCGCACCAGACGGGAAATTTCCTCGCGACAACGGGCAAAGTGTCCATCCCAACCCATGGGCTTTTCCACCGTGCTCCATGGTTTGATCAGGCTTGAAAGCAGATGATGATGAACCAGACGCAGGCTTACCAGCAGGCCAAAGGGCAGCAACCCGAGCAGCAAACCCAACGGACCTGGCTTAAGCACGGCCAGCAATGGCACCAGCCCCAGCCAGACGGCCAGGATCAACGGACGCTGGCCAAAAACCAGCGGTCCCGCTTTCAGGGCTTTCTCCAATTTCTGCCAGGAAATCAACCGGACCAACTGCCCGCACCGTTCCGTCATTTCCGCGAGCCGGAGCGCCTTCAACTGCTGATGCGTGACGAACCCAAGGCTGTCGGCCTTGGGTTCGATCCACGCCAGGGCCACGAGTTCACTGCGCGCCGGCTTTTCGTTCTTAAAAATCTTCTCGACCGTCGGATCGTTGGCGCAGGCATAAATTTGTTTCAGCCGGCCGTGCGCTTCCTTCAGGTTCGCCTCGGATGCCAGCGTCAGGCGGAAGATGGCATCGCTGTCCTGCGCCTTTTTTTCGGGCAGCCAGCCCAGACGCTGAAGGAGCGCCTCCGTGTCGGCCGCAAGCAGCCCGGCTGCCGCCAGCGAACGCCCCGCCTCCAGATCATAACGCTCGATTTGCGCGGAGATGCTCCGGTCGGTAAGGATGCGCACAAATGCGAATCGCTCCGGATTGTTCGGTTCCTCCGCCAGCAATCCGGCCAGGGACTCGCCGGTGATGCGCCGGCCCTGCCAGAAAAGTTTCTCCCCCGAGAGCTGCAACAAGGCCAGCATCAGGATGAGCTCGCGCGACACATTGGTTGGCAGGACGCGGATCGTTTCAGTCGTGGCAAATTTCAGGAGCTCGCCGAGCTGCTTGTGCAGCAAATGCTGTTCGGGCATATTGGCGATGAAATGAGCCAGCCTTCCTGGCGCGGTGGTTTTGAACACATGCGCGGCGGCCTCGCTCCAGAGATCGGCCGATTGCAGTTCCTTGGCCGCCTCGGGCACCGTGTAAAGCCGGCCCCGCCAGCGAAATTTATGTTCGGCCCGCCGGTCGCTGTAATTTTCCTTCACCAACTGGTGACGCAACCAGCGGTCAACAAATTCCCCGCCCCAGCGCCCTTCCGGCGAACTCGCCAGCAAACCGCGCAACAGCACGGTGAGACGCTCATCGAGCTTCATCACTTCCACGGCACCGGCGCGCAGCCCCTCCATCTCCTGTTCGAGCAGCAACGCCTCCGCCCGGGCCCAGCGCAATTGCTCGGATTGGGCCGCCTCCGCATCCGGCAGGTCATCCATCACATGATGCCCGAGCAGCAGCTCCTGCACCACCCGTCCCAGCGTCCACCAATCCCATCCGCAGATGGCGGGACCGGGTTCGTGCAGTTGCAAGGTTGCCGCCTCGGGCGGGGCATACAGGGGATTCACCAAGGCGGGAATCAGTTTCTCCCCCTCAAAGCGGACGACCGAGCCCAGTCCGCCCAATGTGCATTGCAAACCACTTTTGTCCTCATGCAAAAAAACCACCTTCGGTTGCATGCCCAGATGAGCGAGGCCGTTCGCATGCAAAATACCCAGCGCTTCGGACAGTTGACGCACGACCGTCTCCACCGTCGCCACATCGACCGAGGAACGTTTGCTGCGCCATTGGTCCAGAGGAATTCCCTTCAGCGCACCGTAGATCTCCACCCGGTGGCTGCCGACATAATGCACCTCAATCGCTTTCTGCACACAGGGCAGATCGATCGCGCACAAGCGCGTCCACGCTTCAGTGCGGGCGTCGCCCTTCACTCCGGGCAACACCCGCAGCACGACCTCAGCAGCGGTGTCGGTCCGGTAAGCACGCCAGAGTTGCGCGATTCCGGCATCATCGATGGGCGCAATGACATGATAAATTTCCTGCCAGAGACCATCGGCGACCGGGAGCAACCCGGCCACGGATGGATCAAGGGCAGGCGAACCCGAGGCGGGCCGTGGCGCCACCTGCACTGAGCTAGCCGTAAGTGCGGACATATTTCCCCTTAAAACGGCACAATGTCTCGCCACTTTAGGTCGGCAAAGTTCCTTCATCTCATTGTTGGTAAGCTTGTATGCATTTTATGAAATCGGATAAGGCGGGTAAATGCGCCGATTTCCCATTTGCTCTTCATTGGCCCGGCAAGTTATTGCCTTTCCTGTCCTTAATGCCTTCGAACCGCCGTTTCTTCAACCTGCGCAACGCTCACCTGCTGCCTTTTCTGGCGGTAGCCGCATTTGGTTTGTTCATCCTGCTGGGTTGGTGGAGCGGCCAGGCGGCCTGGGTCCAGCCCCGCCCGAATGATCCGCCCTTTGCCGCCAATGCCGCGATGGTGCTGCTTCTGCTGGGCGTGGTGCCTTTGCTGATCTGCCTGCGCCTTCATAAAACAGCGCGGGGCATCGCCGTGCTGGGCGCTCTCTTGGGCTGGATTCCCGTGGTCGAGTTTTTCACCGGGTTGAGATTCAAATCGGACAACCTCTTCGTAACCCATGAGAATCTGATTGCCGGTGTCGCCGTCGGCCGCTCCCCGATTTGCCTGGCGCTCGTCCTCGCCGTCGCGGGCATTTTGCTCCTCCGTTATACATGGAAACCATGGCCCAGACGTCTTGCCCTTCTGCTGGCGCTCACCGGCTCGCTGGCCTGTGCCTATGGCGCCACCTCGCTGCTGGCGGATCAGGTCGGCCTGGACCGTCTCGATCTCTGGCAAACCGACGCCCAGCTTGGTCTGCCCGCCGCCATCGCTTTGTTCGTGCTTGGTTGCGGCCTTTTCCTGCTGGCCGCCCCCAAAGCGGAGGGCAACGAATGGCGCACCGGTCCGCGCTGGCTCTGGCTCCCCGCCGTGGTTGCCGGCGCCACGGTGTCGGTCTTGTTCTGGGTTTCCCTGCGCGAACGTGAAGCGGTCTTCGTCAACCACACCACACAACTGACGATCAACCATATTGCCACGCTCTACAGCAGCGAAACGGAAACCCAGATCGACAATCTTCGCGGCATGGCGGCCCGCTGGGCCGATGCGGTCGGCACCTCCGCGCCGGTCTGGGAAAAGGATGCGCGCGCCCAGCTCGAAGTCTCCCCTTCCTACCAGCTCATCAGCCGGGTCGATGACAAATACCGCACGGTGTGGATCTGGCCCGCCGGCCGGAACGAAGACGCCGCCGGTCTCGATCACTCCAGCAATCCCCTCCGGCTGCAAGCCATGAACACGGCGCGCGAATCACTCACCTTTGCCGTGGCCGGTCCGCTGCAATCTCCCCTTCGCCCGCCGTCGTTCGCGATTTATTCGATTCTCCTGCAAGCCGGACGGTTTGACGGCTTCGTGGTCGGCCAGCTCGATTATGCCCGCCTGATCGGACTCATCGATCATCGGCTGAACATATCCCAGCGCTACCAACTGGATGTCTCTGTCTCGAACAACTCCGGCGGAACACCCGAAGCCGATCTCCCCCTTTATTCGTCCACGAAATCCGATGAGCAACTGGACGCCAATCTGCGCCAGTCCGCCACGTTCAATTTCTTCGGGCAGCGTCTCACCCTGCATCTCACCCCGCGGTTTCAGTTCACCAACGCCGACCGCCAGACTTTGCCCCGGCTGGCGCTGTTCTCCGGCCTCGGGGTGAGTCTCCTCATCGGCCTGGTCATCAATCTCGCCCAAACCGCCCGCGCCCGACAGCGCGCCGCAGAAAGCACCGCCGGCGAATTGCAGGCGGAAAACGAGGAACGCCGGCGCGTGGAAGCCGCCCTGCGTTCCAGCCAGGCTTCCGCCCGGCTCCTCACCCACGTCGCCCGGCGCACTGAAAACATTGTCTTTATTACCGACCCTGCCGGCAAGGTCGAGTGGACCAACGACAGCTTTACCCGCTTTACCGGCCGGACCTTGTCCGAAGTGGCCGGCCATTCCTTGCTCGATCTCCTCACCAGTCCTCCCGCCTCACCCGAGGTACTGGGGCAGGTCGGTCAGGCCCTGGAAAAACAGGCGTCGCTCACCACCGAGGTGATGCTGCGCAGCCGCGACCACGATCGCAACTATCACCTGCGCTTCGAACTCCAGCCCGTTATGAATGACGGGGGCCGGACCGAAAACTTCATCGCCATGGGCACGGACATCACCTCCAGTGTCCAGACCGAAGCCACTCTCCGTCGTGCCAAGGCCGAGGCCGACGCGGCCTCGCGCGCCAAGACCGAATTTCTCGCCACTGTCTCCCACGAGATCCGCACGCCCATGAACGGCGTCATCGGCATGACCAGCCTGCTTTTCGACACCCCGCTGAATCAGGAACAGCGCGAATTCGTCGGCACCATCCGCACCTCCGGCCAGGCGCTGCTCGGCATCATCAATGAAATCCTCGATTTCTCCAACATGGAATCCGGTCACACGGAGATCGAGCGCCAGCCGGTGGAAATTGCCCAGTGCGTGGAGGAAGCCGTGGATGTCTACGCCCTGAAAGCCGCGGCAAAAAAAATCGAGATCGCGTGCCACATCGATCCCGCGGTGCCACCGTGGATCCTGCTGGACATGTCCCGCCTTCGACAGGTGCTCGTCAACCTGCTGGACAACGCGGTCAAGTTCACCGCGCAGGGGAGGATCACCGTCGATGTTCGTCTCGCTCCCATCGCAGCCGGCACCACCATCGCGCCCCTGCCCGGTGGCAGCCTGCAGTCGATTGATTTTTTTATCAGCGACACCGGCATCGGCATCGGACCCCAGCACCGCGACCGGCTTTTCAAGCCCTTCAGCCAGGTCGACTCCTCGAACACGCGCAAATACGGCGGCAACGGTCTCGGCCTCGCGATCTGCGACCGGTTGTGCCAGCTCATGGGCGGCACGATCGACATGCAGGACAACCCCGGCGGCGGTTCCATCTTCCGTTTCAGCATTCTGGCCGAACCCACCTCGCCGCCCGTCACCACCGCCTTCGCGCCGCTGCCCCGCGCTTTCCATCTGGCCAAGGTGCTCATCGTGGACGATCTGCCGCTCAACCGGCTGACCTTGAGCGAGGCTCTCGCCACTTTCCAGCTCACGATCATCGAGGCCGGCGACATCGCGGACGGCCGCCAGCTCTCCCAGCAGCACACCATTTCCGCCGCGATCATCGATCAGGAACTGGCCGGAGAAAACGGCCTGAAACTGGTGAATGAACTGCACACCTACCAACCCGAACTGCCGGTCATTTTGCTCACCAATCCGGTGGACTCGGCCACGCAAAATCAGGCCAAGGACCCCGCGCATCTGGTCCGCATCCCCAAACCGATCCGGCCCTTTCTGATTCTTGAAACGCTGCATCGCCTGCTTTCCACCTCCTCGTCCGCCGCGCCCATTTCCATTCCGTCGTTGAGCACGGTTCCGGTTCCGCCGGCGCTTCGCACGGCTGCGGCAGTCACCGCTCCGCCTCACGCCGCGACCAAGACCGCCCCCGCGCCAATCCCGCTGGGCACGACCATTCCTTTGCGCATTCTCGTCGCCGAGGACAATCCCGTGAACCAAAAAGTGGCCCTCCGGTTTCTCGCCCGGCTCGGTTATTCGGCCACCATTGCGAACAATGGCCGCGAAGCCCTGCACATGCTCGACGAGCAACCCTTCGATCTCGTGCTGATGGATATGCAGATGCCGGAGATGGACGGCCTCATCGCCACCCGCGAGATTCGCCAACGCTATCCCGCCGCCCGCCAGCCGCGCATTTTCGCCCTGACGGCCAACGCGGTCACCGGCGATCGTGAACGCTGTCTCGAAGCCGGCATGAACGATTACCTGAGCAAGCCGGTTAAGATCGAAAGCATCGAGCAGCTCATCCGGAAACATTTCCGCCCCAAGCCGCCGGCGTGAAGAACGCCCCCATCCCAACCAAGCGGGCTCTCTTCCGTGCCCCGGCATTCAGATTTTGGCCGCGCTTTCCCTCCGGGTGCCGTTTCTCATGACCTCGGGATGAACCCAGCAGTCTGCTGCAAAAGGTTGTTTTAGAGCACGAATCCAATTGCGATGATTTTTCGTGGCGATTTAGGCGAATATGGTCTCTGCCCGAACTGCCGCTGTTCCGGCGGGAACTGCCACTTGGGCGGGGTTCTGCCGCGCTCCACTCCGACGTAAATTATAACATTTGCAGCCTTTTTTGCCCCCAAGCCTGACCCCTTTTCTGCCCCTTCACTACCGTCCAAAACAGCGCGCCGACCCGAAGCCATCCTATCGGGCAAACTCACTTCAAACCACTTCTGAGCTGAATCCAATCCGGCGCGTCTGCGAGCGACGGCCCTACGCAAGACAACCCGTCGGGAGATGGGCCCGGCAGGGTTTTATATCCGCGGTCATTCGCGTAATCCGCGGGCAGGTCTGGGATCGGTTCTCCGTTTCCTCCGCGTGATCCGGTGATAAAATCGGTGGGTTCAGAGGTCGAGAATCTGGCTGCGGCGGGCTTCGAGGGCGACGGACTTCGTCGTCTGGCCGTCGGCGAGCGTGACGGGGTGAAGCCAATTCCGCAAATCGGCGATGGATCAGGAACTGCCATCGCGGCATAAAGCCGCTGCTGCAGCCCGACCAATGCGGCGAACGCCGGGGCACGGCCATCAAAGACGAATCCGAAATTTTCAGGTTAACTCTTGCGCGTCCGAAGGGCGCGCTTGATAAAAAACGCGATGAGTTCAGAGCCATCCCAAGTTTCACCGCAACCAAGCCACAGTAAGTTGTGAAACCGAAACGTTCAGCGCGCCGCGCAGCGGCGCCCAAGAAAGAGCCGGAGGCCTTGGTCAATCCCCCGTCCCCGGCGGCTCCCGCGCCACCCTTCGCCTCGGTCTGGCTGTGCCTCGCGTTTCTCCTGCCGAATCTCGGCACGCTGACGGGCGCGTTTATCTATGACGATCTGCCCCTCATCGTGCAGAACGAACGGCTGCATTCCCTCGCCCGTCTGGGAGAAATCTGGACGCATGGCTATTGGCCCGACCGGCCCGGCTTGACGCTGTACCGGCCGGTCACCCAAACGCTCTGGGCCATAGTTTGGAATATCGGGGGCGGGTCGCCGTGGCCGTTTCACGCACTGAACTTGATTCTGGGCGCGGTGGTGGTCCTGCTGGTCCACCGGCTGTTCCTTGACCTGCGTCTGCCGGCACGCACCGCCTTTTTCGGCGCACTGCTCTTTGCGGTTCTGCCCATCCACACGGAAGTGACGGCGGCCATCGTGGGCGGAAACGAGCTGCTCGCGGCGGTCCTCGGGCTTGGCGCGCTCCTGCTGTACCGCCGCGGCGCGTTCATCGGCGCCCTCGTTCTTTTTTCCCTCGCGGTTTTTTCCAAGGAGAGTGCGGCCGCCATCGCGGGCGTGGCCCTGCTTTTTCCGTGGCTCGGAGCCGGTCCGCGCGAATCGCTCAATTTCCGCCGCCTGATTGTCCACGGAATCGCGGTCGCCGCCGTGGTCGGTCTCGCGCTCTGGGCCCGGACCGCCGTCGCCGAGGGAGCGGTCTTCATTCCGCCGATCGACAATCCCATGTCCCTCGTGGCGGCGCCCCAGCGAATCCTGACCGCACTCTGGACGCAGGTGCTCTACGTCGGCCGGACCTTGATGCCGGTCACACTGTCAGCCGATTATTCGTACAAAGAAATCCCGCTGGTCATGAGCCTGCACGATGGCCGGGCCTGGGGCGGGCTCCTGCTCGCGGGGATTGCATTCGTCTCGTTCATAAAATGGCCGACGTCACGGTTGGGCATCGCCTGCTGGACCGTGCTTTTTCTTCCCGCCGCCAATCTCCTGATGCCGATCGGCACGATGATGGGCGAGCGTCTGGTCTTTCTGCCCAGCATCGGCCTGGTGTTGCTCGCGGTGCAAATTTTCACCCGCCTGCCCCTCCACGAAATTGTCCTGACCGCGATCGTGCTGCTTTTTGCGGCGCGAACCCAGGTGCGCAATCGCGACTGGCACGATGCGGACGCGTTTTATCCCAAGCTGGCCGAGACTTCACCCGGCAGCGCCAAGACCCATTATTTCCTGGGTTGCTACAAGGCGGCGCGCGATGATCCCGCCGGCGCGCTGGCGGAGTACAACCGCGCGATCGCGCTTTTCCCGGCCTATCCCGAGGCTCTCAACAACCGCGGCTGCATTCTGGTCACCCTCGGCCGGCCGGAAGAGGCCAAGGCGAGTTTCCGGGATTGCCTGCGGTTCAATCCGAACCACGAGGGAGCAACCGCGAGCCTTGCCGCCCTCGAGGCCGGCGTGGGCTGGGTGCCGAAAAAACCGCGGATCTAGCGCCACGAACGGCAATCCGGTTCCTCACCTCCACTAAACTGAGATCCTGCGGCTTTTATCGCCGCCGCCACGACGGCACCGACGGTTTCGTGGCGGTTGAAATGATCGTAGATTTTCCGGCGTGACTCGACGCCGCACTCCAGCGCCTGCTCGCAGATTTCGCCGAGTTTCTTCAGGTCGCCGTGCGGGTAGCGCATGATCAAACCGGCCTGATGCAGCTCCTCCAAGCGTCCCCCGGGCCGCGAGTCCTCGCTGACCGGCACGAGCCCGAGCGTGCCGGCCCAAAAGGGCCGGTCGGTGTGGGTCTGCCGCATCGACGCGGTGGTGAACTTCCGGCCTTCCGGACAAAGCGCGACCTGGAAACGCGACAAATTCGTCCGCTCCGCCACGGAGAGCGAGTGGTCGCAGATGGCGGTGAACCGGTCCGAGAATTTCCTGCCGAGAAAATCGATCTGCCGCTGCCGGTGGGCGGTGAGACCGAGCTGCGAACCCAGGAAAATGATCTTTTTCTCCGGCTGTTCGACAAACGGCGAGGCGAAGGGAACGAGATTGGCCACCCAACTGCGGTGAATCTGCGGGCAACCGGGGCTGAGCTTCTCCTGGACCGGGGATGCGAGCGGATATTCATCGTGGATGAGCACGGCGAGATGGCGCGCGATTTCGGAAAACGCCGGCATGGTGCGGCTGGCGTCGTCGAAAGCATAATAGAGCGTGCGCACCCCGCGCACCGCCAGATGCTGCACCACCTTTCCGATCATCCCCACCATCATCTGAGGATGCTGGCCGGTGAGCACGAGCCACCACTCTTCGTCGGCGGGCTTCGGCGCCACGAGCAGGTCGGCGAGCCCGGACTTCCCGACGGCCCGCACCGGGAGAAATTCCAGGCCGTCCGCCGCCGCCGCTCCGAAGGCGCGGACATTTTCGCCGTGCCAGTCGCAATCGAGCCGCGCCATCTGCACGAGCGCCGCATCGGCAGGATTGCTGACGCGCTTCGTCACGTCCAGCGCCGGCAGCTCGCGCAGATACTCCGCGCCATCCTGCAAAGTTCCGGCCCAGGGGCTGAAGACAAACAACCGCACGCGACGTTGCGCGACGACAGGGGAGGATTGGTCCACGGGCCGATGCGTCCCCAGGGGATTCGCCGACTCCGGCAGAGGAGACTGGAGCAAAGTGGTCATGCGGAGAACACCGCCTCCACGGGCGAGACGGATTGGTTTCCCGACATGCTCTGTTGCCGGCGGCACCACTGCTGCCAGCACTCGCGCACAGCGGCACCAAACCGGGCCGCCTGCCCCGCATGGTCAAGCAGCACGCTGCGCCGCATTTCGTCGCGCAAAGCCGACCGCAACCCAGCGCGGCCGGCCACATCATTCGCCAGGGCCACGGCAATGGCGGAGTACTCCGTCCAGTCCCGCGCAATCCACTCGCGGCGGCCGAGCGCGGTGAGCAAACTCACGCCGACGCGCGAAGCGTGGCGATCTCCGGCCAGCGTCACCACGGGCACGCCCATCCAAAGCGCTTCACACGTGGTCGTGGTGCCATGATAGGGAAAAGTATCGAGCGCCACGTCCACCCGGGCGTAGAGCGCGAGGTGCTCGGCGATGCCCGCGGTGCGCCCCAGCAATTCGACGCGATCATCCTCGACCCCGAGCAACCCAAGCCGCGACCGCAACGCAGCGGCCAACCCGGGTTCATCGAGTCCGTGTCCTTTCAGCAGCAGGCGGGATTGCGGCACGGCGGCGAGAATCCCGGCCCAACCACGCAGCGTGGAATCACTGACCTTCGCAAAATTATTGAAGCATCCGAATGTTACCACCCCGTCGGCCGCGCCTGGCACCGGCGCCGGTTCGGGCGCATCGCGAGGCGGCTGATAAGTCCAGGCGGTCGGAGCGAAGCGCACGAGTTTTTCCGTGTGAAACGGCTCGGCCTCGCCCTCAGGATCGGTGATCGCATCGACAAAGCGGTGATCCATCCCCCGCAAACCGGTGGTGTCGGGATAACCGAGCCAGGTGATTTGCACCGGAGCCAGCCGGCGGGCGAAGAGCGGCAACCGGTTGATGCCGGTGTGGCCGGCCAGATCGATCAGCACATCGGGCGCATCGGATCGGATCGCTTGTTCGACGGTCGCGGGCGACTGGCCGATGAAATTCCGCCAGAGCGCCGACCGCGCCCGCAGACGCTCCGACATATCGTCCTCCTGAAAGTGATCGTGATAGAGATAGATCTCGAACTGCGCCGGATCCAGGTGCGTGAGCAAGGGATCAAGAAAATACGCGACCGAGTGACGGCGCAGATCGGCGGAGAGGAAGGCCACGCGCAGCCGGCGGGCGGGTGCGGGGAGATTCGGCAGGCGGGTGTGGACCGGTCCGCCGCAGGCTTCGCCGAAGGCCACATGCTCGGCAAACAGGACGGCGCGGTCGACGCCATCGAGATATTGCCGGGTGAGGAGGCGGCCGCTGTGGGCCTCGAAATTTTTTGGATGGGACGCCAGCACCTCGCCATAACCGGCGACCGCTTCCTTCAGGCGGTAGGAGAGCAGCCAGGCCAGCGCGCGCGCGGTGAGCGCCAGCGGATGCGCCGGAGCGAGCGCGAGCGCCCGCTCGAAGCACGGAAAAGACTCCTCCACCCCACCCGATTGCGCGAGAGCGGCACCAAGATTCGCCCAGCCGTCCGGATCGCGGGGCCGGAGCGCAGTGACGTGCCGGTAGTACGGAACAGCGGCGGCAAACCCGTCGGTCTGGCAGGCGAGCGCACCCAGACGATCGTAGGCCTCGACGTAATCGGTCTTGAGCTTGATCGCCCACTCGAAACCGGTGCGCGCCTCGGCCAGCCGGTCCTGCGTGACGAGCACGACGGCAAGGTGACACCAAGCCTCCGCAAGCCTGGCATCCAGCTTGAGTGCGGCGCGCAAATGCCGTTCAGCCGAAACAAAATCGCCCTGCGCGCTGCCGCACATGCCAAGGTGCATCAGGCAGGCGGCCGATCTGGGACTGATTTTATGCGCACGACCAAAAAGATCGGCGGCGTCGGCATACCGGCCCTGTTGATAAGCGACGAGACCCGAGAGATGGAGAACGTCGAAATTTTTCGGCACTGCGGTCCGCAAGCGTTGATAGATAATTTCCGCCTCCTTCAGCCGGTTGGCCCGATGGTGGGCCACGGCCTGGCCGAGCTGCGACTGGAATTGCGCGGGAGACATATCAGGCGACAGCGAGTGTCGAGGACCGTCGGCAATAATTATGCCAGCACTGGCGGAGGGCGGAACCGAAACGGGCACCCTGCCCCGCGTAGTCAAACAACGCACCCGTCTTTATTTCGCCGCGCAGTCCGGCGCGCAAAGCGGCGAGTCCCTGCCGGTCCGCCGCCAGCCCGGCGGCGATGCGCACATAGTCGTCGGCGCTGCGCGCGATCCATTCCGAGTGGCCGGCGGCCGTGAGCAAACTGGCGCTGACGCGGGAAGCATGCCGGTCGCCCTGCTGCGTCACCACGGGGACACCCATCCAGAGCGATTCGCAGGTGGTGGTGGTGCCATGGTAGGGAAACGTATCGAGGGAAATATCGACGCGGTGATAGTGGGCAAGATGTTCGGAGACCCCGGCTGTACGGTCGCAGAGATCGATCCGATCCGCGGGCAAACCGGCGGCGGCAAAGCGGGCCAGATAGGGTTTGCGGATGGATTCGTCGGTAAGATCCCAGCCCTTCAACAGCAGACGGGAGGCGGGCACGGCGGCGAGGATGCGGGCCCAGAGCGCCAGGGTGGCGTCGTTGATCTTGGCGATATTGTTGAAACAGCCAAAGGTGACGGGGCGATCTGCCGCACATGACAGTTTGTTGACCTCCGGGGTGTCATCCGGCGGCTGATAAACCCAGGCGGTGGACGAAAAGCGTACGAGCGCCTCGGTGGCGAAGGCCTCGGCCTCTCCCGGCGGATCGGCGATCGCATCCGTGAAGCGATAATGCATGGCCGAAAGCCCGGTGGTGTTCGGATAGCCGAGATAATTGATCTGCACGGGAGCGAGATGCCGGGCGAAGAGCGAGAGCCGGTTTGTCATGCCCGAGTGACCCGCCAGATCGATGATGATATCAGGTTCGTCGGCGCGGATGGTTTGCTCGACGGCCGGATTGGGCTGGCCGACGAAATTGCGCCAGATGGCGGCCAGCGCTCTGAGCCTTTCGGACACCGCATCGACGCGAAAATGATCATGGTAGAGGCAGAGCTCGAAATTTTTCGGGTCGAGATTCCGCAAAACCGGTTCCAGAAAATACATGCAGGAATGGGCTCGCAAATCCGGCGACAGGATCGCAATCCGCAGACGACGGTCGGGGACCGGTGCCTGGCGAAAATCAGGCAACGGGAACCGGCCCACCGCCTGATCGTATTTCACATGCTCGGCAAAGAGCTGCTCGCGCGGGAGTGAATCGAGATTGTTCAGCGCGAGCAGCCGGTAACTGCGCGCCTCGTGGCAGCCCGGTTCGAGTTGCAAAAATTGATCATAGGCCGCGACGGCCTCGGGAATGCGGTAGGATTGTTGCAGGGCCTGGGCCCGGCCATAGTGTCCCTTCGCATAGGCCGGATCGGCGGCGAGCGCGCGATCGTGCGCTCGCAGGGCTTCGGCAAACCGGCCAAAAATGCTCAGCGTCAGCCCGTAATTATACCATCCGATCGCAGAATCAGGATTCAGGGTGAGCGCGCGGTGATGGCACTCGATCGACTCGATCAGCCGGTCCTGCGACTTGAGCGTCGCGGCGAGACTGGACCAGCCGTCCGCGTAATTCGGATCGAGCTGAACCGCCAGCCGGCTGTAACGCTCGGCCTCGACGGAACGCCCGCAGCAATTCAACGCGACACCGAACCGCATGGCACCGACCGCCGACCGCGGGTTGAGTTTGAATGCCTGGGTCAGAAACCGAACCGCCTCAGCCGGCCGGCCCAGTTGCAGCTCGATCACACCCGAGAGCTGGACCGCATCGAAGTTATCCGGCAAAGCCTGCCGCACCCGGGCATAAAGCTGCGCCGCCTGTTCCAGCTTGCCGGCATGATGATGCTCCATCGCATCCTTGATCAGGCGTTGAAGTTGGGCTGGGGTCATGGGGGGGAACCGGCGAAAGTCCCCCGGAAAGGAGATTCCACCCGGACCGCCCAAGGCAGCGTCGGTGAGGACGGATTCGCTGGCCGGTTTAACGGCTCGTCCGGGAGGGGACTTTAATAAAATTTATGGAATCGGTGTCGCGTAAAAAAGGCCGGAATCACCCTTAAGCCACGCCGCATCCAGTCGATGTAGAGATGGTCCCCGCTTTCGCCCGCAAATCATGGGCAAAGTGATCCACCCAGAATTCTTGATGACCACCACCGTAATGCCAGACACAGAGCCGGAGATACGCAAGCGCATCGATGCGTGCCCAAAACTGGCGTCGCTGCAGACCAACAACCGCGCCCTGAGCGATCTGGTGAAGTCGGATTTCAGTGTCACCTCGCAAATCGCCGAGATCATCCGCCGTGATCCGTCCTTGTCGGCCCGGCTGCTCCGCATGGTGAACTCCGTCTACTTCAGCCTGTCCGCCCGGGTGAACAACATCGAGGAAGCCGTTTTCTTTCTCGGGCTGCGGCAGATCCGCGAACTCTCGATGGCCACCCCGGTGATCGAGGAGCTTGAAAAACTGAAGGCCGCCACCACCAAGCCTCTCCCGTGGAAAGAGCTTTGGTCCCACAGCATCGCGTCGGCCATGATCACCCGGGAAATTCTGCAGGCCACGTCGCTCTCGATCGACGACGACACCGATTACCTCGTCGGCCTGCTGCACAATGTCGGCAAGGTCGTGATGGCGAATGCCTATCCCGCCGAATTGGAGGAAGTGTCGCGCACCCGCCACAAGACGCCGCTGGATGTTTGCGCCATGGAACAAAAAATCATCGGCTGGGATCATGCGCAGATCGGCGCCTATTATCTGGAGCGGCACCAAGTGGCGGAAGAAATCGTCTTTGCCGTGAAATATCATAACAATCCCTCGGAGGCGCCGCGACACGGGCTGTTTGCCGCCGCCGTCCAGGTGGCGGACCGGCTCGTGCGGCACGCGGGTATTTCGGGCGGCTTTGAAAAGATCGACCCCATCGCCGCCGACTCCTGGCTGAAACTCGATGCCTGGAAAATTTTGTTTGGAGACAACGAGGAAGAATCGGCCCTCGCGCAGGCGCATATTGCCAACGCGCTGAACCGGCTGCCGGCAATGCTGAGCGGGATGACGTAGAGCGCAGGCATTGGCCGGCGGCGTACATTGCCCCGATGCGCGGCTTTGAAGGCGGTCCGATCCACGCGCGTTGAGGACAACGCGCGCCACCTTCCGGCCCCGAAACAATTTTTCCGTTCGGGAAACCGCCTGAAAAAATTCGTCGGAAATTTTCACGATGAGCCCGACGCGCCTTAAGTTCTCCGGCCTTTGTACCGAAGAAGAGGCTGCATGTCTGTCGTGAGCTGCGATTCTATCGCGGGTGCCCCTGCGCACCCGCAACCCGAGCTGTTACTAGGCGCCTGGGCGGGAAGTGCCGCCCTGGTGTATTGCCGTGACTGGAACGGCAATATGCTCGCCGCCAACCACGCCTTCGCGCGAAAATTCGGCTGCAATGCGGCGGAGATGTGCGGCCGGCCGCTCGTCTCGCTGATGCACCAGGACGACGCGTCCACCCTCACCACGGCCGACGCAGAGTTGCACAGCGCCGCCCAGCGCGTGGCGCGGGAAAGCCGCTGGCTGACGCCACAGGGCTGGCGCTGGATTTCCTGGGAGGAAAATACCTTGCTGGATGAACAATCCCGCCCCATCGGGGTGCGCGCCATCGGCCACGACATCACCCGCCAGCGCGTGGCGGAGGAACAATACTTCAAACTTTCCAGCGCGGTCGAACAGTCACCCGTGGCCATGGCGATCACCGATGCGACCGGTCAGGTGCAGTATGTGAACGCGAAGTTCACCGAAGCCACCGGCTATACGCTGGAGCAGATGCTCGACAACCAGTTCAAAGTGCTGCGTGAAGGTCATCCCGACGAGGCTTCCTACCAGAAGTTCTGGGAAACCGTGCAATCCGGCCGGGAGTGGCGGGGTGAATTGTCCCGCGAACGGCCCGACGGCAAGCGCATCTGGGAATCCGTGCAAGTTTCCTGCCTGCGCAATACCAGCGGCGAGATCACCAATCTGCTCTGCCTGCGGGAGGACATTTCCGAGCGCAAGGTGCTGGAAGACCAGCTCCGCCAGGCGCAAAAGATGGAAAGCCTCGGCACGCTGGCCGGCGGCATCGCCCATGATTTCAACAACATCATCGCCGTCATCAATGGTTACGCCGAATTCGCCATGCTCAGTGCCGGCGATGTCGGCGCCCTGCAAAAAAGCGTGCGCGAGATCAAGCGCGCGGCGCAGCGGGCCAGCGGACTGGTGCGGCAGATTCTCACGTTCAGCCGGAAGGCGGAGGTGCGTTTTGCCGCGCTCGATCTCAACCAGTTGTCGCAAGACCTTGTCACGCTTCTGGCAGAAACATTTCCCCGGAACATCACGTTCACCCTTTCCTTGGAAAAAAGCCTGCCGCCGCTGCTGGCCGATCAAAACCAGTTGCAGCAGATTGTCCTGAATCTGTGCGTGAACGCGCGTGATGCGATGCCTTCCGGCGGCACCATCACCCTCGCCACCTCGCTGGTGGAAGGACCGGCCCTGCCCCTCTCGGTGCAAAGCGGCCGGTCCTATGCATGTCTGGCCGTCACTGACACCGGCACAGGCATGACCCCTGAAGTGCGGGCGCGGATTTTCGAACCGTTCTACACCACCAAGCCCGTCAATCAGGGGACCGGCCTCGGGCTCGCGGTGGTTTACGGGATTGTAGCGAGCCATGAGGGGACGATCGAAGTGGTCAGCGCGCCCGGCGCCGGGAGCACATTTAAAATTTATCTGCCTCTGGTTGAGAACGTGGTCATTGCCCCGGTGGTGGCGAAGTCCGTGGATTTTCCCGGAGGCAACGAAGCGATTTTGGTGGTCGATGATGAAGCCCCGTTGCGCCTGCTCCTGGAAGCGGCCTTCATCCGCAAAGGCTATAAAGTGGCCAGCGCCCAGGATGGCTTGGATGCGATCGAGAAAATCGCCGAGCCAGACCGTAAAATCGACGCGGTATTGCTCGATTTGAACATGCCCGGAGCGAATGGCGTGGAAGTCATGCGCGTAATCAAAGCCACCCGACCGCACTTGAAAGTGATGATTTTGACGGGCCATCTCACTCCGGCGGCCCACAAAGAATTTGAGCAACTCGGGCAGAAACACTTCGTCAAGAAGCCTTACACGCTTGATGAACTGGGCCGAAAGTTGCGCGAACTGCTGGATGGGGTTGATGCTCCTGTCTGATTGGCGGCACGGCCCGCCTCAGAACCTGGTCCGGCCGTAAATTGCACGGCGATGGGCCAAGTCCGACCCGCATGGGGAAGGAAGAGGGAGAATTTACCCAGAGGAAATGAGTGTAACTTCCCGCAGCCCAAATAACCTGCGAATTTATTACAGTATGCGGCAAGCAGGCCGATTGATGAGAAAGCGAACCAGACCGATCCACTCATATGGACCGTTATACAGTACATGAATTTACGCGCACAACCGCCGAACACGGCTGGAGTGTGTCGGGGGGGCCTTCGTCTCCTGCTCGGGCTATTGCCCTGCATGGCAGCCGCCACGCCTCCGTTGATTCCCGATCCACCCTGGCCGCCCCGTTCCCGACCGTATCTCACCGTGCTGGGTTCCGCTCCGCTTCGCATTCACGAAGCAGTGCCCCCGCCCGATCTGAGCGTGCGTCCGCCGGCCGGAGCCCCCCCTCAGCCTGTGGCAGAAGCACCGGGATCTCCCGTTGCGATCCCGCCTCAGACAGAAGCCCCGGCATCAGAAACGGCGCAACCAACACCGTCTGGAACGGAGAGCCCACCGGTTTCGGCACCGGATGGAAAACCCGCCAAACCTGCCAAATCCATCTTGCCCGACGATACCCGGCCAAAAGTTCGAGCGGAGGATTTTCTGCCCTTTTTTCAACCGCCCGGAGCAAGTTCGAATCCTAACGACGTTACGGTCGCACCGACTCCACCTGCTCCAGGCATTCAACCGCCCAGCTCCGCCACTTACCGCCAGCAATGATCCGTCCGCCTCCCTCGCTTCGCCACGCATACATCGTGAGCCTCGTATTCTCACTTTGTGCGCTGGTGGCGGCGCAGGGCGGCGAGCCGGAAAAAGCCGCGGAACCAACGCTCCCTGTAACGAAAAACGAGGCGGGCCACGCGCAGGAACCCGTCAAAGAGGAGATTCCGAAAGAGGAAACCCAGCCCGTCGCGTCACCCAATTCCGCCGACGCAAACAAACCAGTCAGTGCGGAACATCATAAAGCAGAAAACCACGTTCTCGCCCCCATCCCGACGAAGGAAGAAAAGGTCAAAGAAGCCAAGGGGCTGCTTGTCCTGGGCGCCAGTCTCACCGAACGCAACGATTTCCAAGCCGCCGAAATCGCCTACCGCCGCATTCTGAGCACGCGCGAATACGGCACCCCCGCGCAAAAGGACGCCTTGCTGGGCATTGCCCATATGTATCGCAAAGCGGGAAATTTCACCAAAGCCGCCGCGATCTACGAAAAATTTCTCAAGACTTTTCCCGATGAAAGCCGCGTCCCCGACGCCCTGCTCGATCTCGGCCGGACCCTGCGTTCCATGGGCGCCTACAAGCTCGCGATCAGCCGTTTTTATAACGTCATCAACTCCGCCTTGAAACTGCCCTCGGAGGGTTTTGAGCACTACCAGTTGCTGGCCAAGACCGCCCAGTTCGAGATCGCCGAAACGCACTTTGAAGCCGGCAATTTTGCCGAAGCAGGAAAGTATTTTGCCAAACTGCGACTGCTTGACCTTGCTCCCGCCGACCGCGCCCGCGCCCATTTCAAGTCCGCCTACGCCCAGATCCTGGCGGGAGACAAGGAAAATGCCGTCAATACCCTAAACGACTATTTGCAGCAATGGCCCGGGGATGAAAATGTGCCGGAAGCACGCCACCTCCTGGCCACCACCCTGCGGCAATTGAACCGGAACGAAGAGGCCATGAACGCCACCCTGGTCCTTCTGCGCAGTGAACAGGCGCATTCCGCCGCCGATCCCAAGCGCTGGATCTACTGGCAACGCCGCACCGGCAACCAACTGGCCAATGAATTTTTTGAAAATGGCGACACCATGTTCGCCCTGGCCATCTACCAGGGGCTGGCGGCACTCTCGCCTGATCCGCTCTGGCGCCTGCCGGTCAATTACCAAATCGCCCTCTGCTTTGAACGTTTGCGACTGATCGACCGGGCCCGCGCCTCCCATAAATCCATTGTCGAGGAAGTCGCCACGATCAACACCACGCCCGCAATCACCCCGGAGTTGAAGGAACTGGCAAAAATGTCAGCTTGGCGGCTTGCCCATTTGGATTGGAGCGAACAGACAGAAAGGCAGTTGACCGTATTTTTCTCCACCACCACCGGTCAGCCCCGCACCGCGCCAATCACACCCCAAGCCCAATGACTCCCATGGAAGCCCTGCAGCAACATCAACAGGTGTGTGATGAATTACACTCCCTCGCACTCGATGAGAATCGCCACCTTCAACAGTATCGGCGCGCCCCCGATGCGCCGCTCATGGAACGCAAACGCACTCTCCTCTCCCGGCTGGATGAGACGCTGCTGGCACTGCGCACCGCTTCGCGCGAAGGGGTCAGCGCCTCTGACTTTCGGCAGGCCGTCGAAAAGACCCGCTCCCGCATCCTCCAGATTTTGCAACTGGACAAGGAAAACGAGCAATTGCTGCTCCGGTTCAGTCTGACAGGCAACCGAACAGCCACCCCATCCGGGCCAGCCGCCCCACCTTCCGTTCTGCAAAAAATCTACCAGAGCCACATCTGATCGCGCGCCAATTCGGGAGGGGGAGAAGTGTCCATAGAAGAGGACAAACCAAACTTTGGGCAACACCGCCCCGATCAAAAACGCGTCCTGACACAAGTTTGGGACAATTGAGCCGATGTAAGGATGATGCGCGCTCCGCCTTCAGAGCCATCATCGGTCAATCGACTCACACCCGATGAGATCGTAAGGCAGCTCCGACAATTACCCTCCGCACCGCAAGTCCTGCCCCGCTTAAAAAAACTACTGGGCGATGGCAATTCGTCCTTGTTCCATGTCGTGGCTTTGATCCGGCTGGATCAGGGGATCGCCGCCCGGGTGCTGCAGATGGGCAACAGCGCCTACTTCAGCCACGGGACACGCTGTTACACAGTGGATGAAGCGGTCAACCGGGTCGGATTTGACCATGTCTATGAACTCGTGCTGAACGCGGTTTCGGCCCAACTGTTAATCCGGCCGCTCAACGTCTATGGGATGACCGCCACCGAGCTTTGGCGTATGTCAGTCACTTGCGCCCTGGCGGCCGAAATTCTGGCCAGACGGATAGGATTGGAGCAGGATGTGGCCTACACCGTCGGACTCTTCCACGGCATCGGATTGGTGGCGATCGATGAATGGGCTGTCCTGAGAAATCCTGAACTTGGTTTCGCCGCCTGCACCTTGCCCCTCGAAACGTGCGACGAAGAACGACGGGCGCTGGGCTTCCATAACGCCGAGGCGGGAGCAGCCCTACTCCGTCTTTGGGAATTTCCGGCCGTGATGTCCGAACCCATCCGCTGGCAGTATCTGCCCCGGGGGACATCCGCACACTTTCAGTTGGCCAGCCTGCTGCATGTCGCCAAATGGCTGCGGACCGCCGTGTGCAAGAACACCGTTGATCTCCCCCTGCCCGAAACCGCATTGCTCAAAATTCTAAACCTCACCGCCGCTCAACTGGGGGAATTGATCGAAGTCGTGCGCACCCGTCTTTCTGAAGTGGATGCTTTGCTGGAACTCAGCGATGCAGAAAAAGTCCCCGCCACGACTCCCAAAATTATCCAGGAAATCACCCCAATCGAATTCTCATAAACGCCAAACCGGGCAAAACCTGAGAATCCATTCCATTTCGAAAAAGAAATCTCCCAAACAAATCCGGTATTATTTCTGATCGGAATAATCCACGGACATTTAGTTTATAGAAACCTGATTGTTGGAATAATCGGCTTTGTGCTTCCTCAAAGCGGCAATCGTTTTTTCCTGAGAAATTCGATTCATAGCACGCTTGCGGACGCAACACCCGCATTGGCTGGCATGATCAGACGCAAAATGCCCAGTCATCCCTCGGTAACTGGCAGAGATTATTACCAAGGGACGAGAATGGATGGAATGCAGACCGAAACGGAATGGGATTGCGTTTACACCAATCCAAACGCGCTATTGAGCGCATGAGATTTCATTAAAATTGCTACGATAATCGCACTAAAATCGCTTAATATTGCATGTATTTACGTTTTTTAACAAAGATTAATGATAAATCCAAATCTATGGTTGCCTCATCTATTCAAAGTTATTTTGAACGCCAAACGCACAGAAGAGACTATCGCATAACCCCGACCTAACTCAACCAAGGCCTCCCGTTGGACCTCAAGCAAATCAAGTTGATCATAGATTTAATGAAGCGCTCAGAACTCACCGAATTCGAGGTCGAGGAAGAGGGCTTTAAAATAAAGATCAAGCGCGGCTTGGGTGATCAGCCAATCGTCAATCAGCAGTATTCGGCACAACCATTCCAACAAATCACTCTCCCGGTGGCAGATCAGAGCAACAAAGCGGCAGCTCCTGTACCGGCTGCTGCGCCGGCCCCAAGTGCGGTCAATGATGATGCGGGATTTACCTATATCAAATCCCCCATGGTTGGCACCTTTTACCGCAGTGCTTCGCCCGATAGCCCTCCCTTTGCCGACATAAATACCAAGGTCGAGGAAAAGTCCGTGGCCTGCATTATCGAAGCCATGAAGATCATGAATGAAATCCAGGCTGAAACCAAGGGCGCGATTGTTGAAGTGCTGGTTGAGAACGGACAACCCGTCGAGTACGGTCAACGCCTCTTCAAGGTTAAATCGGCCTAAACCAAATCCTTTCATTGGCCGGACAGCTTTCTGTCCGGCTTTATTTTTTTCACTATGATCCAAAAGGTCCTCATCGCCAATCGCGGTGAAATTGCTCTCCGCGTCATTCGCGCCTGTCGCGAAATGGGAATCAAGACCCTGGCGGTTTATTCGGAAGCGGATGTGCAGTCACTGCATGTCCAACTCGCCGACGAAGCCATCTGCATCGGCGGACCAAAGAGCTCGGACAGTTACTTGCGCTCAGATCGCATCATCAGCGCTGCCGAGATTGCCGATGTGGACGCCATCCATCCCGGTTACGGTTTTCTTTCGGAGAATGCGAAATTCGCCGAGCAATGCGAGTCGTGCAACATCAAGTTCATCGGCCCGAAGTCCAAGAGTATCCGCATGATGGGTGACAAATCCATCGCCAAGGAAACCGTTCGCAAAGCCGGCGTACCGATTGTCCCCGGCTCCGATGGCCCGGTCGAGTCGGAGGAGGATGCCGTGAAGATTGCCCGAAAGATTGGCTATCCCGTCATTATCAAAGCCGTTGCCGGTGGGGGCGGTCGCGGTATGCGTATCGCCCATAATGACGTTTCCTTTGCCAAAGAATACCATGTGGCCCGCAACGAAGCCGAGAAAGCTTTTGGCAACGGCTCGGTGTATATCGAGAAATACATTCAAAATCCCCGCCATATTGAATTTCAAATCCTAGCCGACAGCCACGGGAAGGTGATTCACCTCGGCGAAAGGGATTGTTCCGTGCAACGCCGGCATCAAAAACTGATCGAGGAAGCTCCCTCCCCTTTCCTAAACGCGGACCTCCGCAAAAAGATGGGCAAGGTCGCCGTCAAAGCCGCCGAAGCTGCATCCTACGAGAACGCGGGCACCATCGAATTTCTCGTCGATGCAAAAGGCAATTATTACTTCATTGAGATGAACACCCGGATTCAGGTTGAGCATCCGGTCACCGAGGAGGTCACCGGCATTGACCTGATCAAGCAGCAGATCCGAGTCGCCAACGGCGAAAAGCTCGAATTCGACCAAAGTGACATCAAAATCGAGAAACACGCCATCGAGTGCCGGATCAACGCCGAGGATCCGGCCCGTAATTTCACCCCATCACCGGGAACGATCAGCCTTTATTATGCTCCCGGCGGTCATGGTGTGCGCATCGACTCCCATGTCTACAGTGGCTATTCGATTCCTCCTTACTACGACAGCATGATTGGCAAACTGATCTGCTATGGCCCGACCCGCAAAGTCGCCCTGCAACGCTCCTATCGCGCTTTGAGCGAGTATTTGGTTCGTGGCATCAAGACGACGATCCCGCTCCACAAGGCAATCATGAGCGATCCCACATTCATCGAAGGCAAAGCGACGACGGCTTACATGGAAGATTTCATGTCCCGCACACCGACCGATCTTTTCTAACCAGCCTGAGATCAGTCCCGCCACCCCATGGCAAATTTCAGCCGCGTCCAGCCGACGCGGCTTTTTTATGCGGCTCCATTACGATCTGGTCAGCACCAGATCACTCCACTCGCCCATCGCACGGGAGTCCACCGCCCACCCCGGCGCCGCGGCCGCAAACACTTCCCTAACCTGCGCGAGTTCTTGCGCCAGAATTCCGCTCAATACCAAGACGCCAGCCGGAGCCACCGAAGCCAATAGCTGGATTTTGAACAGCATCAGCACATCGGACTGGATATTTGCCAGCACAAGGCCGGCCTGGCGACCGGCCAAGCCGGACACAAGGTCGCCCACGAAAAAATCCACCCGGCCGGCCAGATCGTTCATCACGGCATTTTGCTTGCTCACCTCCACCGCCAACGGATCATTATCAAACGCCGCGATATCCTGATAACCCAGTTTCGCCGCCGACAGCGCCAGAATTCCCGAGCCGCAGCCCGCATCGATCACCCGGCCGCCAGTCCCTCGATTCTCCGCCAGTTGCACCAGCCGTTCCACGACGAGACGGGTTGTTTCGTGGTTGCCAGTGCCAAAGGCCATGCCGGGGTCCAGCCACAGCACCTTCTCACCCTTCGGCAAATGAAACTTCTCCCGCTCCCACACCGGCACCCAATGCAAAGACCCGAATTGCCACGCTTGGAAATGCGCCTTGTAGCTCTCCTTCCAATCGGCGTCGGCCAGCACCTGATGTACCGGCTTGGTCAGCAACGTGACCTGTGCCCCCGCCAGCAGCGGCCGCAATTCCTCCCACCGCGTCCGCGCTTCCGGCTCGTCCGCGAAAATCCCCACGACCCACGCGCGTTTTGCGACGACATCTTCGAGTACGCTCCACTCCGCGAGACCAAGTTCGAGCAGCACATTATCCGCCGCCGTTACCGCCGCCGGAAAAATTTCGATTTTGATTTCAGCCAGTGCCATGACCTCACGTTTTCCGCCGCCCCGGGATCAGGCAAGGGAATTACCGCCGGTGCCCCGCTTGCGGAGCGGTCAGACAATCCAGCCAGTGCGCGGCGAAAAACTTTTTCTCCACCGGCAGGAAATCGTCAGCCGTGCCGACCAGCGGACGAAGCGCCGTCGTCATTTGCAGCGACACCAGGATGAAGATCAGCACCCACGTCCTCAGTCCCGCCTCGGACCGCAGACCGAAATGCCGGAACGCCATGAACAAAAACCGGACGCCAAAGCACGCCGCCACCGCCCAAAACGACAGGTGCAGAAAACCCATCATCGCGACCGACTCGGTGGATTGAGAAAACAGCCGCGACACCAGAGCAAAACCGGTCAACAACAGTGCCATCAAAAGCAGCAGCCCGCCCAAGGCTCCCGTCACCTCGTGCAACTTGGCGGGCGAACCGCCCAGACACGCAAAGATATAGAGGCTGGGCAGACAGATCGCCGCCGTGATGGCCAGATCTCCGACGACGGCCTCCGCATCAAAAACATGACGCGATCGGCCAAAGACACCAAGGAAAATCTTGGTATCAACGTCCGCCAGAAAGCCGGACTCAACCGAAGTCTGCAATCGCAGGCTCACGGTGAAACCATCCGCATGCTCATCTAAAAAAAGCGCACGCTAGTTTCCCAATATATTCCGAAAGAACCGGCATATTCATCGCAAAAATGCTTATCATGCCACCACATGGTACCAAAAAAACGGCCTAGCCAGGCCGTTTTCTCGTGTACGAAATGTGGATTCACACTAAATGCGGACTACAACTCCGCGATCAACAATTTAAACGAACTCGTGGCCGGACAGGCCGCGTCTGCACGTCGAGAGCTCAAGCACGGGCTTCCCGCTGAAACGCGAACCCACCCTGACAAGGTTGCAGCTTAACGGCCACAACCCCAGTAGAAATCCCCGCCAAATTGCAGCAGCAATATAGATAGGGAGGACGTCAAGTCTGCTTCGACGCTATTTCCATCTGGGCACAATAAAGTTCCAGTACTGTTGATGCCAATTCATCCAGGCTGAAATTGCGTTTGGTCAGCGCATCGCTGAAACCAATTTCCTGGTCCGAAATGAAATAGGGTGTCCATTTAACTATTACAGGGGTGATAGGTACGGCATCTGCCCTCATTCGATCATTGGGGATTTGTTCGATGTGCAGAGTTAGCACCACGTTTTTCATCATGTTGTCGTACAAATTGAGATTCCATATTAGCCCTATCTGCACATAGGAGGGTCCAATGACTTTGATTACTTCACCCTCTTTCCCAACTTTAAATCGAGGGCTGATGGAAAACTTCGCTTTTAATACTTCGTACAGTCGCCCAATCGCCCCTTTGTACAAATCAACACCGGTCGCACTTCGGGCCAGCTTATCGTTAAGTTCTTTGCTTTCCATGAGCTTCATGACTTTTTGGATGGCAGCATCCCCTGGACTCACTGTGAGAATGTTGTTGGTTCGCTCAGCCGCGCTTACGGCTGATTTAATCTCACCAACGACCCAATCAACGCCATGAGATGCCAGCGAAGCCCTTCGATCTGCCAGCATGGGCGAGAAGTGACGGACTTCGTCTTTCCCAACGTTCAGCCATACCGGCAGGATGATTTTCTTAGTCGTATCTTCTAAGGCAAATAGCCCGTTTAATTCTGCTACGGTCCATTTCTTGGCGAAGAAATTGGGGCTGAAAATGACGACCCCGTAATCACAGTCTCTCAGCCCGTTATCAATGCTGGTGCGTAATGAGGAACCCATCACCAGCTCGTACTCGTCGTACCAAACGAGAAAATCACTGAGCAGTGCGTCAGCTAATGGCTTGGCAAAATCTTTTTTGTCTTCTGATGCGTGAGAGATGAAGAGCTTAATCTTTCTGTTCATTAGGGGGTAACTGCAGTGTGAAAATCGGGATCTTGGAGCGTTATTGTGGGCAAAAATTCAAGGGCTCGATGCCCAGGTAATTCTGGTTGCTCAGACGCGCGATCACCGCAGGCAGCAACGCATGCTCGGCGGCGTGCACTTTTGCCGTCAGAGTTTCGAGTGAATCGCCGGGCTCGATCCTTACCACGGCCTGATCGATGATTGGCCCGCCATCCACCTCGGAGGTCACGCCGTGCACGGTGCAGCCGGTCACCTTCACGCCCCGCCGCCATGCCTGACCAATGCCATCAAGACCGGGAAAACTTGGAAGCAAACTTGGGTGCAAATTGATGATTTTTCCGGCAAAAACGTTGAGAAAAACCGGTTTCAACACCCGCATGAATCCCGCCAATACGACGAGATCGGGCACCGCCGCCTGCACCGCCCTGATGAAACGCTCCTCGCCTGCGCCTTCCAATTTTGTCTTGAACGGTGCTGGATCGACAAAGTCCGCCGGCACGCCAAAACGCGGGCCCAGCGCCAAAATGCCGGCGGTGGGCTGATCGGAGAGAATCTGCACCACGCGCGCCGACCCCAATCGACCGCGTTGCTGCGCCTCGAGAATCGCCTCGGCATTGCTTCCCCGCCCGGAACCTAGAATGACAACTCGCATTGCCGCCAGTTAGAGCAAGCCTTCACCCGGAAGCACGCAAAATTTCTTCGAACCAACACGGAACATCCCGCCTTCGGATCAAAGCATTGAAAAACTGCCCCTTTCAAAAATCACAAAAGCCGTCACAGCGGCCGGATTCATATCAGAAAACTGCATTACCAATAATCACTGACGTCCGTTCAGATCGCAAAACCGGTCGGAATCACCGCGCCTTTGGTCACGCAGAGAATGCCGTCGCGAATGACGATGCCGTGCGGATATTCGCCATCGGCTTTGCCTTCGGGTGAGAGCGAGACGCCATCGGCAATGCGGGCGTTTT
This sequence comes from uncultured Opitutaceae bacterium, assembly GCA_964541315.1. GTDB lineage: Bacteria > Verrucomicrobiota > Verrucomicrobiia > Opitutales > Opitutaceae > Didemnitutus. Next base: position 85,101 of record CAZIQP010000001.1, read on the forward strand.
TGTCGATGATCGCCCGGCGGATCGTGCAATTGCGGCCGATGCCCATCGGCGGTTTTCCGGCTGCCTTGTCGGCGGCGATCTCCTTCGCCGTCTGATAGAAATCGGCGCCCATCATGACCACGTCCTCCAGGTTCGAGTTTTCCCCCAAAATGGAACGGATGCCGACCACACACTGGCGCAGGCTGGAATCGGTGACAATGCAACCGTCACCGATGACCACATGATCGATGTTGCAACGATTGATCTTGGACGCCGGCAGATACCGGGCGTGGCTGTAGATCGGCGCGGCGGGATCAAAAAAATTAAAGGGCGGCAGCGGATGCGTGAGCGCGATATTCGCTTCGAAAAACGCGCGCACCGTGCCAATATCCTCCCAGTAGCCCTCGAAAATATAACTGAACAGACGGGAGGTGCCCAGCAGGCTCGGAATGACCTCCTTGCCGAAGTCCTTCATCTGGTTGTTCAGGGCACGACGCAGAACATCGCGACTGAAAACATAGATGCCCATCGAGGCGAGACACTGCTTCTCCTCGGATTTTGCCTCAAGCTTGGCCTCGATGGCCGGACTGATGGCCAGGCTGCTGATGACCGCGGGATCTTTGGGCTTCTCCACAAATTCGGTGACGGAAAGATCATCGGCCACCCGCATCAGGCCCAAGCCTTCGACTTTGCTCAAGGGCACCGGAATCGCCGCGATCGTCACATCGGCCTGGGTGGCAATGTGCTGCTCGATAATCTTGCGAAAATCCATCCGGTACAGTTGATCACCGGACAGGATGAGCACGAGGTCATGGGCGTGTCCGTCGAAATGATCGAGATTGCGCCGCACGGCATCGGCAGTGCCCTCGTACCAAGAGGTGCTGAGATTGGTTTGCTCGGCGGAAAGCAGGTCGATGAAACCGGCGCCGAAGGGGTCAAAGTGAAAGCTCTTGTTGATGTGCCGGTGCAGCGAGGCCGTGAGAAACTGCGTGAGCAGGAAGATCCGGTTGTAGCCGGAATTCAGGCAATTGCTGATCGGAATGTCGACCAGCCGGTATTTGCCGGCCAGCGGCACAGCTGGCTTGCAGCGTTCTTTGGTCAGCGGATAGAGCCGGGTTCCCCGGCCACCGCCCATGATTACGGATAATACTCTTTTCACGTCTGATATGGTTGTTAGCTAAATCCTTGCCTATCTTTTTGAGGTCGTCACAAATCGCCAGCTTAAACACCTAAAATTTTATGTGCGGAATCGTAGGATACATCGGAAAGCAAAAAGCAGCCACCATCATACTCGAAGGCCTCAAACGCCTGGAGTATCGCGGATATGATTCCGCCGGCGTCGCCACGCAATCCAACGGCAGTTTCGAACTCGCCAAGAAGATCGGCCGCGTCGATGGGCTCATGAAGTCGACCGGCGCCCAAAAACTCCCCGGCACCACCGGCATCGGCCACACCCGCTGGGCCACCCACGGCGGCGTGACGGATGCGAATGCCCATCCGCACATCAGCAGCGACCACAAGATCGCCATGATTCACAACGGCGTCATTGAAAACTATGTGGGGATCAAAAAATTTCTGCTCACCAAGGGCTACACCTTTTCTTCGGAAACCGACACCGAAGCACTTTGCAATCTCCTCGCCTACCACTACCAGAAGGAGCCCGTCAGCGTCGATGGCAGCCGCTTTCTTGAAGCGGTGCGCAAAACCCTCCGCCACGTCGAAGGTACTTACGGCATCGCGGTCATGTGCTCCGAGTGTCCGTCGGAAATTGTTTCCGCCCGCAAAGGCTCACCCCTCATCCTCGGCGTGGGCGATGGCGAATACATGCTGGCCAGCGATGTGTCCGCCATCATCAGCCGCACCCAGAATGTCGTTTACCTGAAAGACAACGAAATCGTCCACATCACCGCGAAGAACTTCACGATCACGACCCAGGAATCGGAGGACGTCTCGCCCATCATCGACAAGATCAGTTGGACCATTGAAGACGCCGAATTGGGCTCCTACGCCCACTTCATGGAGAAGGAAATTTTCGAACAGCCGCTGGCGCTCGAAAACACCATGCGCGGTCGTTTCTCGGAAGACGGCAGCACGGCGGTGTTCGGCGGACTGAATATCTCCGCCATCGATTTCCGCCAGGTTGACCGTTTTCAATTCATCGCCTGCGGCAGCGCCTGGCACGCCTGTCTGGTGGCCGAGCAGTTGATCGAGCGCTTCGCCCGCGTACCGGTGGAGGTGGATTACGCCTCGGAGTTCCGCTACCGCAACACCCCGCTGAGCAAGAACGCACTGTTCTTCGCCATCAGCCAGTCCGGCGAAACCATCGACACCCTCGCGGCCATGCGCGAAGCCAAGCGCAAAGGCTACAAGGTTCTCGCGATCAATAACGTGGTCGGCTCCACCATCGCGCGCGAGGCCGACGGCGGTGTCTACCAGCACGTCGGTCCGGAAATCGGCGTGGCTTCGACCAAAGCGTTCACCTCGCAATTGCTCGTGAGCGCCATGCTGGCGCTCTACATCGGCCGCATGCGCGACATGAGTTACAGCGGCGGCATCGAATACGTTAAGGCCCTCAAAGGCGTGCCCGATCTGGTGCGGGACACCCTCAAGGTTGCCCCACAGATCAAGGACATCGCCAACCGCTACGCGCATTACAAGGACTTCCTTTTCCTCGGCCGTCTCACGCTTTTCCCGGTCGCCCTGGAAGGCGCGCTCAAGCTCAAGGAAATTTCCTACATCCATGCGGAGGGCTATCCCGCCGCCGAGATGAAACACGGTCCGATCGCCCTCATCAGCGAACAATGCCCCTCGGTGTTTCTCGTGCCCTCCGGGGAGATGTTCAACAAGGTTGTTTCCTCCATGCAGGAAATCAAGGCGCGCAAGGGCAAGATCATCGCCATCGCCGCGGAAAATTGCGACTTGCCCGAAGGCCTCGCCGACGAGGTCATCCGGATTCCCGAATGCCACGAAGCGGTGCTGCCCATCGTCGCCACGATTCCGCTCCAGCTTCTGAGCTACTACATCACGGTCGCATTGAAGCTCGACGTCGATAAGCCGCGCAATCTCGCCAAATCCGTAACCGTCGAGTAACCATGCAAGTCACGCCCACTCGCGAAGCCTTCCAGCAACTGAGCAGGCAGGGCAATGTGGTGCCTGTCACCACGGAGCTCCTGGCCGATTTGGAAACCCCCGTTTCCGCCTACGCCAAACTGCGGGGCCATGGGCCGGCCTTTCTCCTTGAATCGGTCGAAGGGGAAAAAGTCTCCAATCACAGCTTCATCGGCTGCAATCCGCGCAAGGTCATTTCCGCGCGGCCGGGTGACGCCGATCCATTAAAGTTGCTCGAAATCGAGATGGCCCGTTACAAGCCGGTGACTCTGCCGGGCCTGCCGCCTTTCACCGGCGGTGCCGTCGGTTACCTCGGCTACGAATTCATCCATGCCGTCGAACGCACCGTACCCCTCGCCGCGAAGGATGATCTGGGCATGCCGATGATGTGGTTCATGCTTTGTGACTCGCTGGTCGTTTTTGACCGTGCCCGCCAGACCCTGCGTCTCATCGTCAACGCCCATCTCGAAGGCGATAACGATGCCGCCTACAACCGCGCCATCAATGAACTGCAGCGCCTGCAAACCGTGCTGGCCGGCAGTTCCCCCCTGACGCCGATGGCACTGGTCGATACCGGCAAAATCGAAGTCCCGCCGGGCAATTTTGGGCAGGCTGGGTTCGAGCAACTAGTGGCCGATACCAAGGAATACATCCGCGCCGGCGATATTTTCCAGATCGTGCTGTCGCAACGTTTCAGCAAACCGTTCAGCCGGCCGGCCCTCAATCTCTACCGCACTTTGCGCACGGTGAATCCATCGCCCTACATGTTTATTTTGGAAACGGGCGACTTCTCCCTCGTCGGCGCTTCTCCCGAAGTGCATGTGAAACTGACCGGCCGCAATACCGTCATCCGTCCGATTGCCGGCACCCGCCCGCGCGGCAAAACCCACGCCGAGGATGTGGCTTTCGAAAAAGAACTGCTCGCCGATGAAAAAGAAAAGGCCGAACACCTGATGCTGGTTGATCTGGCCCGCAACGATATAGGCCGCGTCTGCGAATACGGCTCCGTCAACGTTCCCGAGTTCATGATCATCGAACGTTACTCGCATGTGATGCACATCGTGTCACAGGTGGAGGGACAACTTGCGCCAGAACGTACCGCTTTCGACCTCATGCGTGCCACGTTTCCCGCCGGCACGGTCAGCGGTGCTCCGAAAATTCGCGCCATGCAATTGATTGCCAAAATGGAGGGAACCCAGCGCGGCAGCTATGCCGGTGCGCTTGGCTACTTTAGTTACGACGGAAATTTAGATTCGTGCATAACCCTTAGGACGGCATTGCTTAAAGATGGCATGGTACATGTGCAGGCTGGCGCCGGTCTTGTCGCAGACTCCGAGCCCACTGCGGAATACCATGAGACGATCAATAAGGCATCCGCCCTATTCAAAGCGATCAGCCTGGCAGAAAAATTGGGCATCTGAGCGGCACAGTTGGACGTAAGATCGGTCAGAACAGGATAGCGGGGAATATTCCCCCTTGTTGCGGCATCCATTATGCAGGTAACAGTATATTCAGTCCAATCGTCTCATCTTTTCCACGCCATGCCTACTCATAAAAAGTCAGCTCGCCCCTTGACGGTATCGGTCGCGACTCCTGCAGATCGCGCCAAGAGTCATGTCTCAATTCCCTCCATCGACGAAGGCCTGAGCCTTCGTCCCGAAATAAAACCCGCCACTTCCTCCAGCCAGTTCGACCAAGCCTCGCCGGTTGATCGGCGTGACGAACGTTCCAACCTTCAGCTTTATCTCAACGTCATCCGCCAGACCCCGCTCCTCACCATTGAGGAGGAGATCAAGCTGGCCGCCCGCATCAAACGCGGCGACAAGGCGGCCCGCGATCACATGATCAAGGCGAATCTCCGTCTCGTCGTGAAGATCGCCTACGACTATCACATGATGGGGCTTCCGCTCATGGATCTCATCAGCGAGGGCAACCTCGGCCTCATCAAAGCCGTCGAACGCTTCGATCCCGCCAAGGGCGGCAAGCTCTCCACCTACGCCGCTTGGTGGATCAAGCAGTCGATGAAACGCGCCCTCGCGAACCAATCAAAAACCATCCGCCTGCCCGTCCATCTTGTCGACAAAATCTCCCGCATGCGGAAAACCATCGCGAGACTCACCGACGAATTGGGCCGCGAACCTGAGACCGAAGAGATCGCTGCGGAGATGCAGATCCCGACCAACAAGGTCGCCCTGCTCAAAACAGTCAGTGTCCGTCCGGCTTCGCTTGATGCTCCGGTCGGAGAGGATTACGACTCGGCCACGCTTGGTGACCTCGTTGGCGATGACAATGCCGTCAGCCCGTACGAAGGCCTCGGTGACAAAAATCTCAAGGAAGGTCTCCATGCCATGGTCAACTCGCTCGACCCGCGCGAAGCCAGCATTCTCACGCTGCGTTTTGGCCTCGGTGGCGAAAAAGAGATGACGCTTGAGGAAGTGGGTAAGAAATTCAAAGTCACCCGCGAGCGCATCCGTCAACTGGAGTATCTCGCCCTCGGTAAAATCCGCCGTCAGTTGCAGAAGCAGGACAAGCAACTGACCGCTGACGAAATCGAACAGGAACGCCATGCCGGCGAGCGTGCGCAAGTGATCCGTGAATATGTGGCCACTCATGCGCCTGCGGCATCGTAAGCAAAACCCAGTCATTCTCCCTGGCGCCCGGCAAATTCCGGGCGCCTTTTTTATGGGCGAAAACCGGAGGCAACGACAACGCCTCACTCAAACCGCAGCGCCTCGATCGGATCGAGCGCCGCCGCTTTCCAGGCGGGATAAAAACCGAAGCTCACACCGATCGCGGAGCAGAAGCTGAAGCCGACAAAGGCCCAGACCCAGGGAAAGACCATCGCCGCATTCAGAATATGGGCGACAATGTTTCCTCCGACGACCCCCACGGTAATGCCCGCCAGACCGCCGACCATCGAGAGCATCACGGCCTCAATCAGAAACTGCACGAGAATGTTGCGCTTTTTCGCCCCGATGCTCTTGCGGATGCCGATCTCCTTCGTCCGCTCGGTGACACTCACCAGCATGATGTTCATCACGCCCACGCCGGAAGCGAGCAGGGCGACGGCACTGATTAAAAACGCCCAGAACGCGACGACTCCGGTCACCGTATTGAAGGACTCGATGAGTGATTCGTTGGAAAAGATTTCGAAATCATTGCCGTCCTCGGGAGCCAGTCCCCGGACGAGCCGCATCATCCCGATGGCCGTGTCCTGCGTCGCCCCCAGCTCGGCCTGCCCGGGAGCCTGCACATTGATCTGAATCGAACGGCCGGCACGGCCATTGCTCGCCAGATATTGCGTGATGGTGGTAAGGGCGTTGTTATCCTGGCTCTGGCCAAACGCCGAGCCCTTTGGCGCGAACAAGCCGACCACCGTGTAGCTTTGGCCGTCGATCCGCACGAGTTTGCCAATCGCATTCTCATCGGAAAAAAGCCGCTGCACAATATCCGCCCCGAGCACCACCACCGCGCGGCCGAATTCCACGTCATCGGGACTGATGTTGCGACCTGCGGAGAGTTCGAAATTACGGCTGTTCATGAAATTTTCGTCCGCACCGATCAGGTTCACATTGGGATTGGTGCGACGGTCAAGATAACTGACCCGCCGCGAGCCCCGGCCCAATTGCAGACTGATCTCGGCGGAGTCGCGCATGAGTTCCTTGAAGCGCGCCGCCTCGACGTAGGTAATGTCGCGCCGGTTGGCAAAGCGCTGGCGCGGGCCGCTGAAACTGATCGCCGGGTATTTCGTGATCTGAAAACTGTTTGCCCCGAGCACGTTCAGACCTGACTCAATATTCGAGCGCAATGCGGTGATCACGGTCATCACGCCGATGACGGAAAAGATTCCGACCGAGATCCCGAGCATGGTGAGGCCGGAGCGGAGTTTGTTCACCGCCAGCGAGGCCAGCGCGAGCCGAAGTGTTTCCGCGAAGTTCATTCGTAGCGGAGAGCGACCACGGGATCGAGTTTGCTGGCCGACAGCGCGGGAAGAAACCCGCTCAGGACGCCCACCAGGAAGGCAGCGCCCAGCGCCAGCCACACGAGTCCGATCGAAAAGACCAGCGGGATGGCCGGTGCGATGTTGGCGATCACAAAGGTCGAGCCGACAGTGAGCAAAAGCCCCGCCGCGCCGCCGATCAGACAGAGCGAAACGGCTTCAATCAGAAATTGGAGCAGAATAGTGCGCCGCCGGGCCCCCAGGGCTTTGCGGGTGCCGATTTCCTTCGTCCGCTCCTTCACGCTCACGTAGGTGATATTCATGATTCCGATGGCGCCGACGAAGAGCGCCAGACCGGTGATAAAGAGTCCGGCGAGCGCGATGCCATTGCGGATCGGATCCAACTGCGCCCGGATCGTGCCCTGCTCATTGATTTCAAAGTCGTCGCCTTTTTCGGGTCCAAGCTGGCGCAGACTGCGCATGAGACCGCGCAGTTCGTCACGCGCCTGCTCCATGCGCGTCGTGTCCACCTGCACCCGCACCTGGCCGTCATCGTTCACCCGATAGTAGCGTCGGTACGTCGTGATCGGCATCGCCACCATGGAATCCCAACTGAAAAGTCCCAGGAAACTTCCCTGCCGCGAGGCCACGCCGAGCACTTTGAAATTCTGATCGCGAATGCGCAGCGTCTGCCCCACTGCCGACTGACCGGGGAAAAGCGCATCCGCCACGTCGTAGCCAATAAACGCCACATTGGCCCCCGCCTGGGCCTCGAAATCGCTGAAGAACCTTCCCTCTTTTATTTCCGAACGCGTGATCCGCGCATAATCGACCGAAGTTCCCATTGTCATGATGTTGGTCAGGCGATATTCGCCCCGGATAATGGTCGTGAATCGGTTGGCCATTGGCACCGCCAGTTTCAGCGCGCTATCCGGGTGATCGGCAATCCACTCGTTGATCTGCCGCGCATAAACGTGCCGGATGGGCGGGCGGTTGCGATAATTCCACCAGTCCTGCGAATTGTCCTTCCAGGGCCACTTGGTGATATAAAGAATGTCGTCGCCAAATCCGGCAAAGCTGCGCTCGACCCCGGCATCGATGCCGTTGATGGCCGTCCCCATGAGCGTGATGGCCAGAATGCCGATGATCACTCCCAACGCGGTCAGCGCCGAGCGCAGCTTGTTGGCCCGGATCTGCGCGAAAGCAATCCGCAATGACTCGGTGAGCTCGTAATATAAGCGACGCATGGGCAAAAATCAGGCTGCCGGCGCGTCTGATTCAATCAGCCCGTCGCGGAGCCGCACGATGCGGCGCGCGTACCGGGCGATGTCTTCCTCGTGGGTGACGACGATGATGGTGTTGCCCTTTTCGTAGAGCTCCTCGAAAAGCGCCATGATTTCCACGCCGGTCCGGGAGTCGAGATTGCCCGTCGGCTCGTCGGCCAGAATGATCGAAGGCCGGGTCACCAGCGCACGCGCAATCGCGACGCGCTGGCGCTGGCCGCCAGAAAGCTCGTTCGGGCGGTGGTGCACGCGGTCCCCCAGCCCGACATCGGCGAGCGCCTGGCGCGCCCGCTCCAGCCGCTCGTGTTTGCCGAGGCCGGCGTAAATCAAGGGCAACTCGACATTGTGCAGCGCGTCGGAGCGCGGCAGGAGATTGAAGGTTTGGAAAACAAAACCGATCTCGCGGTTGCGGATATCGGCAAGCTCGTCGTCGACCATCGTGGCCACGTTCTTGCCCGAAAACTCGTAGTGGCCGGCCGTCGGGGTATCGAGGCAGCCGAGCATGTTCATGAGCGTGGATTTCCCCGAGCCGGACGGACCCATGATGGCCAGATATTCGTTGCGGCGGATGGTCAGCGCCACCCCGCGCAAAGCGTGGATGGTCTCGGAGCCCATTTGATAGAGCTTGGTGACACCCGCGATCTCGATGACAAGTGCGCCGGGCGGGCGGTGAGGGCGGGCGATAACCGGTGATGCGGGGGGAATCATGGTGTGCGACGGATTGGGCGAAAGGAGCGGCCCGGCTTCACTTCTTGACTTCGACCTTCGCTTTCGGCGCCTCCACGCGGATCTTCATTCCGTCCTTGAGCGTGCGGGTGATGACGCTGAACGGACCGCTGACCACTTCATCGCCTTCTTTGAGTCCGGATTTGATTTCCAAATGCGTCGTGTCGCCGATGCCCGTTTCCACGGGGACCATCTTCACCGTGTCGCCGGTGCGCACGAAAACGACCCGTTGCAGGGTTTCCCGGTCCGCCTTTTCCCGCTCCAACTGCTGTTTCTCGCTGACCGCGGTCGCCGCGCCTTCGCCCTGGGTTTCCCGGGCCTTTTTCTCGCGGTCAGCCTTGAGTTCGTCCAACGTCTTGCTGTCCGCCCGGCTGCGCACTGTCACGGACTGAGTGGGGATGGCGATCACGTTTTGCACGGTCTTGGTCTCGATATCCACCGTGGCGCTCATACCCGGACGAAAACTCACATTTTTGTCCACAATGCGGATTTTCACCAAAAAATTGGTCACCTCCTCCTGGGTGTTCAACCCCTGTGTCGTGGCGGTCGAGGCGATTTCTCTCACAGTGCCGGTGAATTTGCGGCCGGGATAAGCGTCGATGGCGATGCGGGTCAGGTCGCCCACCTTGACATTCACGATGTCGTTTTCATTCACGTTCACCCGGACTTCCATGTTGGCCAGATCGGCCACCCGCATGATTTCCGTACCGGAAAAAGAACCGGTGCCGACCACGCGTTCGCCCACTTCGCTGGTGCGCGAACTGACAGTTCCGTCCATGGGCGCATAGATCGAGGTTTTGGAGAGCAAATCCTGGGACTGGCTGAGCAAGCCTTCATTGCGGCTTATCTGGGCGAGCGCGTTGTCGTAGCCGGCCTGGGCCACCTCAAGATTGGTTTTGGCGGTGGAAAAGTCGGAGTCGGAAACGAGCTGTTTGCCGAAAAGCTCCCCGATGCGCTTGAAGTCGTCCTGCGCTTTTAAGAGCTGCGACTTGGCCTGGACGGCGGTGGTCTTGGCCGCGATGAGATTGGCTTCCTGCTGCTCGACCTGATAGCGGTAGTTGTCGGGTTTGATGCGCACGACCAGCTCATCCTTTTTCACCGCCGCGCCTTCGCGGAAGGGGAGTTCGATGATCTCGCCCGCCACTTCGGGGGCAATCTTCACCTCGACCTCGGGCTGGACCTTGCCGGTGGCGTTGACGAGCTGGGTGATAGTTTTGATGACGGCCTTTTCCGTCGTCACCAGGATTGCCTGATCCTTGCCCTTGTTCCTGACGATGGCGGCCCCCACCAGCGCGGCGAGCGCAAGGATGGACCCGAAGATCCAGTAAAGCTGCCTGCGGGATTTCTTATTCGCAAAAACAGTCGTGGGCGCCGCTTTGCTTGGCTGGGTCAAGGAAGTGGACATAGTAGTCGGAGGTTAAAATATAACAGGATTACACGCGAGGAATTACCCGGGGCGCAGTTGGTTTAGGGATAAGCGGATTGGCAAAGGGATGGACGGCCGGGCCGACCACGCCTACTCGCCGGCGAGCGCGGCGCCCACGATCCCGGCATCGTTGTAGAGTTTGGCGGGCACGACCTTGGCGTCTGCCTTGACGTATTTTAACCACAGATCCGCTTTCTTGCTCACTCCGCCACCGATGATGATGAGTTCCGGCGTGAACAGTCGCTCCACCACCCCGAGGTAGACATTCACGCGCTGAGCCCACTCATCCCATTCCAGCCGGGCACGCTTGCGTGCCGCCGCCGAGGCATATCGCTCGAAAGGTTTCCGTCGCCATGGAATGTGACCAAGCTCGGCATTGGGAAACAACCGGCCGTGATGAAACAGTGCCGAACCGATCCCCGTGCCGAAAGTCAGCAGAATCACGGTGTCCTCCCGCCCGCGTCCCGCGCCAAATTTCATCTCGGCCAGTCCGGCGGCATCAGCGTCGTTGATGAGTTTCACCGGGCAACCCGCCGCCCGTCGGAAAATCGCCGCACCGTTTTTCCGCTCCCACACTTTGCCCAGGTTGCCCACCGCTCCAATTTTTCCGTCCCGGATGATGGCCGGAAATCCGATCCCCACCGGGCCCTTCCATTTGAAGTGTCGGACGATCTCGCGCACCGCCGCCACGCCGGTCTTGACCGAGCAAGGCGATTCGATCGCCACGCGATGCCGCTCCGCGAGCAGCCGCCCCGTCTTCGTGTCCACCGGCGCGCCCTTGAAGGCCGAGCCGCCAATATCTATGCCAAGAACTTTCATGCCCGCGGAACGTAGATGCCCACCGACTCTTGGCAACCACATCAATTCGCCGCGTACACCTGGATTGATTTCGCCGCTCAGGTGTGCTGCTGACTGCTCGCCGCCCGCTCCTCAGCCGTCGCGGGCCTCGCCCCGACCAGTTCCACTTCGAAATACAGGTGTTGCCCGGCCAGCGGATGATTGGCATCCAGCAAGACCTCGTCGTTTTCGATCGCGGCCACCATCACCACCGGGGCATGTCTATCCGGCCCGGTCTGAAACCGGTCACCCACTTTCACCTCCTCGACGGGCAAACGTGAACGCGGCACTTTTTGCACCAGATCCTTTTCATGGAGACCATAGCCGCGCTCCGGCGGCACGACGACCTTGCGCATCTGACCAGGCTGCATCGAGCGCAGCACCGCTTCGAGCCCATCGACAATCTGTCCCGCGCCCTCGACACAGCCGAGGGGCTCGTTGCCCCGGGAAGTGTCAAGCATCCGCCCCTGCGCATCGCGCAGGATATAATGAAAATCAAGATAGCGTGGATTCATGATTGATCAGTGTGCCCGCAAGCATTGTCGAGAGCGGATAAGCTGCTTGAATTGCTGATTTGGGAGACTCCGCGCAACGACAATTTCGACGCAATCCATCAAGGCATATTTTGTTAAATATCCCTCACGTCTCCTGCCGCAGTACTTCCAATGGCGGCTGGTCGCAGATGCCCCGGCTGGAGAACAGGCCCGTCACGGCGGTCACCCCGCTGACCGCCACCCAACCCAGCCCGAGCACCGCAAAAGACGGCGTGGACCAGTTTAGTTTGAAAACATAGTGAGCCAGCGCCCAGTTGGCGCCCACCGCCAGCACCGCGCCCACCGCCGCGCCAAGCGTGCCCAGCGCCAGGTATTCGGCCAGCATGATGCGGTTCACCTGTGCCTTCGTTGCTCCCAGTGTGCGCAGCAGCACGCTCTCCCGCACGCGCTGGTGCCGGCCGATCAGCACCGCTCCCGCCAGCACGATCACGCCGGTGACCACCGTGAAGAGCGCCAGAAATTCCACCACGAAGGAGGCCTTGGCATAGACACTGTCGATGGTCTGCAAAATCAGCGAGAGATCGATCGCGGAGACATTGGGGAAATCCTGCACCACCGCCTGCTGGATCTGCGCCGAAATCCCCGGCGAACCGGTCCGCAAGGCCATGACATGAAATTTCGGGGCCGCCTCCAGCACTCCCGTGGGGAACACCACAAAGAAATTCGGCTGCATCCGCCGCCAGTCCACTTTGCGCAAACTGCCCACCACCGCTTTCACCGGCACGCCCTGCACATCAAATTCCATCTCGTCGCCCACCTGCACCTGCATGTCGCGCGCTAGCGACTCTTCCAACGATACCGGTACCGGTCCGGTGCCGGGAACAACGGTCCCGGTAAATTTTCCCGCCACGACATGTTCCGTTTCGGTCAGTTCAGTGCGGTAAGTGGAGCGGTATTCCCGGCGCAAGGTCCAGGCCGGAATCGTGCCGTGCTTGTCCTTCAACAGCTCGGTTACCGGCCGGTCTTTCAACGCGTTGATCCGCATCGTGACGATCGCCGCCTGCTGGATAACCGGAGCGCCGTGCGCCGCGAGCAATTTCGCGAGCGGCTCAGCCTGATCATCCTGAATGTCGAACAGCATGAGATTGGGCCGGCCGGCTCCATCCATCACCCGCAATTGTCCGAGGATCGTGTCGCGCGTGAGATACAGTGTCATCATCAGGAACGTGCCGAGGCCGAGCGACACGAGCAGCAGCAACGTCCGGTTGTTCGGCCGGTGGAGATTGGCGAAACCTTGCCGCCACGCGAATGGCAGGCGACGCAATGGCAGCCTCCGGGCACCCCACGAGATCGCGCGGGCCAGGCCGGCCAGCACGCCAAAACCCAGCAGCAGCGCACCGCCAAAACCCAGACCCCACTGCCAGCGGCCGGCCTGCCAGATGGCAAAACCAAACACCGCACCGACTATCACCACCAGCAATGCCACCCGCCCCCAATCGCGTTTCGGTTTTGTCGCCTCGCCAAAGGCCGAGCGGAGCGTCAGCAACGGCGACACCTTTCTCACCACCAGCAGCGGCCACAACGAGAAAAGCATCGACAGAATCAAACCCGCCGCAAACCCGCCCGCCACGGCGGACCACGAAATGGAAAACACAAAGGCGATGGGCAGAAAATCCCGCAACAATGGCGGCAGCACCCACTGCACCGCGATTCCCAGCAGCGCCCCAGTCCCGGCTCCGACGACGCCCAGCCCCAGACTCTGCGCGAGATAGATCGAAAAACTCGTGCGCGCACTCGCACCCAGGCAGCGCAGCACGGCAACCGTCGGCAATTTCTGGCTGATATGCGCATGCACCGCGCTGGCCACGCCGATGGCCCCGAGAAACAACGACGCGAAGCCCACGAGCATCATGAACACGTTCGCGCTGGCGATGGAATCGCCCAGCTCCTTTTTGCGCTCCTCCACGGTGTCGAAACCGAGCCGGAGCTCGCGGAAACGATTCCGCAAATCGCGCACCAGTTTCTCCACATCCGTACCGGCGGAAAATTTCACATACACGCGGTACCGGGCCAGACTGCCGGCCTTCAGCAAGCCGGTTTCCACCACGGTGGCCAGCGGGATGAACACCCGCGGCGCCAGCGTGGCAAACGCGGCGTTTTCGCCCGGCACCCGGAGCAGACCGCCCGTGACCGTGAGATCCGCGCTGCCGAGCCGGATCCGGTCGCCAGGCTTCAGGCCGAACTGCGCCAGCAAGGTTTGCTCCAGCACGGCGTTGGCCCCGCCCGCAAGGCTGGCCCGCGCGTTGGCGGGGGCGGTGTCGAATTCGCCGTAGAAAGGAAATCCTCCCTCCAACGCCCGCACTTGCACGAGCCGGGTGGATTTCCTTTCCCCGGGAATTACCAGCATGGAACTGAAGGTGATCTCGCGGGATTGTTCGCCGCCGAGCCGGGCAATAAACTGCTGCGCCTCGGGGGTGAGGGCGGCGCGGGAGTTGATGACGAGATCGGCGCCCAGCAGGGATTTGGTCTGTTCCGCGATGGCGCGGGTAAGATTATCGCGCAGCGAAGCGACCGAGACGAGCGCGGCCACGCCGAGAACAATCGCCAGCGAAAACAACAGCAACCGCCGCCGGCTCGCCCGCGTGTCCCGCCAGGCCATTTTCAGGATAAAATTCATGAGGAATCGGTCACCACGAAACATTCAGGATGCTTGTCGTCTCTCGTCGGAGAGGACGGAGCCGCTGCGGAGGCGGATGATCCTTTGGGTCCGGCGGGCAAGCTCGAGGTCATGCGTCACCAGCACCAATGTGGTCCCTCGTTCGCGGTTGAGGCCGAAGATCAGCTCCACCATCGCGTGCGCGGTGTCGCCATCGAGATTCCCCGTCGGTTCATCACAAAAAAGGATCCGCGGGCGGTTGATGAAGGCGCGGGCCAGCGCCACGCGTTGCTGCTCGCCGCCGGAGAGCTGCGCCGGATAATGATCCGACCGGTCGCCCAGACCCACGCGCGCGAGCAGGCCCGCGGCTTCCTGCTCGTTCACGCCATTCCCCCTCAACTCCAGAGGAACGAGCACATTTTCCAAAGCGGTCAACGTGGGAATGAGCTGAAAATTCTGGAAGACAAAACCCACGCTTTCATTCCGGACCAGCGCCCGCTGATCCTCCGTCAACCCACCCAGTTCCCGGCCCGCGAGGGTTACCTTGCCGCCACTGGGCTGATCCAACCCCGCGCAGAGGCCGAGCAGAGTGGTCTTGCCGCTCCCGGAAGGCCCGACGATGGCACAGGTATCGCCGGCTGCTAGGACGAAGGATACGTCGCGCAAAACGGTCAGTGGCCCGGCGGTAGTGACATAGGTTTGGGTCAGTTGCTCGACTTTTAGGATGGATTGATCACTCATGGCTTGGTCCGTAAAGGACGCATAATGACACGTAAGGCAACCATCCTCATCCGAAGCGCAACGGCGAACCCACGAACGGCCCTAGGAACGTTTCAATGGCTTTTTCTCGGGTTGCTCGCCAGTTTCATTTGGTCCGTCCATGCGGTGGCGGTTGAACAAAAAAACATGGTGTTCTTTGGTGATAGCATCACCGCCGGTTACGGGCTCGATCCGGATGAAGCCTACCCTGCCCTGGTGCAGAAAAAAATCGACGCGGCGGGATTGCCCTGGCGGGTCGTGAACGCCGGGCTGAGCGGCGACACCACTGCCGGCGGACTGCGCCGGCTGGATTGGATTCTACGCCAGAAAGTCAGTCTCATCGTGATCGAACTGGGCGCCAACGACGGCTTGCGCGGCATCGCCCCCGACGTCACGCAGGCGAATCTCAAAAAAATAATCGAACGCATCCGCAGCCGCGTGCCTGAAGCGAAAATCGTGCTCGCCGGCATGCAAGTACCCACCAACCTTGGACCCGAACATTCCAAGAATTTCGCCGCGATCTATCCCGCAGTGGCGAAAGAATCGGGGATAACGCTCATTCCCTTTCTCCTCGAAGGCGTGGGCGGCCACCCTGAGCTGAATCAAGCCGATGGCATTCATCCCACGACCAAAGGTCATGCCATTCTGGCCGAAAATGTCTGGGTCGTCGTCGAGCCGTTGCTCGAACCGGCCACGGTCCGGAAGCCTTGATTCTGATCCTGCACCAACGAGGCGGAACCAACGCTACCCGAGAAAAGCGGCCGGCGGCGCCACTTCCAGTTTGGCACGCACGTCGGCCGGGATGGGCTGGGCCGCCATCGCGCCATCCGCACCAGCGGTCACGCATACTGCGGCCATTTCCCCCTGAGCCATGACTTCCGGCAGCAGTTTGCCGTCCCTTGTTTTACGGAATTGAAAAACATAGATCACCGCCTTGGTCCGGATTTCCTTCACCAGCAGGCGGACTTGCACGGTGTCGTTGAACCGCAGCGGCGATTTGTATTCGCACGAGACGGCGACGCGGGGCCAGCCAACGACACTGCCCGGCACAAACGAGATGAGCGGCAAAGCGAGCGAACGGTAGAAGGCGGCTTCGCACGCTTCCATCCAATAGAAGAAGTTCGCGAAATGCATGATGCCGGCCATGTCGGTCTCGGCGAATTCCACCGTGCGGTTGACGCTGAATTCGGAAGGCATGAACGTAAAATGCCTCTCCTGTACCAAAGAGGCAATTTTTTTCCCACGCCTTGCCGACCAGGAAAGCCAATCTCCCGACGGATCGCTTTCATCGGAGGACGGGTTTGAAACCGAAGGGACTGTGCGAACCGTGCCCGGCAATAAAACAGATGCTCAACCGTTGTATCCCGGGCGACGGTATTCCATCTGCGGCCCGACAAATTCCATGTCTGCGACGGGGTAGAGCTCCTGGTTCACGTCGAATGGTTTTCCCGTGTTCACTTTCCAGTAGACGGCCGGAAAATCAAACCAAGTGCATTGATTGTAATTCTTGAAGTAGGGAATCCGCGGATCGGAGGCGCGCTGATAGTGCAGAAAGAGCAGTTCGCGCGTGCCGGAGACGAGCGGCACGCCACAGTGCCAGGTCTTGGCATTGAAGACATAGAATCGGCCGGGACCAAAATCGCGGAAATTTTCGATTCTGTCGCAGGCCGGGTCGATATGATTGGCTGCGGCGAGAATATCCTCATTCTTCCAATTATGGGCGACCGACCAGGGTTGCACCGGGAATTTGTGCGTGCCGGGAACACAGATGGTGGAATTTTCCTGGGAGCAACCGTGCAGGCCCACCGCCACCGTGAGGCTCGGCCAAAACCAGCTCTCAATATCGGTATGCCAAAGCGCAGCCTCGTTCGGGGTGCCGCGCTGGATGTTGGGCCCCCACATGACCAATTCGTCGGTGCCAAGCGCCGCCGAAACCACGCGCAAAATATTCATGTCGTGGGTCGCGTTGACAATCGACTGCGTGAGCATGTACGGCACGCGAAAAAGCTTGTCCTCTTTGTTGCGGGTCACTTCGACCAGACACCGGGGAACATCCTTTCGCAATTCTTCCACCAGCCGGCCGTCGGCGAGCGGAAACGAGGAGCGGATCAGGCCGTCCGTTTCATACTCCTCCTTTAATTTTTCATGGCTTGTCGTGTCGGGTGTGTTTTGGATCATGGTGAGTCTCTCCGTGTTTTGTTTTTGGTTGTGCTTCCAGGTGTCCAGGGGGACCTGGACGAAAACTACGACGAGAGTGTGACCAATGTCGCGTGAACCGAGGGTAGATTATCAAACGAAACACCGAATTTTCCGGTGATCCGCTGGCCTGCCGAGGATGAAGCCGAATCCGCTTCGGGATACAATGACAAACTATGCGACGTTCCGGTGAAGAACGTAGCCCGGATTCCAGGAATCCGCCTTAAGAAACCGCCTCCAACCGGATTTAATTCATCCCCAGATCAAAGGGCAGACGGGCGTACATGCCCTGCGGATCGTTCAACTGCCTGAGCGTGTTCAGCTCGCTGGCGGTCTGCCGCAGCAGCGCGCCAAGCGGACCGACCGAGTTGCTGTATTCGCGGCGGCCCCGGTCAAAAGCCTCCGCAAACATTTCGGCGAACTGTTTCTTGCGGGGATATTCCGCGACGTGAAATCTTTCGCCCAGACCGGCCTTGGTCGCCGCATATTTGGTCGCCGCGTCCAGCCCGCCCATTTCATCCACCAAGCCGAGCTTCAAAGCCTCGCTGCCCGACCAGACCCGGCCCTGGGCGATCTCATGCACCACGGCCTTGTCGAGTTTGCGCGCGGCCGCGACCTTGCCGATGAATTCCTCATAAACCCAGTCGACCGATTTTTGGAAAAACGCCAGTTCCTCCTCGGTCTTGGGACGGACAATGGTGTTGGCATCGGCGAATTTTCCCGTCTTCACCATGTCGAAAGACAGGCCGAGTTTGTCCTGGGCGAGACCCTGCACATTGAGAAACAGGCCGAAAACGCCGATGGAGCCGGTGATAGTGCTGGGTTCCGCAAAAATCCGGTCGGCGGCGGTCGAGATCCAGTAGCCGCCCGAAGCGGCCACCGTGCCCATGGAAACCACCACCGGCTTCTCTTTCTGCATCAGGTGCAGCTCGCGCAAAATCGCCTCGGACGCGGTGACGCTGCCGCCAGGACTGTTCACGCGCAACACCAGCGCCTTGATGCTGTCGTCCTGCCGGATTTCCCGGAGCTGTTTGGCCAGTTTCTGGCCCCAGACATATTCCGGCTCGTTGCCCGTGCCATCGATGATTTCTCCCTCGGCATAAACGATGGCCACCTTGCCGCCGCTGCCGGCGCCAAGTTCAATTTTTCCCTGCTCCTGACGCTTGGCCGCCAGGCCGTCGCCGCCGATGAGCTTCGCATAATCCTTCAGCGCGATCTGCTTGAAGGTCTTGGCGTTCTTGCGCCCGGTCGCCGCTTTCAATTCGTCGAGCACCACATCCAGGTTCGCCGCGCGGTCCACGATTTTGAGCTGCTGCGCCAATTCCGCCCGCATGAAGCCCTCGGAGTCGACCGCCTGCTGCAAAGTACCGGGCTTCATACCCCGGGCCTGTTCAACCGTGGCAACAATCTCCGCCCACAGATCGCCGAGCAGTTTGGTCGTCTGCGCGCGGCTCTCCGGACTCATGTCTTTGCGCGTAAAAGGCTCGACCGCGCTCTTGTATTTGCCGACGCGGGTCACTTGTACCCCGAGGCCAAATTTTTCAAATGCCCCGGTGAGAAACATCGGTTGCGAGGCGAGGCCGGGCATGAAGATCATGCCATAAGGATCAATCGTCAGATCACTCGCCACCGAGTCGATGAAGTAGTCGCGCGTCGACGCATTGGTCAGGTAGGCCTTGATCGGCTTGCCCGTGGCCTTGAACGCCTCCAAGGCCTCGCGCAGTTCCTTCAGTGCGGCAAAACCCGAGCCGTAGCCCATCGGGCGGAAACTGCCATGCATATAAATACCGGCGATATCACTGTCCTTGGCCGCGGCGCGCAAAGCCCGGGTGGCCGCGCGCAGTTGCAACACATGGTCGCCTTCTCCGCCGAAAGCCTCGGCGATCTGCTCAAAGCCCTCCATCTGCTCGGGCTTGTCCTGCAAATTGACCGAGAGATCGACCACCAGATAGGAGCCTTTGGTCACTGCGACCGGTTTTTCCCCGCCCTCCATGGCCGCACCGCCCATGGCCGCCAGCGCGGCGATAAACAGAACCGCCACCAAACAGCAGCCAACGCTGAACACCACCAGGGCCGTGAGACTGGCAAAAAAGGTCGAGAAAAAATTCTTCATTCCAGCAACCTAGCCGGCACTCCTTATGCTGCCAGCGAAAAAGGCCTCGCGGACATGAAACCGGGACAAACGGAGACCTGCCGAGATAAACGGCGCCACGTAACATATCGGTCAAATTTCCTTCCGATTTAACACTACTAGACAATTTTTTATGCCGATATACTCTTTACTCACCCAGTCCATGAGCGAGAGCCAACCTCTACTAACCACCCACCGCAAAGCCCTGACGATTAATCTCGCCGGCACCCATTACGGCACGATCGCCGAAATCGGGGCCGGTCAGGAAGTCGCCCGCGTCTTCTTCCAGGCTGGCAGCGCCTCGGGGGCAATCGCCAAAACCATGTCAGCCTACGACATGACTTTCAGCGACGCGATCTACGGCAAGGCCCCGCGCTACGTCTCGCGCGAGCGCCTGCAAACCATGCTGGGCCACGAGTACACCCTGCTCAAGGAACGATTGCATGAGAAACGTGGCGAACGCACCTGCTTCTTTGTCTACGCCGACACGGTCGCCACCGCCAATTCCAAGAGCACCAGCAGCGGCCATGGCTGGCTCGGCGTCCGTTGCCAGCCCAAGCCGCTCGATGAGCCGTCCGATATTCTGATACATGTCCGCATGCTGGACAAAAACCACCTGCTCCAGCAGGAAGCGCTCGGTATTGTCGGCACCAACCTCATCTACGGTGCGCTTTACTATCGCGAAGACCCGGAGAAATTCATCAAATCCCTCGCCGACAACCTCGGCACCGACCGCATTGAGGTCGATATGCTCAAGTTCAGCGGACCGGCTTTTGCCCACGTCGACAACCGCCTCCTTTCACTCCACCTCGTGAAACACGGCCTCACCAATGCCGTGATGTTCTCCCCCTCCGGCGATGTCCTCCAACCCTCCGAGGTGCTGTACAACCGGCCGGTTCTGGTTGAGCGCGGCAGTTTCCGCCCGGTCACGCACGTCAATGTTGACATGCTCAACTGTGCGAGCGCCCAGTTCCTGCAGGAGCCGATGGTCAAGGGCAAGGAGGTCATCGTGCTCATGGAGCTCACCTTTAACAACTTTCTTGCCGATGGCGCCGTCGACGAACGGGACTTCCTCTCCCGCGTGGATATGCTCGGGCACATCGGGCTGACCGTGCTGATTTCCAATTATTCGGAGTACTACCGCCTCGTCTCCTACATCCGCCGCTATACGAAGGAAATGATCGGCGTCGCCCTCGGCATCAACACCCTCCTCGAAATCTTCAACGAGAAATACTACGAGAACCTTGAGGGCGGCATTCTCGAATCCATGGGCCGCATGTTCCGTCACGCTGTGAAGCTCTACACCTACCCGATGCAACAGATCGCGTATGACAACTACCTGAAGACCGGCCACGCCAGCGAAGGCAACCACAGCGGCCTCTCCCACGCCTTCGCCAACAAGGTGCTCATCACCGCCCGCAATCTCAGCGTTCCCGAAAAGCTCCGCAATCTCTACGCCCACCTGCTCGAGAACCACTACATCGACTGCATCAACGGCTATAACGAGGATTATCTCGGCATCTTCTCCCGCGATGTTCTCCAACGCATCAAGAACGGCGATCCCTCCTGGGAACGCCTCGTCCCCGCAAAGGTCGCCGAAGTCATCAAGCA
>CAZIQP010000002.1:0-20678 GCA_964541315.1 uncultured Opitutaceae bacterium
GGTCGGTGGCGCCCCGTTGGTAACTTGAGCAATGGCGGATTATTTTCCCTGGACGCCACCGTTGTGGCAATCAGAGCAAGTCAGGTCTTTGTCGTATTCGCCGCCCGGGTGTTTGAACTCAAGACCGCCGGCCGCAATGCTGGCCAGATCCTTGTCCTTACCCTGGGCGATGATCGTGTGGCAGGAATTGCAATCGCTGGCCCTCACGCTCTCGCCGGTCGACGTTTTATGTTTGTCGTCGTGACAGCGGAAGCAGCCGGCCCAGTCCTTGTGGCCGATATTATTCGGGTAGATGCGCCAGTCGGCTTTGCGTTCGGGAAAGATCGTGACGGAGTAAAGGCGCTGCACCTCGGCGATGGTGGCGGGCAGCTCGGGGTTGTCCTTGTACTTGGCGGTGAGAAACTCGGCGATCTTGCCGGGGGCCGCAGCATCGGTGATGATGTCCTTCTGCAACATCGCCTGGGCGGCGGACCGTTTGATATTCGGCAGTTTGCTGCTGAGTGCGCCGAGCGCCATGGATTTTTCGATGGCACTGTTGACAGTCGGGAAAACATGCGCCGGACGGTTGTGGCAATCGATGCAATCCATCACCCGGATCTGTTCCGCCGTCGGCTCGCCCTTGAATTCTTCGTTGCGATATACCCGGCTGGTTCCGTCCTTCTTGTTGGTGACCCGCATCCAGGGGATGTCCTGCCGCTTTTCATCGGTGGCGTAATATTCGACCTTGCTGTCGGGGCTGACGTGCCAGTGGATGCCGGCCAACGGGCTGCCGGGGCGGCCTTCATTCACATGCATCAGCATGCGCGTACTGAACGCCGTGTTCTTTTTGTCGGAAAGATAGTGATCGTAGGTCAGGTCGATATTGCCGTGAAATTTTTCCGGCCAATGGCATTTCTCGCAGGTTTCGCGGGCCGGCCGGAGATTTTTAACCGGGGTCGGAATCGGCCGCTGGTAGTTGTCCAACGTGAAGGCGATGAGCTGGTGGGTGCCGTTGATCTTGGCCTGGATGAAGGCCGAGGCGCCTGCACCAACATGGCAGGCCACACAATCCACCCGGGCATGTGCGCCACGCTGATAGGTGGTAAACTCGGGATTCATCGCCGAGTGGCACACCTGGCCGCAAAACTGTGTCGACTCCGCGATATGGTAGCTCTGGTAACTGCCAAAAGCCGAGAGCATCACAAAGCCGATGGCCCCGAGAACAAACACCACAAGATAGCGCCGATGCGCCGTGTCGGTGAAATCAAGCCGCCATTTGTCCGGGGCGGTCGAATGCTTTATCGCCCAACGGCGCTGCGCCCAGGCCCCGAAAAAAACCGTGATCAGCCCGGCGATGAGAAAGCCCGGCGCGACGATGTAGGTAAAGATTCCAAGGTACGGATTCTTGTGGTCCCCCGTGAAATCCATCCATGCCAGCAAGGCAAAGGAGAACAGCGCGCCCACAGCCAGAACAGCGCCGATGGCGCTGATCCAATTGTTGAAATGTGAGCGTTGGGTCGGAGGCTGGTTAGATTCGGTAGGCGTGGAGTCGGTCATGGGGTGCGAAACAGGCGGGGGTCCCGGACCGGGCATTCAAGCACATCATCCGGGTTGAGTCCGATCAGGCTTTCATCTTCCTAACAAACGCCACCAGCTCCTTCGCCTCGTCTGCGGACAAAATCTCCTTAAAGGACTTCATGCGTTCCTTCCCATCCACCTTCACGCCCTCGACGATGGCCTTGAGCATGTCCTCGTCCTTCAGCTCCGCCTGCACCTTGGCATCGGTGTAGTCGCGCAACTTGAGTTTCTTGCCCTGCTTGGTCTGGCCCTTGCCATCCGGACCATGGCAGGAGGCGCATTCGTTGTCCCAATTGTCGGAGGCAGAGGCGGCATGGCCGAGGCTGGCCGCGAGTGGAAGGGCGAGACTGAGGAGAGCAATCTTGGTCGTGGTTTTCATGGGGAGAATTTTTTCGGTTCGATGAACAGGCTGATGTTAGAATTTGGCCGCGGCAAACGCGATGGGAAAATCTCCCCCGAACCGAAGCCGCTGGATCAATCACAGGGCGTAATCCAAGGAAACATAGCCGAGCGGCCCGCGGAAGTTGGTGTTCCCGCCGGTGGTGTCGTTCTTGCTGTCGAGATAACCGACCTTGGCGTTCAGGATGAACCGGGAGCTGAATTTGTGCTTAAGGCCAACGGTGACCATGGTCTCCTCGGCGGCGGCGCCGTAGGGAACGGTGAGGGCCGCCAGGGCGGCATTGCCATTGTCGGCCTTGTAGTAGGTGTACTGGACCTGGACATCGGAATTCTTTCCGGCCACAAACCCGGTCATCAGGCTGGCCGTGACGTAGTTGTTATTGGAATTGTGCAGCACGCCGTTGGTGTCCCAGGCCGACAAGGTCGTGGTTGCCGGCGTCACGCCGGCGCGGGGATAAACCGTGCCGATCATGTTGAACACGACATTCCCATTCAACTGCACATAGACCGCCTTGTTCGGCGCCCAATCGATCGTCTCCCCGAAGTTGAAATTCTTCGCGTCGCATGAATCGTACGCCGGGTAGGTGGGGAGAAATCCGGTGACCTGCATTTTGCCGTTCTGATAAACATAGCGGCTGGTCAGCGTGAGCTGGGCCACCGGCTTCACAATTCCGGTGAGCTTCAGGCCCTTGAACTGCGAATCAACCAGGTAATAGTCGCCCAGATTCACGCCAAAGCCGGCCGACTCGAACTGGTGGTGCTTGTCGAAAACCTCGGCCCGCAGCGTGACGGCCGTGCAGGCGCGCCAGTTCGCACCCAGCGTGTAGTTGCCGTGGTCTTCCGCCAGATTGTTGTTGGCCAGCGTGCCGCCTCCCGCGGTCAGCGGATTGTAGGAGGAGGTGTTTCTTTCGTCGCCGTTGAGATTTCGTTGGCTGCCGGTGAAGTAGAGCGAAAGGTTCTTGATGCCGGTGTAGCGAAGTTCGAGGACCGGCGTGGCCGAGTGTTGGTTGATCTTGGCCCAATCCGTACGGGGCGTGCTGGTCACGGTGACCGCAGGATTGCCTGACGCCGCGATCACGTTGTAGCTGCTAGCCCCACGAATATATTCCTCCTCTCCCCGGACGGCGACCTTGATGAAAAGATCGTTCACGGGCTTGTAGTCGATGGCGGCATTGCCGGTTAACACCTTGATCCGCGAGGCACCGGTCAGTCCGGTAAAGGTGTCCGTGGTGACAGGGACGATCCCCGTGCTCGTGGGAGTGCTCGTGATCAAGGGACGGTCGCCGGTGATGTCGCTGTGCAGGAGCTGATAGCTGCCGCCAAAATGGAGCGTCAGCTTGTCGTTTAGCACCGTGTCGATCTTGCCTGTGACCGCACTGGTCTTGGTCGCGATCCCGTCGCTTTGCGCCTGGATGATCTGGTTGTTCCAGTTGCTGGCCGTGGCCGCAGCTTTGGCGATGCCTTGGGGCGATCGGCCGGTCACCGCATTGTTGGTGTTGCTCAGACTGGCAATGGACCAAGGAATCACCTCGCCGGGGAAACGGGTGACGTAGCGGGTATCAAGATTTTTCGTCTGATCGCCGAGCAGAATAAGTTGAAAGGTGGTATTGCCCACGGTGTGCTGCACCGAGGCCTCGAGCATCTGGTGGCGCTCGTCCAACTGGAGATAACTTGGGACAATCTTGCGGACGGGGCTGACGGGATTGGGCGCCAGAGCAAAAGGCAGACCGGTAAGATCGGTGTCGCCCCAGATGGTGGAATCCTTTTGTCCGTCGCGAAGCTCGTTGGTGTATTTGAGCGTGATGACGGGGAGCTTGGGCAGATTGATTGTGCCCTCGACCCAGAATTTGCTGCGGTCAGTGTGCAGATTTTCGTTGGTCAACGGCAGCCACCGCTGGTTCAGCGGGAAGAATCCACCCACGCCATCATAGAAGGTGCGGAAGCTCTTGTAACCGGCCTCGAAGGAACCCACCTCATTTTTCGACACATGGATCTGGCCCAGATAATCTTCCGCCCCGAAAAGAGCGTGGCCATCAATCACCATGTTGGTGTCCTTGGACACGTCCCGGCTGTAGTGGAGATCCTCGATGCCTCCGCTGCCGCTGTCGGATTGATGCAGGCGATCCTGAAAGGCGGCCTTGTTGCCCGTGATTGATGGAGCCTGGCCGCTGATCTTGACGTAACTGTCAAAGTTCGGGAAAGCGTCAGCCTGAATGGCGGCCTGATCCGCACCGTAAGCCCGGACACCGGCGAGGACGAGGACGGCACCGGCAAGGAGCCCAGTGCGATGAATGAAATGGGGAGTAATCGCGTTCATTTGGCGTTCTTGGTTGGTGGATCAGTAACGGAAGTGGTTGTTGGCATTGGAACCGTGCGGCGCCTCGTGGCAGCCGGCGCTCCAGCACGCTCCCTGCATCAGACGCGTGTTGTGGTTCTCCGCCGTATGATGGATGGCGTTTGCGTTGATCTGGCCGGATGAGCCGGGATCAGGTGACTCCAGGTGGCAGCGCAGACAGAGATTGGCATCCCGGGCCACCAGCATCTTCTGGTTCACCGAACCATGCGGGCTATGGCAGGAAACACAGCCTTCGCGCATCGCACCGTGTTCAAATACAAACGGCCCCTTCTGTTGGGTGTGGCACTTGGTGCAGGTTTCGTTTTGCGCCTCAAGATCGGCGCCGCTGCCCTTGATGGCATTCCCCTCATGCACGTCATGGCAATCGATGCAGGAGATTTTCCCGGCCAGGACCGGATGGGAATGCGGGAGACTGAACTGTCCGCGTTTATCGACGTGGCATTGGAAGCAGGTTTCCGGCGACTTGCGGGGATTGACAATCGTGCCCTTGCCGCCGCCGGCCTTGACGTGGATCGAACCGGCGCCGTGGCAGCTCTCGCAACTGATGTCGGTGCCCTTGGCATCCTTCAGCGCCAGTTTGGCGTGGGTGGCCGAACCAAAGTGCTTGGTCTGGTCTTCATGGCAATCGGCGCATTTGTTCGAACCGACGAATGTGGCCCCGGCCACGTTCGGGGGGGCGACAATCGTTCGGTCCACCATCACGCACCCCACCAGGATCAGCCCCCAGATGGCGATGCCTCCGAAAATTATCGCGGGTTTGGTCCAACGTCGTTTTGAGCTCATGAGATTGTTTGGTTTGCGGTCAGGTAAACTTTTTCCACATGCGCATAATCTCAGATTACACGTTTTTCATCTGCGCATGGCTTGCGCACCAATGCGCGCCTCTTGGCCAAACTGCCGCAAGTATAAGCGAATGCCATAACCGAGGGAATATCTGCGGATCGCCGCTTTTTTCCCAGTATTTTTTGTTCACCGGCTCCGCGTGACAATTTGGTCCCGACCCTAACGCCCGAGCAACTCGCGCAGCCGGGCGCACATCGCGTGGTTGCCCGTCACATACTGGATGCGGCCGGCCCCGAGCGTGAATTCCTTCAGCGGAAACGGCGAGCCGTTCAGAAAATGGATCTCGGCGCCGGCTTCCTCCATCAACGCACAGGCGGCGGCGATGTCCCAGATCTTGTTGTTGTGATCCACCGCCCCGTCGAGCAGGCCGATGGCGACGTAGGCCAGATGCAGCGTGCTGCTGCCGAGACCGCGAAACTTGAAATTTTCAATCAGCCGCTTCCCCTCCGCCGCGTAAACTTTTTCCACCGGCGAATGAAATCCGATCAGGCTGTGGGCGCCGGGCGGCTCCGCGCGCGCCCGGGCCGGCTTGCCATCGTCCCATACGCCGCGCCCCGGACCGCCGTGGATGAGCACGCGCCGCGCCAGATCATAAATCACGCCATACACCGGCAGACCGTGCTCCAGCAGGCCCAGGGAAATGGCGCAGTGGCTGATGCCGCTCGCATAATTGTTCGTGCCGTCGATCGGGTCGAGCACCCAGCAAAAACGCGCCACCGCCGGCACCGGGCTGTCCGTCGGCGCGAGCTCCTCGCTGAAAAACTGATCCTGCGGAAACTCCGCGAGAATGGCGGCCTGGATGTGCTCCGAGATCGCGATGTCGACGGCGGTCACCTTGGTGCCGTCATGCTTGATCTCGGTGCGCGCCCGGCCAAACTCGCGGTGCATGAGTTCAGTCTCCGCCAGGACGGCGGTCTTTGCGGCTTTGATTCGTTTCTCAACTTCGGCAAAAGGCATGGGCTCCGACTGAATCGAAGAACCGCGAAGAACCAAGCCCTTACTGCATGCCCGCCGGCCGGGAGTTTTTTAACATGGCGGTCTGTCCCGTGGCTCCGCAAGGCTGACCGCCTCGTCCATGACGAAAAATTTTCCGCTTCCTCCTCCCCTCTTCTCCGGCCCCGCGCTCCGTCTTCTTCGGGGCACCCTCCGCTTGGTGGCTGTTCTTTTCCTGTCTGTTTTTTTCATCAGCCCGTCTTTCGCGCACAATCCCCTTTCCAGTTGGGCGATGGTGCGGCTGCACCCCGATCATCTGGAAATGAAAGTGGAGCTCGCGGCCGATTCCGCCTGGCTGTTGTTGGGCGAAACGCTCGCAACCGAGCCCCAGGTGGAGCAGGAGCTGCCGCGCCTGCGCGCCAAAGCGGGGGAAGTGTACCGGCTTTCTTTCAATGGAAAAATTCTGACACCGCGCGAGACCGGCGTCGATTTCCTGTTGGACGATGCCGTGGAGTTCCGCCTGATCTTCGCCCGGCCGGACGCGGGACCGCTGCGCTGCGAAGCCTCCTACCTGCGCAGCTTGCCCGACGATCATCAGACCATTTTGACGCTGCTCGATGAAAATGGCCGGAACGTGCGCAGTGAAGTTCTGAATGCCGCCAAGGCTTCCGTCATACTCATGCTGCCTGCCCCCGGCACCCCGACGTGGCCCGCGCTTGCCGCCACCGACCCGAGCACCGGGACGTCCCTTGCCCTGCCGGTTGCATCCGCCTCCACGGTTTCATTCCGCGATTTTCTGCTGCTCGGCATCGAGCACATTCTCACCGGCTATGACCACCTGTTGTTCCTGTGCGGACTGCTGATCGCCTGCCGGCGCCCGCAGTCCATGGTCGTCATCGTCACGTGCTTCACCCTCGCGCATTCGATCACGCTGGCCCTCGCCGCCCTGAATGTGGTGACCATCCCCGGCCGCATCGTTGAACCGCTGATCGCCGCGACCATCGTCTTCGTCGGCGTGGAAAATCTCCTGCGCCGCGAAGAGCCGCCCGGTCGCTGGCTGCTCACGTTTGGCTTCGGCCTCATCCACGGATTCGGTTTTGCCGGCGCGTTGCGCGAAGCGGGCCTCGGTTCATCCGGCGGCGCCCTGGCCGTGCCGCTCTTCGCTTTTAATCTGGGCGTGGAACTCGGCCAGCTCGCGGTCATCGGCCTGCTGCTGCCCGTGTATTTGAAAATGCGCGACCGGCCCGCGTTCGCCCGCCTCGGGCGGCCCGCCATCTCCGCCCTCGTCGTCCTTGCCGGCGGGTGGTGGCTGGTGCAGCGCACGCTGCTCGCCTGATCCGTATCCATTTTAAAACCCACCCGCACAAGGCATTCGCCAGAAGACGGATTGCCCGTTTACGCCCGGAGGTCCACAAGGCAGCTTATCCGTGATAAAGCTTTTGCTGTTCCTTCTCTTGGTCTGGCGCTAAAGCACGTCCGTCGCCCACCGCACGACCGCGTTTGTCCTTGACCCGTGCGACCAACCCGCGCTCGCGCCGATAACGGCCCCACTGCCGCATCGTCCGCTCATGTACGTCCGCAGCCTGGGCGACCTCGGCCTAGACATCCAGCCGCTTGCTGGCATGGCACCACGCCGCACTGAATTGAACCTTGGTGATCTTCCGACCGTCTTCTTTCTTCATGGATTCTATCCTGACAGATTATCATCACAGGCGCCATCTATTTGCCGGATTAATAGTTCAATCTGATCCAGTCCACCTTCGAGGTGTCACGGTAACCCACACCCAGTTGCTGGGCGAAATCGAGCATGCGGGCCTCTTCGCTCTCAATCGGATCAAAGCCCGTGTGTTTGCGCGCGCTGTTCAGGCGGTCAAGCATGAGCGCGTCGAGCAGCACCGGATCGGCGCTTAACCAGAGCCGGGGCTCGGAAAGGGAATAAAGCGAATTGAAGTACGGCCCGCCGATAAACTGGTACAACTGCAGGCTGACGATCGAGAACGCCCAGCCTTCGCGCAATTCCGGGATCGCCGCCATTTCCGCGACGGCGGCGGGGGCGGTGGCGGGACTCTTGAAAAAACGGAAAGTGTTGCTCGCATTCCAAAGCGTGGCGTTGACCAGCGCACCGTTGATGCCGAGCACCGGATGGTCCGTGTAAACCGGAAGATTGATCCAAAAATCCGCCTCCAAAAACAGCGGCGTGGCCAGAAAACTCTTCCGATCCTCCTCCGTCGTCGTGGTGCTTTTGCCTTTGGCGGCCACCTTGACCGCCTGCTCATTTATCACCGGATCAAACCGGGACGGCAGCGGGCTGTCATAAAACCAGGACGGATCATAGAACTTGCCCGACTCGAGCACAAACAGCGGGTGCCCATCAAAGGGCCCCACTCCGGACGCGAAGGACGGTAGAAAACCGGTGAGCCGCAGCCGCAGGGGATTCAGGCCGACGAGAAAAATATTTTCTTTCGCATAGCCACGCTTCATCATGGCATCGATCACCGCATGCACCAACGGAAAGGGGGTGGCGAGACCCGGGCCGGAGTCGGCATAGATCTTGATGCCCACTTTTTTCTTGGCCCCCGGCACGAGTTTGCGGCCGCTTTGGCGCTCAAATTCCTGGATCATCTGCTCAACCGCAATCCGGTAGGAACCCTCGCCAAAATCAGCCAGCTTGGATTCAAACACCGGGTAGTGGGGCGCCACCGCCGGTTTTTCGGCCGTCGCGGGAGCCGTATCCGCCGCGCGCAAGAGCAGGGGAACCGCGAGAAAAATGACGGCCAAAAGGCCCGGAACCGGACTGGATTTCCAATTTGAAGAAAAAATCATGGTGAGGTGGTGACGTTGAGATGGGCCGCCCGTTACCCGGGCCGCGCAACTTGACAGACCACAGCCTTCGGGAAAAGTTTAATCTTCCCGCATTTCTTTTTGCGAACCAGTGTTCCCGCCCCGCCTCCGCCGTGCCCGTCATCAAATCCCGCAGCCTCCAAGACCTGAAACATCGGGTGAACATCCACGATGTGGTTGCACGCACCGTGTCGCTGAAAAAAGCCGGTGGCAACCGTTTCAAAGGCCTCTGTCCCTTTCACAGCGAGAAAACCCCCTCCTTCCACGTCTCGACGGACAAGGGTTTCTACAAATGTTTCGGCTGCGGCAAAGCGGGCGACATCCTCAATTTCGTGATGGAAACGGAAGGCCTGCAATTCACCGAAGCCGCCGAGACGCTGGCCAAACGGTTCGGGGTGAACCTGGAATACGAGGAGGGCTCCGGCGGCCCCTCGCGCGAGGAACGTTCGCTGCGGCAGGCGATTTTCGACATCCACGACGTCGCCGCCGATTACTACCGGCAGACCTTTCTCGCCCCCAATCCGCACGGAGATTTCATCCGCAACTACTGGACACAAAACCGGCGCTTCAGCCCGGAACTGGCCGACGATTTCAAAATCGGTTTCGCCCCGCCGGAAGACAGCGGACTGGCCGGTGCGGTTCTGCAAAAAAAATTCTCCGAGGAGGCGCTTCGCCAGTGCGGACTGTTTTTTATCCGCGACGGCGCGATGATCACGATCAATGCCCTGCGCCCGCGCTTCCGCGGACGCCTGATGATTCCCATCCGCGACCACCAATCGCGCGTCGTGGCGTTCACCGCGCGCCAACTGGAACTGACGCCCAAAGACGATCCGTCGCACGAGGCGAAATACGTCAACTCCCCCGAGACGCCCATCTTCACGAAAAGCCACTTGCTCTTCAATCTCGACCGCGCGCGGACCCACGTCGGCGAGGGTCATCCGTTCGTGCTCGTCGAGGGCCAGCTCGACGCGATGCGTTGCTGGAGCGTCGGGCTGAAAACCGCCGTCGCCCCGCAAGGCACATCCATCACCGACGGCCAGCTCGCGCTGATGCGGCGTTATCATCCGCAGGTGGAATGTTTTTTCGACAGCGACAGCGCCGGCCAGAAAGCCGCGTTGCGTTTTCTTCCGCTGGCTCTGCGAGCCGGACTCGAGGTGCATTTCCTGATGCTGGCCGGCGCGGAGAAGCTCGACCCCGATCTGCTCTTTCTCGAGCGCGGGATCGCCGCCTACGATGACGTGAGAAAGTCTTCGCTCAACGCGATGGAGTTTGCCGTGCGCTCGTTGCTGCCAAACGCCGCGGCCGCCGGCTCCGAGCAAAAATCACGGACCGCACAGACGCTTTTCGAAATCGTCGCTCAGGCAGAATCCGACGTATCGCGCACCGGATTCATTCAGGATATTTCCGCCCATCTCCGCATTCCTGCCTCAGCGATGGAGAAAGATTTCCGAACCTATCTGGCCCGGCAGTCGGGTTCGCGCTACACCGCTGCCCCGGTTGCATCCGGCAGTACGATCGTTGCCGCACCCGACGCAGTTGACGCCCACACCAAAGGCCTCGAATCACATTTGCTATTTCTTTGTCTGCATAACGAAGCCGTTCTCCATGGGCTCAGCCAGCAACTTCCGCACGAATGGATTGATGCCACGACACTGTCAGGCCGGCTGCTCGACCGCTTGCTGGCCGAAGTGCAGCACAATGGCTGGACCGGGCGCGAATCGCTCGAACAACTCCTTGAGACAGAGGAGGAAAAATCATTTGCCGCCACCCTGCTTTTCGACGCTCCGGGCGAGGAAAACATGGCCAAAATCACCAACGAAGGCATCCGCGCCATGCAGCATCGCTTCCTTGAGCCGCAACTTAGGCAAATAGAACTTGAAATAGCCTCGAAAGGCACGATAGGTGACGCGTCACTATTCACTCTTTTGAAGCAGCGCACCGCACTCACCCGACAGCTCCAGAATCCACCTAAACTCACCTTCGAGTCCTAGGCTGTCATCCCCCGCGCCGCCACCTTCGTAAATCGACTTAAGTCGAATCACTTCCGATATGCCGAGTAAATCCAAGCCCGCCGCCTCATCATCCCTTAAGTCCGCCAAAGACAAGGAGCCAGCTCCCCACGCTCCGAAGGCTCCCGCCAATCATGCCGCCAAGAGCCATGAAAAGCCCCATGCTCCCGAGAAGGCTGCCACCCCGGTGAAAAGCACGAAGTCGGCGCATCCGCATCCCGAGCCCGTCACGGCCGAGAAACTTGCCGCCATGGCCAAAGCTCCCGGCGTCCCCGCGCTCGGCACCGATGCAACCAAGGAATTTAAAGAAAAAGCGCTGGAGAATCTTTCCGGCGATCTGAACGAAAAAATCCGCTACCTGATCCGTCTCGCCAAGGAGCAAAGCTATCTCACCTACGCCGATATCAACGAGGCCCTGCCCGAATCCGTCGATAATCCCGAGGACATCGAGAATGTCATTTCCATTTTGCAGAATCTCGAGATCGACATCCTCGATCCGCAGGAAGTCGAGGGCTACAAGCAGCGCCAGGAAGAGGCCGAGGAGGAAGAGTCGCGCACCTCGAGCAACGACATCCTCGACGATCCGGTGCGCATGTATCTCAAGCAGATGGGCCAGGTCCCGCTGCTCACCCGCGAACAGGAAGTGGAAATTTCAAAACGCATCGAGACCGCGGAGATCAATGCCCAGGCTGCGCTCTTCGCCCTCGGCCCAGTTGGCAAGCACCTCGCCGATCTTGGGGAAAAACTCATCCTTCGCACCGAGCGTTTCGACCGTCTCGTCATCGACAAGAAAATCGAGAGCCGCGAAATCTATTTCAAGAACCTCGAAAAACTCGTCGTCTCCACCCGCGAGAATGACGCCGTGGCCACCGAGGCGTGGAATGACGCGCAAAAAGCCCGCGACGACAAGACCCGCAAGAATGCGATGATCCGCTTCAAGAAGCGCGACACCGTGCTCAAGGCCAACTACGTCAAATTCTTTTTCAAGCTGAAGGTCTTTGAGGATTTCCTCATCGAATTCGCCCCGCGCATCGAAGAGATTGAGCGCTGTCACACCGACCTCTATCGCGCGAAGCACCCGAAGACGAAACGCGATGCCACCATCGACACCAAAGCCGTGCAAAACCGGCTTAAGGAAATCGAGCAGGAACTGCGCATCGCCCCGCAGGATCTCCTCGACACCCTGAAAGTCGCCCGCAGCCACATCCGCGGCGCCCATCGGGCCAAGACCGAGATGGTCGAAGCCAATCTTCGCCTCGTGATTTCAATCGCCAAGAAATACACCAACCGCGGTCTCTCCTTCCTCGACCTCATCCAAGAGGGCAACATGGGCCTGATGAAAGCGGTGGAGAAATTCGAATACCGTCGCGGCTACAAGTTCTCCACGTACGCCACCTGGTGGATCCGCCAGGCCATCACCCGCTCGATCGCCGACCAAGCCCGCACCATCCGCATCCCGGTCCACATGATCGAGACGCTGAACAAGGTGATGCAGGTCCAGAAACAGCTCCTCCAGGAATTCGGCCACGAGCCCACGCCGGAAGAGGTGGCCGATGAGATGAATCTGCCCGTCGAACGCGTGCAGCAAATCATGAAGATGGCCCAGCAGCCCATCTCCCTGCAAAGCCCCGTCGGCGATGGCGACGACACTTCCTTCGGCGATTTCATCGAGGACAAGTCGGCCGAGAACCCGTACGACATGACGGCCTTCTCGCTCCTGCGCGAAAAGATCATGGACGTGCTCGATTCCCTCACCGAACGCGAACGGCGCGTCCTCACGCTTCGCTTCGGTCTGGTCGACGGCTACAGCCGCACCCTCGAGGAGGTGGGCAAACAATTCAAGGTCACCCGTGAGCGCATCCGGCAGATTGAGGCCAAGGCGCTCCGCAAGATGCGTCACCCAACCCGTATCCGTCAGCTCCATGGCTTCTTCGACGCCGAGCAGATCGACAACCCGCAAAATCTGCTCAACAAGCCGCCGGCGATTCCGCCGCAGTTCATCAAGCAAGGTGGCGCCGGTCTGTCCCGCGGCCCCATCCCTTTGCCCACGCACAGCAATTCGCCCTACGACCCGGCCCTGCTCCATCCCCGGCATTGAGGCCCGCCGCATTCGGCCTTTACTCTCCCTCCACTCCGGTTAATTTATTCTTATCATGTTGCACCCTGCACCCATACTCGCCGCCTTTGGCTTCAGTGGCATGGAGCTTTTTCTCGTGCTCGCCCTGGCCTTGCTGTTCTTTGGTGGAGCCAAACTCCCCTCCCTGGCAAAAGGGCTTGGACAATCCCTAAAGGAATTCAAGAAAGCAGCCAAGGAGGATGACGAGGGAGAAAAGACGGAAAAAAAATCAGACTCTGCCCCGAAGCCCGGCAAGAACTGAGGCCTTCCGTATTTGTCATTATGATTCAGCCGTGTCCCGCGACGCGGTTTTTTTGTGCCTCCAGACGTCAATCGACAACGATGATGCAAGGCAGGCGGGCATGACCAATAAGCCCGATCGTTCGTTTTACAGGGATCGCCGCCTGAGCTCTTCCAACGCGGCCAGCACCGCAGCCGGTTGCAGTTTCGCCAGTTGGCGATCGGGCGCGGACACCGTGTGGTGTTTGGCCGCATCCAATGGATAGGGCCCTGCTTCCCGGGGATCACCCGGGCCGAAGAGAGCAAGCACCGGATTGCCCAGCGCCGCGGAAAGATGCATGGGGCCGCTCTCAGCGCCCACAAAGGTCGCGGGCTGGCGCGCGAGAGCGAGCATCTCGGCAAGCGGGCAACCCGTGATATTCAAGAAACGGGGCGCCGGCATGACACAGACAGGCTGGGTCTTTTCGAAGGCGCACCAGACGATCCGGCTATCGGGTATTTTTTCGAAGATGAAGGCGGACAGTTCACTGTAGTACGGCCAGGTCTCGGGCTTGGTCCGGTTGTCGGGAAAAACCACAAACGTATTGCGCGGATCTCCCGAGAAAAACTCTTCCCACGGACAGGCCTTGCCCGCGGGCTTGAGCTCCATGGGAAAATACAACCGCTGCGGCACACCCGCCGCCCGTAGAAAAGGCGAGAGGATATCAAGCGCGTGATGCGGTCCCGGACCATTCGGCGGCGTTATCCGCTTGTGGTAAGAATAACCGGAGAACCGGCGGGCATCGGCACGGCCCCATTTTTCCAACGACTTGACCGCCGATGTCAGCAAACCCGAGCGCAGCACACCCGCCATGTCCCAGACCGCATCGAACATCTTGATCTCCAGTTTCCGACGCAGTGCAAAAAACTCCCCCCAGCCTGCGCGCTGCGAAAACACAATCGTTTCGCGAACGTACGGCGAGGCTTGCACGAGCTCCGCAAATTCCTCGCTCACCACCCAGGTGATCCGGCAATCGGGTCGGGCCCAAGCCAAGCTTTGCACCACCTGAAGCCCATGGACAATTTCACTGGACGAGAAGGGTTGGATAACGAGCAGACTTTTCATCTCTATGCTGACTCAGCATTTTCACCCTGATCGGTTATTTCAAATAAAAACCATTCCGCACAATCCCCACCGATTTTTGAATTCAAACATCAGGCTTTGGCTTGGTTTTTTATTGCCAGTGCTCTTCGACCCACGGCGTCGGCCGGACGTAACGATAAACCCCCTTGCCCCGCCCCACCACGGCATCGGGCGGATTGGGTGTGCCGTGGAAAACCACAATTTTCGCTCCCACCGGCAGCCGCGGGGTCTTCACCAGATTGAGCGGGAAGACCGGCAGACAACTGTGTTTGAAACTCACGCACCACTCTTTGGGCCAGTAGTTCAGCAAACCCAACCGGTGCATTTCCCGGGTCAGGTATTCCTGTTCGTTGCGCACTTCACTTTTCACCCGGTCCATGTCCTTGAGAAAATCGGCCAGTATCCCGGGATAAGCCCCGGCCTCGAAACGATAGACGGAGGAGTTGCCCGTGATGCGCCAGGGTTTGGCCCAGTCATGGATGATGCAGAATTTGCCCGGATGCCCAAAAAAACAATCGATGCTCCCGGTAATCACGATGTCCAGGTCGAGAAAGAGCGTCGGCCCCTTGAGATCAAACAGCGGCGAACAAAACGTGGAAAGCTTGCGCCAGCCGCGCTCTTTGCCCGGGGGCAGATCCATCGCGGGCAAGGCCATGATCTCCACGCCCGGTCCCACACCGCTGCCGTCGTCGGTGAAGCAGATGAAGCGGTGCGGCTGGGCCAGATGCCGGCTCAGCATTGAGCGCAGCTTGTTGACGTATTCCGGGCCGTATTTCACGCCCCACTTCATGCAGATCACATTAACCATGGCCAAAGATAGAGCAGCCCCCGTCCCGTTTGAACAGACCGAAAACACCGGCTCCGGGCCAACTTCTCGCTTCCCACTCCACCCACTCCCTGCCCAAGATTCACCCGCCCCATGAGCCGCCCCAGCGAACAGCCCCTTCTCGGACATCCCCGCCATTGGCCCATGTGGTTTGGTCTGGGTTTGTTCTGGCTCATCAGCCGCATGCATTGGACCGAGCAAAGGCGATTGGCGCGAGGCTTGGGTTGGTTCGTGTTTTATTTTGTCCCCATCCGCCGCCGGGTCGTCTTCACCAACCTGCGACTCTGCTTCCCGGAAAAATCCCCGGCTGAAATTCGCGCGCTGGCCCGGGCCCACTACGATGCTCTCGCCTTGGGTCTTTTTGAAGCCTGCACCGGTTGGTGGGCCCGGCCGCACGAATTGCCCAGGCATCGCATCGTCGGCTTCGCGCACCTTGATGCGGCCCTGGCCAAAGGCAAAGGCGTGATCCTCCTCACCGCCCATTTCACCACCTTGGAACTCTGCGGACGCATGATGTCCGAAGCCGGCCCCTTCGGCTGTCTTTACCGTGATCCCGACAATCCCGTGATCGCACACGTCATGCGCCGGCAACGGGAACGCCACTCGACCATCGCCGTGAATTTCAACGATCTGAAAGGCCTGATCCGCGCCTTGCGCGCCGGCCACGCCATCTGGTACGCCCCCGACCAGGGGCAACGCACCCACAGCTCCGAGATTCTGCCCTTCTTCGGCGTGCCCGCCGTCACGAACACCGCCACCGCCAAGATCGCCGCCATGACCGGTGCGGCCGTGGTCCCGTATTTTGCCAAGCGCGAGGCTGACCACAGCTACACCCTGACGATTTTGCCCGCCCTGGAAAATTTTCCGACCAACGACGTCAACGCCGACGCCATCCACATCAATCACCTCATCGAGGAGCACATCCGTCACGCACCTGAACAATATTTCTGGGTCCACAAACGTTTCAAGCGCCGCGGCCCCGGCTTTCCCGAGGTTTACTGAACATGCCTGCGCCCTCCTCGCGTCCGATCCTTTTCACCCCCGAAACATTTGCCATGCAGATATGGGGTGGCGTGTCGCATTCCTATGTCCGGGTCGGCGAAGCTCTCGCGGCGCTCCATCGCCCGCCCCATTTTTTCGCCGGCTTGCATGGCAACCGTCACCTGGAGGACGCCCAAGGACTGACGATCACGGGCGCACGGATCGGGAAGATAAAAAATCTGTGGAAGCTTAACCTCAATCTCTCGCGGCTCTGGCTCCGGCTCTGGTGCCTGCGCCACCCCGGCGCGCTGATCCACGATACTTATTACTGGGCGCCCTACCGGAAATTCCGCGGAGCGGGCCCGTATGTCGTCTGCGTGTGGGACATGATCGCCGAAATCTACGGCCCGGAATCAGGCTGGTCGGAGCGCGCCCGACACGCCCGGCGCGAAGCCGTGGACTGTGCGGATGCGATCATCGTCCCGTCACTCTCCACCGCCCAGGACCTGCAGCGCCTTTGGTCGGTTGATCCCGCCCGCATGGTAGTCGCCCCACTCGGTGTGATGCGGCGTCAGGCCCCGGCTTGGACCCCGCCGCCCTGGCCATTTGTCCTCCATGTCGGTGGCCGCTCGCGCTACAAAGATTTCGAATCCACCTACCGGACGGTGGCACTCCTGCGCCGTGAAGGCCGCGAAATCGGCTTGGTCTGTTTCGGCAGTCCATTAAAGACGGCGGAAAAAAAAGCCGTTGTCGCGGCGGGGATTCCCCTCGAACGGATCATTGAGGAAACCGGTACCGACGAACGGCTGGCGGGCATCTACGCCGCGGCGGTGGCGCTGCTTTATCCCAGCCACTACGAAGGCTTCGGCATGCCGATCCTTGAAGCCATGATGCAGGACTGTCCCGTCCTCTGCACCGACACGCCGGCCTGCCTCGAAGCCGCCGGTGGCGCCGCCCTGGTCTCACGCTGCGGCGACGTGGAGAGTTTTGCCGCTCATCTCCGCCTGCTGCTCGATCATCCGCAAGAAAGAGCCCGGCTCATCCGCACCGGCCGGCAACGCGCCGAGAGCCAGCCTTGGAGCACCACCGCCACCGGCTACCTCACCGCCTATGCTCTTGCGGAGAAAAATTTTCAACTGCGCCAAGGTTGATATCCTCAGCCCTCAGCGATTCTTCCCGCCCATCTGCTCAAAGTCGGACCACGTCAGCGATTTCAACCGGAACTTCGCACCCAACATTTCCATGCCGAGACCGCGTCGGGCCAAAGCCCAGCGCCAATTCGCCACCGGTTTTTTTGTCAGCAGGTGCACGCGCTTGCCGTCCGTCACCAAGTGCCGCCCTGTTTTAGCCGCCAGCCATTCCAGGGTTCGCCGACGCAGGAAGCCCACATGTTGCCCGTGCTCCACCCCGTAATACCACCACGTCCCGGGCGCAGGTGCAGGATCAGGGATGAGATCGGTGGAAAATAAAATATTGTCGGCGAATCCCGCCAGCCGGGCCAGTTCTTCGCCAGGTTTCACAAAGTGCTCGAATGCTTCAAAGGCCGTGACGAGATCCGCCTTCTCCCCCGGTGTCGCCTCGAAGCCACGCGCCACCAGATTTGTCGCATAGGAATCCTGCCACCACGCATCAATGCCGCGATCGCGGAGCATCCGCACCAACAGCCCGTAACCGCCGGCAAAATCGATCACCCGACCGCGCCACAAGCCCAGTAAAGCCACCGTCCGCAGCACCAGCCGCGCATTGCGCTCGTTGCGGGCCATGATGCCCGTGTCGGAAAGGTTGATCGCCTGCGCATAAGCCTCGGCCAGCCAGGTCGGCTCCTCCGTCTGCACATAGCCGCACTGCGGGCACTCATGGTAGCTGACCGTGCGTTGCAGCAGCGGCCCGTCAAACAACCGGCGGGTTTCATGGGCACATACGCGACAGGGCGGCGACGACATAGGACCCGCAGGTCAGTGCCCGTGTTCAATCGGGTCAACGACATTCTAAATTCAAGCGGAGCTCTTGTCGACCGGCCCGCCATGACACCCGCTTCGCACTCCGCCGAACCTTGACTCCCGAAACCACCGGCGCATTTTGCCACACGCCCCGCTCCCTCTGCGCCATGCGTTATGCATCCATCCTCTTTCGCCATTATCGTGAAAACGGTCTGTTTGTCGCGGGTGCGGGGGAAAACAACGGCTCGTTTTTCCTGCCCTTTGGCAAAATCAGGGCTCGTTTCCTCGAACACGGGATCGAACTCAACACCCCGGATGTGAACACCGGGCGCGAAGTATCATTTGAACTCCACTTCAACGTCCAACGCCGGGCACCCACCCGTCCGGGTTATGTCTACCTCTACGAAAACGTCCTGGTCCGCCCCCGCAACGAGAGCCGGCGTGCGCTGCAGGCCTACCGCAAAGTTTTCACCTGGAACACGACCTTGGCCCAGGCATTGAACATCGCTCAAGGCCGGTCTTCACCCCGCGCCGTCATTCTCCCCTACCCGAATCGGATCGATGCCTCGCCCAGCCCCGCTTTTCGCGACCGGCCGCATGGCTGCGTCCTGGTGGCCTCCAACAAATCGTTGCCCGTCCACGATCCCCGCGACCTCTACCAACGCCGCCTGCAAGTCATCCGCGCCTTCGAGGCCTCGGCTCCTGCTGGATTCTTCAGCCTCTACGGCCGCGGCTGGGAATATCCTGCCGCCCGCCCCGGCAAATTTGGCAAACTTTTCTCCAGTCTGCGGAAACGCTTCAAGCCGCCCGCGCAGCCGCCCTTTCCGAGCTGGCGCGGCCCCGTCGCCGACAAAGACGCCCTGCTGCAGCAATCGCGCTTTGCGATCTGCTACGAAAACGGCGCGGATATCCCCGGCTACATCAGCGAGAAAATCTTCGACTGTTTCCGGGCGGGTTGTGTCCCGGTCTACTGGGGGCCGGAAGAAATCGCGGATTATATCCCGCGCGAATGTTTTATCGATGCACGGGCATTCCCAGATGAGCGCGCCATCGTCGCCCACGTCGTCGCGCTCGGCGAAAAAATCCATGCCGGCTACCAGGCCGCGATGCTCGATTTCCTGCGCTCCCCCTCAGCGGCAATCTATTCCGAGGATCATTTTGCCCGGACCTTGGTCGAGGAAATAATGGCGGACCAAAAGACTCCGTGAGAATCCTATTTCCCCCCGGAAATCCGGCTTCGCGCCCCGCCGGCTCAGGCCATGACGTGAGTTCGTTCGAGCAATTCCAGTGCGCGGTGCACTTCGCGCCGGATCTCGGCGAGCGCGGCGCGGGCCTCTTCCAGTTGATGGCTGGCCTTTTCGCTGTACTCGTGCTTCAGGGCGCCGGCTTTTTCCGCATACTGGGCCTTGAGGGCGATCCAGCGCTCACTCAACTGGTGCAGCTTGGCGTCAGAGTTTTTCAACAACTCGCGGATGCGGACATTCAAAACCGTCTTCTGACAGGTCAGACGTTCATTCAAGCGGCGGCGGGTATCGGTGAGCTGGGCGAGCAGGACTTTCTCTTCGGGCACGCGCCGGAGTCCTCGCACCAAACGTAGTTTTTCAAGGGTCCAGATGGACCACTTGGTCGGGTCCCACTGCCACCACTTCACGCCATTGCGGTAGTCATGCTGGAACTCGTGGTGATAATTGTGGTAGCCTTCGCCAAAGGTGAAGATCGCCATGATCCAGCTATCCCGGGCGCTGCACCGGTCGGAGTAGGGCTGGCTGCCGACGGTGTGGCAGAGCGAATTGATGAAAAAGGTCATGTGCTGCACGGCCGTCACGCGCGCCACGCCGGCGAGCAGGAAGCCGCCCAGTGCGCCCAGCCAGCCGGAATGCAGAAAACCGAGCAGCGCCGGCAACACCAGGCCGAATCCAACCGCAAGCAAGGTGTAATACTTATCCTGCAGCATGAACATGCGGTCCTTGCGCAAATCCTGAATATTGTCGAGCGGCGGCTCGGCATCGAGCTTGAAGAGAATCCAACCCATGTGCGCATACCAAAATCCTTGGGAAATATCATACGGATCTTCCGCGTGGTCGACATGCTTGTGATGCCGGCGGTGGTCGGAAACCCAGTTCATCGCGCTGTTCTCAAACGCCGCGGCGCCAAAAATCAGCGTGACCAGCCGCACCGGCCAGCTCGCCTGAAAAGCGACATGGGAAAAAAGACGGTGATAGCCGAGGGTGATGCTCAGGCCGGTGGCGATGAAGAAGAAAAAAAACATCGAAACCTGATAAGCATCCACGCCATATTTCCAGAGGTAAAGCGGAACGGCGGTGCAAGTTACGGCAAACGTGCCAATCAGGAATGAACTGTTGGTCCAGTTGATACGGGAGGAAGGAAGACGAAACGGCATGATGATTTGAGTGAACGGTATTCATCGACCAGAGCGAGAGGAAATTTAGCAACACCTCAATTGCCTGCCGTGCCCGGCAAACAATTTTTTCACAGCGAACCGGCCGGTTGGCG
>CAZIQP010000002.1:20778-51520 GCA_964541315.1 uncultured Opitutaceae bacterium
TTGGCGAAACCGCCCGGGCAATGAAACTCTGAACCACACATGGGCCGGCTTGATCGCCTGACCCGGATAATGTCCAGATCGTGCTGGCAGAAGCCGGCCGTCACCTCTCATGGAAATTCCGGCACATAACCGGGACGAAGTAACCGAGAAACTGCAGCCTGATCCGTCCGACGTGGATAATAACATTTGTGACCCGTTTCTTTGCCTTCGGTCTGCACACGTCGTGGTCTCGCTATTTTAAACCGTAATATTTCCGAATGTGCGGATTGTCGCCCACTCCCGGGATGGCCAGCAAACGTTCCGTATCCCGGGCATGGACATCTTGCGCCTTTGCCGGGTCGGCACTGGCGAGGGCAAGGCTCAGACGATTCTCGTAGGTGGCGAT
Source organism: uncultured Opitutaceae bacterium (assembly GCA_964541315.1). Lineage (GTDB taxonomy): Bacteria > Verrucomicrobiota > Verrucomicrobiia > Opitutales > Opitutaceae > Didemnitutus. Next base: position 21,164 of record CAZIQP010000002.1, read on the forward strand.
CATCTGCCTCGACAGTTCAAATTTGCGGGCGAGCAACACCGCCACGGCTTGCTGGCGCACCGATTCCTCGTGCTGTCCCGCCAGATGAAAATACAGCCCGGCGTCATCGTAGACCTCGACCAGAATATCGCCCGGAATCTTTTCTTTTCGCGCTGTCACCAACGCCAGTTTGATCGCCGCCAGCGCCTCGGCATTCCTGCCGTTCTCCCAGGCGTGATAGGCGTCGTAAAGATGGGCCCGCGTCCGAATTCCCGGATTAAAACAAGTCGCGACGCAGCCGGTGAGCAGAAGAAGCGCCGGCACGGCGACACACCGGCCCAAGGCTTTGATCAAGGCAGAGGGATGTCTCATGCGAAAGCCCCGGTCAAATCCTGACAATCTGCTCAGCCCGTGAAAGCTTGTTTTCCAGACGGGTCTGTTGGGAAAAGATGCTCGTGCGCGACAGGTGGAAGTTGCCCAGAAGGTCCGCTTCGCCCTCGACTTCCGGGACCGCCTGCCCGCTGCAGACTGCCGTGCCCAGGAGTCGCGCCGCGTACAGAATCACGGCCAGCCGGTCGTACGGTTCCGCAGCCTCGAGCGGCTCGTATTGGAACCGGACGGCCTGGATGTTCTCCTCGGGGAAATTCCATTTCTTCAGCATGCAGGCCCCGGCGTCCGCCTGCGTGTAGCCGAGCAGCACGAATTCCGCCCCGCTGTGGTCGCGCGGGAAGCCTTCGTCGGCGAGAGTTTTGCCGGCCGAAACCGCGAACCGGTTGACCGCCTGCCGGCCGATGGCATGCAGCAGGCCGTTCATGAACGAGACCGCAGTATCCTCTTCGAGTGCATCCGCGACCAGTTCCCCCGCCAGCGCACAGGCCACCGATTCGCGCCAGATGCTGATTGCCCCGCGCCCATAGGCGGCGAGCGGCTGGGCCACCAAAGCGCTGGACACCGCGATCGACACCACCTGAAACACCTCGCGAAAGCCGATGCGGTTCACCGACTCCTCAATCGTGTGGCAGGGCTCCCCGCGATTGTACCAGGTGCTGTTGCTGATCTTGATGATCCGGGTGGTCATGGCCGCATCCAGACGGAGGAGGGCGGAAACATCACCCAGGTCTGAATTCGGATCAGCAAGCAAGCCTTGCAGGCGCGCCAGAATTTGCGCCGTCGGCGAGAGTGCGCCGAGTCCGGCCACCAACAGTTCGGGCGTGGAAAAATTTGGGGAAGCTCCGGGGGATGACATGCAGCGGGAGGGATGGGGTCAACGGGATGCCGCCGACACTCAATACACACGCCGGAATAACGGAAGGCGAAAGAAGCCCGCCGGTCGCCCCAAAAGAGGACAATCTGCCAACCTCGGACCGGCTCCGTTAACTCCACCGGACACTATCCGGGATCACCCGCCCGGGAAATTCCGGCCGCAGTTTTTCCCCATGCCCCGACCATGCCGACCTCCGCTTCAACGTCAGTCATGACATTATCAACCTGACCTCTCATGCCGGATACAATCCGCGCATACCGCGAACGGGCATCGGAACTCACTCGTGACGGGCTTGCTTGTAGGCCCATAGCTTTACGCGAAGGCCTGTTCATCTACGGTCCTGTGTCGGCTTCGCTCGACAGAACCTTCTGGATTACGCCCTGTATTTCCTGAGGGCGTCAATGTCGGCCTCCTTGCCAATGTAATCATCAATCTCGATATTCTTACCTCTGCTCTTTCTGAATTCATCAAAGAGGTTGGGATACTCGCTTTCCACTCTGGAAACCGCACTGGGAAGCGCATCCCGGATTCGCGCCAACACGGTTTCGAAATCAGATTCAGCACGAATCGCATCCCATGTGATCGCTGCATCCCAATATGAGAAGTCACCTATGACCACGACGCGTGGCATGACGTCCCTAAACCAAAATAAGCGGCCGAGGCACACATCCAGATACCGATCTCGCCAGTCCCAAGAGAGCGAAAACCAAATCCGGCCGCTGCAAAACAAGCACTGAGGGTGTATGCAATCTTTCAGGTTTGCTTCCTCGAACTTCAGATTGGCCAAGACGGGCCTCACCAGATTGTCGAAGGTGATTTCAGCTCGGTGCGGCTTTTTCATTCTGCTGGATCAACGCTTCAGCTCGGCCCCGCCCGCCGGGCGGGCAAGACGTCTTTTCTTCTCGCGCCGTAGCCTTGGCGAAGGTGGATGAATAACCGGGTCATGTGGAGCGTGAACATGATTGACGATTCAGGTGAGATCAAGGGCGTTGCCCGGCGGCTGACTTGTTCAGCTTTCCTTCTTCACGGAGCGATTCCACTTGGGCCCAGTCTGTGACTTCTTCTGTGACAGGCCACGATCGCAAATCGTGCATGCGAAAAGATCCGCAAAATCGCTTCCCTATTGACGCCGGGCGGGGTTGTCGCCGCGGGGATGGATCCGCGCTCATTCGCATTATCCGCGGTAAGTTTTACGAATCTGAAGTTCTGTGGTCCGCGCCCTCGGGGTGTGGGCAGGAAATGATTGCGTTGACCAAGCGCGTCCGGATGCCGCGCTCCACGGGTTTGGCTGCATACGGCTTCGCGCGAGCCCAGCCTTCTGAAACGTGGTTTTTTCTCGTAAAAAGTGACGGCCATGAGTCGCCCGGCATGGCGCCACTTTGTCGGCGGCAATTTTTTCCGCGTCGGCCGGTACTTGTCGGCGGAGACGTAACCGCCTGAAAACGGAATTTAAAATATCCAATTTATTAACTTCATCCCGTTAATCTTACGTATCTCCGGGAGTCCGTGGCCTGTTCATTGCATAGTCTGGAAAAGTCATGTCATCCCAGGCCACTACCACTGCCCCGAAACCGATCTCGTCTGCGCTGAATGCTGCTCCGCCGATCCCCGGCTGGGTAACCTCGGCGTGGTCGTTGCTCCACTCCATGGCTTCCGCCATCGTGGGCCAAAACCCCACGCTGCCAAAGAAAATCGAGGCCGATTACCCCAAACCTTCGCCCGAAGACTACGGGCTGCCCCCGCTCTCGCCGCACCCGGACCACGTCAAACCGGCGGTCGCCACGCCCGATTTCATCGCGAAATATTCGCGGACCCTTGATGGCGTTTGGAAGGATCGCGACTGGAGCGACGTCGTCCTGCTCGTCGAAACCCTGCAGCGTTGCTGGCGCGAAAACCGCCAGGTGTTTCTCTGTGGCAACGGTGGCAGCGCGGCGAACGCGATCCACCTCGCGAACGATTTTCTCTACGGCGTGGACAAGGCCACCGGCCGCGGCCTGCGCGTCACCGCCCTCCCCGCGAACCCGGCGGTGCTCACGGCCCTCGCCAACGACATCGCCTATGAGGATATCTTTGCCCAGCAGCTCACCGTGCTCGCCCAGCCGGGCGATGTGCTCCTCGCCTTTTCGGGCAGCGGAAATTCGCCGAATATTATTAAGGCTCTCACCCGCGCCCGCGAGCTGGGTGTGACGAGTTTTGCGATTCTCGGGTTCACGGGCGGCAAGGCCCTGGCCCTTGCGGATCATCCGATTTATTTTCCCGCCCACGACATGCAGGTCTCCGAGGATTTGCAAATGATGGTCGGCCACATGGCGATGCAATACCTCTCCCGCGCCGGCCGCGGCTGACGCTTTCTTCATGAGCGAAAAAATCGCGATCATTGGCAGCAACTGCTTTTCGGGCGCGAGTTTCGTCCGCCACTGTCTCGCGCAGGGCCTGGAAGTGCTCGGCGCCAGCCGCTCCGCGGAACCCGCGAAATGCTTTCTGCCGTATCGCTGGCTGCCGGCCGCACCACAGCGTGGTTTTCGTTTTGTCCAGGCCGACCTGAATCACGATCTCGACGCGCTCATGGCGGCGCTCGAAACCTTCCAGCCCGCCACCGTCGTCAACTTCGCCGCCCAGGGCATGGTCGCGCAGAGCTGGCTGACTCCGGCCCACTGGTATCAGACCAACGTCGTGGCCAATGTCCTTTTCCATGACCGGCTCCGGCAGGTCCGCTGGTTGAAAAAATACGTACACGTCGGCACGCCCGAAGTTTACGGGAGCACAAGCGGCGTGATCACCGAGAGCGCGCCGTTCAATCCCAGCACGCCCTACGCCGCCTCGCGCGCCGCCTGCGATCTGCATCTGCGCACTTTCATCAACCAGTATCAGTTTCCCGCCGTCTGGACGCGCTCGGCCAATGTCTATGGTCCGGGCCAGGCGCTTTACCGGATCATCCCGCGCACGATTCTTTCCATCAAACTCGGCCAGAAACTCCAGCTCCATGGCGGCGGCCATTCCGTGCGTTCCTTCATCCACATCGACGATGTCGCCTCGGCCACGCTGGCCATCGCGCGCCACGCTCCGGCCGGCGAGTGCTATCACCTCTCGACCGATCGTTTCATATCGATCCGCGAACTCGTGGCGATGATTTGCGGGATGATGAACACCGACTTCGCGAAAGTCGTACAAATCACCGACGACCGTCCCGGCAAAGACGCCGCCTACACTTTGGACAGCACCAAGGCCCGCCAGACCCTGAGCTGGCGCGACACCGTCGCCCTCGAGGAAGGCGTGCGCGCCACCATCGCCTGGGTCGAGGAACACTTCGACGAGATCCGCCGCCAACCCATCGACTACATCCACAAACCCTGAGAATTTCCGCATGGCTTTGCTCAAAACAGTTCGACGCAAGCGGCCCGGGCGCCGCGCCGCCCGCCTCGGTGTCCGACCGGTTTCCGCGACACCTCGCCCGCAGTCGAAAATCGTCGCCTTCGAAGAAGCCGCCGCCCTCTGTGCCGGCCTGCGCAAACAGGGCAAGGTCATCGTGCATTGCCACGGGACTTTCGATCTGATCCATCCGGGTCACATCGTGCATTTCGAGGAGGCCAGGGCCCTGGGGGATGTTCTGGTCGTGAGTATCACCGGGGAGAAATTGGTGAACAAAGGCCCGGGCCGGCCATATTTCAACGACCAGTTGCGCTCGCGCTGGCTCGCCGCCCTCTGGTGCGTGGACTACGTCGTCGTCGTGCCGTATCCGGCGGCGGTTGAGATCATCGAGTGCATCCGGCCTAACTTTTATTGCAAGGGCCGCGAATACGCCGACCCGATGGCCGATCTGACCAACAACATCGGCGACGATATTCTCACCGTGCAACGCGTGGGCGGGGAGATCCGCTACCTTGGTTCCATTCTCTTCAGCTCGACCAAGCTGCTCAACAAACATTTCGATCCGTATCCGCCCGAGGTGAAGCGCTTCTGCCAGCTCGTCTCGCAGGAATGCCCTCCCTCCCGTTTCCGCGAGATCGTCGACGGTTTTTCCAAGCTGAAGGTGCTCGTCATCGGCGACATCATTTTCGACAAATATTCCACGGTCGAAGTCCAGGGTCTCACCTCGAAGAACCGCATATTGTCGGGCCGCTTCGTCTCCGAGGAAATGCAGGCCGGCGGCGCCCTCGCCGTCTACCGTCACCTGCGCCAGTTCACTCCGCACGTTAAGCTCATCGGCCTTGCGGGCAACGAGCCCTGGTTGGACGGCCTGATGCGCGGCTTCATCGAACCGGAATGCGACGACATTGTTCGCTCTCCGGATTTCATCTCCGTCGTGAAACAGCGTTACGTCGAGCCCCGGGTGGAGGGCAAGGAGCTCTCAAAATTATTTTCCGTCAATTATATCAACAAGCGCATGCCCGGTGAAGCGCTGCAACGCGCGCTCGTCGACCGCATCGCCGGCCAGATCGCCAACTACGATCTCGTGCTCGTGATGGATTTTGGCCACGGCGTGATGGAGGACATGGTCCGGGAATTGGTGCAGGCAAAAGCGCCTTATCTCGCGGTCAACTGCCAGACGAACAGCAATAATCACGGCTTCAACATCATCAACCGGCGCTACCGGCGTGCCGATGTGTTCACGCTCGACCAGACCGAAATGCATCTGGCCGTTGGCCGCCGCGAAATCGATTTCGGCCAGGAACTCACCCACCTCGCAACCCACCTCGGCAGCAGTTACGCGTGGCTGACCCGTGGCGCCCATCTGACGCTGGGGCGCAACTGCGTCAAAGCCATCTCGGCCTGTCCGCCGCTGGAGTACACCGTGGTCGATACCATCGGTGCCGGCGACGCTTTCTGCGCGGTCGCCAGCCTGGCCGCCGCGAGTCGGGTGCCGTTGAACGTCGCCACCTTCATGGGCCAGCTCGCCGGCGCGCAAGCGGTCAAGATTGTCGGCAATGCCGAACCCATCAGCAAGGCCCGCCTCCTCAAGGGCGGCGTCTCCATGCTCGCTTTTTAATCCTCGTCCCCACCCACATCATGAAAATTCTGCTCACCGGCGGCTGCGGCTATGTTGGCACGCCGCTCACCCTCAGTCTGCTCGAAGCCGGCCACACGGTCACGGTTGTCGATCTCCAATGGTTCGGCAATTACCTTCCATCGCACCCGAAGCTGACGGTCATCAAGGCGGATGTCCGCGACGCCGACACCATTCCGATGGCGGGCATGGATGTGATCATGCATCTGGCCAACGTCGCCAACGATCCCTGCGCCGACCTCGACTCCAAACTCAACTGGGAGGTCAACGCCCTGGCGACGATGCTGCTCGTCGAGCGCGCCATCAAGCACCAGGTCCCCCAATTCATCTTCGCCAGCTCCGGCAGCGTCTACGGCGTGAAGGACGAACCCGAGGTCACTGAGGATCTCCCGCTCGTGCCCATATCCGATTACAACAAGACCAAGATGATCAGCGAGCGCGTGCTGCTCAGCTACGCCGACAGAATCTGCATCAACATCGTGCGTCCCGCCACCGTCTGCGGCTATTCGCCGCGCATGCGGCTCGATCTCTCGGTCAACCTGCTGACCATGGCCGCCCTCACGAAAAACAAGATCACCGTCTTCGGCGGCGATCAGACGCGGCCCAACATCCACATCCGCGACATGATCCGCGTGTATCACCATTTCCTCGCGAACGGCCTCTCCCATCCCGGGATCTTCAACGCCGGCTTCGAAAATATTTCTATTCTCGACATCGCGCATCGCGTGCAAAAGCACCTCGGCTCCGAGATTGTCGTCACACCTTCGAATGATCCGCGCTCCTACCGGCTCTCGTCGAAGAAACTCCTTGCGACCGGTTTCGCCCAGCAGTTCAGCGTCGAGGATGGCATCACCGAAGTGATCGCCAATTACCGCGCCGGCCGGCTCCGCGACGAGGAGAACTGCTATAACATCAAAACGATGAAGCAGCTCGCCATCTGCGCCTGAGGTCCCGCGACCGCCGGACCGAATTTCTTCCACCACGCAACCTGCCTCCCGCCCATGCCAGCCACCGCCACTCTGCCCGAGACCATTGCCCCTCTCTCAAAGGCTGTTGCTGTTTGCCATAATTGCGGGGCCGGTCCGTTGGAACTGGCGGCAGGCTACTCCGCGCTCCGGCGGGTCAGCTCCGATTGCAAAGCCCAGCCGCCCGGCGGGCGCATGGGGCGCTGTCCCGAATGTGGACTCGTCCAGGCCGTGACCGATACCCGTTGGGCCGATGAAGCCCGCGACATCTACGGCAACTACGCGATCTATCACCAGAGCGGCGGCAAGGAACAATCCATCTTCGACCTCGCCACCGGTGCCAGCCGCACCCGCGCGCAGGCGATCATCGTCGGATTGAAACGCGACGCCGTGCTTCCCGCCGCCGGTCGTCTGCTCGACATCGGCTGCGGCAATGGCGCGTTTATCCAGGCGTGCAGCAATCATCTTCCCGGCTGGACGTTCTGCGCCTCGGAGTACGACGCCCGCCACCGTGCCACGCTCGAAGCGATTCCGCGCGTGGAAAAATTCTACTCGGGCGACCTCGACGAAATCACCGGCAAGTTCGATGTGATTTCACTGACCCACGTCCTCGAGCACATTTCCTCCCCCACCGCGTTCCTGAAACGCGTGGCGAAACTGCTCAAGCCCGACGGCTACCTGCTGGTTGAGGTGCCCGATTGCAGCATCAATCCCTTTGTTCTCCTCGTCGCCGATCACGCCACACACTTTACGCCCGGCACCTTGGCCACCGCCGTGGCCCGCGCCGGATTTGATGTCCGCCAGGTCGGAGCGCAGTGGGTGCCGAAGGAAATCAGCCTGCTCGCCCGTCTCGCCATCGACGGCGACACCGCTTTTTCAAACGCCGACCACCTGACCCGCATCGCCCGCCAATTGGCCGACCTCGCGGCCCACGGCCCCTTCGGTATCTTCGGCAGTTCGATCACCGCCACCTGGGCGCATGCCCAGTCCGGATCAGCCGCCGCGTTCTTCGTCGACGAAGATCCCAACCGCAGCGGTTGTACGCACGAAGGCCGCCCCATTCATAATCTCGAGGCCATTCCCTCTGGCGCGAAGGTGTTCGTCGGCCTGCCAGAACCGCTCGCCACCACCGTTACCAGCCGCCTTTCCGTCCGCCGTCCCGACGTTACCTTCGTCCTGCCCAGCACCTAGATCCGCCGCCCGCTGTCATGAAGACTCTCGCCGCCATCCTGGTTGAACAACGCCGCCCGCTGGAAATCGCCGAGCTCGAAATCCCCGCGCTCCGGCATGGCCAGGTGCTCGTCGAAATCGCCGCCACCCGCATCTGCGGCTCACAGATCGGCGAAATCCAAGGCGCGAAAGGCCCCGACAAATATTTGCCTCACCTGCTCGGCCACGAAGCCGGCGGCATCGTGCGCGAGACCGGACCGGAAGTCCGCCATGTGAAAGCCGGCGATCGCGTCGTCATCCACTGGCGTCCGGGCCGCGGCATCGAGGCCGGTGGCAGCACTTACCTCCGCGCCGACGGCTCGAAAATCAACTCGGGCAACATCACCACCTTTCAACAGTTCAGCGTCGTCTCCGAAAACCGGCTCACTCCCGTCCCTTCGGATCTCGACTTTGAAACCTGCGCGCTGCTCGCCGACACGCTCACGACCGGCTTTGGTGTCATCACGCACGACGCGAAAGTCCGCATCGGCGAATCCGTTGTTATCATCGGTTGCGGCGGCATCGGCCTCGGCGCGGTGCTCGGCGCCCATCTCGCCGGCGCCCATCCCGTCATCGCGGCCGATATCCACGACCACAAGCTCACGAAGGCCCGCGCCCACGGCGCCACACACACGGTCAACTCTGCGAAGGAAGATTTCCGTACCGCCGTCCAGACGCTGCTCAGCGGTCCGGCGGATGTTGTGATCGATGGCACCGGACTTCCGGCCGTGATCGAGCAGGCATTCGCGCTCACCGCGCCAAACGGCCGTTGCGTGATCTTCGGCGTGATGGCCCACGATCAGAAAATCTCGCTCAACACCCTGCCGCTCCATTTCGGCAAAGTCCTCACCGGCTCCCACGGCGGCGGCAGCCAGCCGGCGGATGACATTCCGCGCCTTGTCCGCATGCTCCGCGCCGGCCGTTTCGATCCGCGCGGATTCATCACCGACCGCCTCCCGCTTGCCAACGTCAACGACGCCGTCGCGCGCATGCGCTCCGGCGAAATTATCCACGCCATGATCCACTTTCCCCTTTTCGCCGCGTGAAAATCCTGACCTCCCATTCCCGTCCTGCCACCGTCCCGTTTGGCGCCGACTACGCCGATCTCGCCGCCGTCGCCCGCAACCTCCGCTATCAGGTGGTGCAGATGTCGCACGCGTCCGGCGCACCGCATCTCGGTTCCTCCCTTTCGTGCATCGACATTCTCGTCGCCGCCTACTGGCGCACGCTGCGCATCGATCCCACCGCCGCCGGCGCGCCCAACCGCGACCGTTTCATTCTCAGCAAAGGCCACGCGGCTCCCGCACTCTACACCTGCCTCGCCGCCCGGGGATTTTTTCCTGAATCGTGGCTCGACACTTTCGCCGTGCACGGCGGCCAGCTCGCCGAGCAACCCGCCCCGAACTGCGCTCCGGGCGTCGAACTCGCCACCGGCTCGCTCGGTCACGGCCTGCCCGTCGGTTGCGGCCTCGCTCTCGCCGGCCGGATTAAGAATCTCGATTACCGCACGCTCGTCGTTATGAGCGACGGAGAATGCAACGAAGGCTCCGTCTGGGAAGCCGCGATGTTTGCCGCCGGCAAATCCCTCGGCCGTCTCACCGTGGTCATCGACTACAACAAATGGCAGGCCACCGGACGCAGCGACGAAGTGCTGGCCCTCGCCTCCCTTCGCGACAAATGGGCCGCCTTCGGCTGGGAAGCCGGCGAAGTCGACGGCCACGATATTTCCGCCATCGCCGAAGCCATCGCTCCCCGGGGCGAAGCCACCGGCCGCCCCCGCGCCATCATCGCCCACACCGTCAAGGGCAAGGGTGTCGCCTTCATGGAGGACGATAACAACTGGCACTACCGCATTCCCGATGCCGCCGAGGTCGAACGCGCCGCCCAACTCCTCACCACGCCATGAGAAACGCCTTTGCCCAAGCCATCACCGAACTCGCCATCGCGGACGAACGCATCGTTCTGCTTTCGGGCGATATCGGCAACCGTCTCTTCGACGAATTCAAGGACCGCTGCCCCGACCGTTTCTACAACTGCGGCGTGGCCGAGGCCAACATGATCGGCGTGGCCGCCGGCCTGGCCATGTGCGGCCTGCGCCCCGTGTGCTACACAATCGCCCCCTTTGTCACCTACCGTTGCATCGAGCAGATCCGCGTCGATCTTTGCTATCACAACCTTCCGGTCGCCATTGTCGGGACCGGAGCGGGTCTCGCCTATGCCTCCCTCGGTGGCACGCACCACTCCTGCGAAGAAATCGGCATGCTGCGGCTTCTGCCCCAGATGAACGTCCTCGCCCCGGCCGACGCCATGGAAGTGCGCGCGTTGCTCCGCGCCACCTTCAATCAGCCGCAACCCACCTATATGCGCATCGGCAAAAAGGGCGAACCGGTCGTGCACTCCGCTCCTCCAGCGGGACTAACCATCGGTCAATCCATCCTGATGCGAACGGGCAAGGATCTGTGCCTGATCGCGAACGGCGTGCTTCTTCCGATCGCGTTGCAAGTGGCCGACCGTCTCACTAAAGACGGCATCGCCGCCGAGGTCATCAGTTTTCCCACGGTCAAGCCGCTTGACGAGACCGCCCTCCGTCGCGCCTTTGGCCACCACACGCTCGTCGCCACGCTCGAGGAACACAGCGTCCTCGGCGGCTTCGGCAGCGCCGTCGCCGAATGGCTCGCAGATCATCCGCATCCGCGCACGCGCCTGCTGCGCTTTGGCACGCCCGACACCTTTTATCACGATATTGGCGACCAGGACGAGGCCCGCGTCCACTTCGGGCTCACGCCCGACGCCATCACCCAAACCCTCCAACGCAGTCTCGCTCTCGCCCGTTCCGCATGATTATCGGCGTGGATTTCGACAACACCATCGTCTGCTACGACGCGCTCTTCCATCGCGTCGCCGTGGAGCGAGGCCTCGTACCCGCCAGTGTTGCTGCGAACAAGAACGCCGTCCGCGATCACCTTCGCGCCGCCGGCCGCGAGCCCGAGTGGACCGAGCTGCAAGGTTATGTTTACGGGGCCCGCATGGCCGAAGCCGACCCGTTCCCCGGCGTGCATGATTTCTTTCGCGCCTGCCGCGAACACGGCATCACGGTCTATATCATCAGCCACAAAACCCTTCGCCCCTTTATCGGCGAACCGTACGACCTCCACGCTGCCGCCCGCGAATGGCTCGCCCTCCAGGGCTTTCTTTCACCCGAAGGTGCCGGCCTGTGTCCCGACCAGATCTTTTTCGAGCTCACCAAATCCGCCAAGCTCACCCGCATCGCCACCTGCGCCTGCACCCATTTCATCGACGACCTGCCCGAGATCCTGGGCGATCCCGCTTTCCCGGCCGAAACGGCCCGGCTGCTTTTCGCCCCGTCCGCAACAGCGACGCAACCCGCCGGCTCCGACGTTTATTCCTCCTGGTCCGAACTGCAGTCCCATCTGCTAAACCAGACTCAGGCCGCGACCGACAGACTTTATCCGGCCATCCAGCCCGCCGCTCTTACCCGGTTGCTCAACCGTTTTTTTGGAGAGATGCCCCATACCTTGGAACCCCTCACCGGCGGGGCCAACAATCGCGTACACCGCGCGCGCACCGCCAGCGGCAAGGACTACATCGTGAAACAATATTTCACGCCGGCCAACGACACCCGCGACCGGTATCAGTCCGAACACGCTTTCTACACCTTCGCCTGGGATACCGCGCAAGTGCGCTGCATCCCTGAACCGCTTGCGTGGGATGAAACCGACCGGCTCGGGGCCTTTGCCCTGATCGAAGGCACCCGCCCGCAGCAGGCCACGGCCGCCGATGTCGACGCCGCGCTCGATTTCTTCACCCAACTCAATCACGCCCGTACCCGGACCGACGCCATCCGCCCCGCAGCCGAGACCTGCCACACGCTGGCGGAACACATCGCCACCGTGCAACGCCGCATGGATCGCCTCACCGCCATTGCCGGCTCCGAGCCGATCGACGCCGCGGCCCGGACTTTTGTGAACGAAGAGCTCCTGCCCGCCTGGCAGAACGCACTGCATCACCCAGCGCTCAACCCCGCTCTCACCGATGAGGACGCCGCTCCGATGCCCCGCTGTGTTTCCCCCTCCGACTTCGGCTTCCACAACACCATCCGCCGGACAGATGGATCGCTCGTGTTTTTCGATTTTGAATACGCCGGTTGGGACGACCCGGCCAAACTCGTCTGCGATTTCTTCTGTCAGCCCGCCATTCCCGCCCCGGCCGAATGCTACGACACCTTCGTCGTCCGCGTCGCCGCCGCCATCGGTTGCGCTTCCCCGGCGGTGCTCGCCGCCCGCTGCCGTCTCCTGCTTCCGATTTATCAGCTCAAGTGGTGCACGATCATGCTGAATGAATTTCTTCCCGCCGGCAGCCATCGCCGCCGCTTCGCCGGGACCGCCGACCTCGTCGCGCGCAAGACGACCCAGCTCGCCAAAGCCTCGGCCGCCCTCCACCCGCAGCTCGCGCTCGCCTCCTGATTCCCCTGCCACCAATTCCCATGGGCATTCTCCGCAATTTCGTCACTCCGCTGCATCAGGCCACCGCTCGCAAATACATCGAGCGGATGTGCGATGACAAAGTGACCTGCATGCTCAAGGCGAAGGAATACGGCGCTGATTACTGGGACGGCGACCGCCGTTACGGTTACGGCGGCTACAAGTATCTTGCCGGCCGCTGGGCCCCGGTCGCCCAGGCGCTCATCACCACCTACGGACTCAAGGCCGGTTCGCGCGTCCTCGATATCGGCTGCGGCAAAGGATTTCTCCTCTACGAAATGCAATGCCTCGAACCCGGACTCGAACTGGCCGGCGTGGATATTTCCCAACCCGGACTTGCTGGCCGCCATCCGGAACTGAAAGCCGACCTGCGCATCCACGATGCGCGCAAGCCGCTCCCGTTTGCCGACCAACATTTCGACCTCGTGATCACGTTGAACGCCCTGCACAACCTCCGGCTTCCCGAGCTGCAGGTCGCGCTGGGCGAGATCAGCCGCGTTGGCCGCCAAGGGTATCTCCTCCTCGAGAGTTACCGTTCCGAGCAGGAACTTTTCAACCTCCAGTGCTGGGCGCTTACCTGCGAATCGTTTTTCGACACGGAGGAGTGGATCTGGCTCTACCGCCACTTCGGCTACCACGGGGACTACGAGTTCATTTTTTTTAACTGAGCACCGCTACCACATGCACGCCCATGAAGCCGTACACCGCCATCTATGATTTCAGCCTTTATCCGTATGCCTTGGGTGACACTTTCACTTGGAATGTCCGGACGGCCATGGCCGCCCACGAGGCCGGGGCGAAGAGCTGCCGCGTCGTTGCCTTCGCTGATTCCGCCCACCCTCATTGTGTCTTCCAGGTCCATCCGAAGAGCGAGCAATACGAGCTTTTCCAATGCGAGATCCAACCCGCTTTCTACACCCACCCTTGCGCCACCAGTTTTCATCTTTTTCACGACCGTAAGGAGTTTGATTCCTACCTGAATTTTCTAGTCGCCGAACAGGAACTCTCGGCCTCTGAACTCGCTATCTACAAAAAAATCAGCGCCCAGCGCGACAATCACAAACTCGTCACCGAACATTTTACCGCCACGATCGGATCCCTTCGTCCGGTCAACGAATTTTTCAAGAAGCACGGATTCATTCCGAAACCGAAGGAAGTCATCGGCGCGCGCTATGACGTCGAGGCGTTGATCGCAGCCCAAGAACGGGACACCCAGCTCGTTTGCATCCAATTTCGGATGCGCAGTCTGGACCAATGGCATCCGGGGGGCACGGCCCGCGACGCCGACTTCGACGCCTGGCATGATTTTATCGTGCGCTGCGGAAGAGAAATGCCCCGTGTTAAGTTTTTCCTTCTTGGTCGCCTGCAAGAAAAACACCTGAGCGTGTTGGCGCTGCCCAACGTGATCGCACCCCGCGCCCTCGGGCTCAATCTTGCCCACGAAATCTCGTTGTTTCTGCGTTCCGACTTTTTCCTCGGCTCCTCCAGTGGTTTTGCCCAATTGGCCTATTTCTCCGACGTGCCCTACCGGATCAGCAATGTCCCTCCAGCCACGCGTGAAGCGGATTTCGACATCCCGGCCCAGGCCACCCGCCAGATATTTGCCCAGGATAATCAACGGCTCTTGGATGGAGCGGAAACATCAGACGGACTTTTCGCCGCGCTCGCCGAGGGTCTCGCCAAGTGTCCGCCGCGCCTCCGCACCACTAGTCTGAATCCCACTTTCCGGAAATTCCAGACCACCTCCCGACTTTTTCTCAATGCCGCCCAGGGCCAATACGAGACGGCGAGCCGCCTGCTCCCGGTTGCCCAGCAGGCCATTCATTTTGCGACCGAAGGAAAGGCTGCGGAGACGCTCGGGCAACTTATCCGGATGAATGAAATCCTGCTGCGTGCACACCGCACGAGCACGGACCGGAAGGTGACGGTCGGGCGAATGATGCCCAACTTCAACCACGGCGGATTTCTTGAGCACGCTTTTGCCGCCATCGCTGCGCAAACCGTCCCCGCCGACGAGGTGATCGTAATCGACGATGGTTCCACCGACGACAGCGTGACCAAGATCAAAGCCTGGGGCGCGCAATCACCAACCCATAAGATTCTTCTCCTTCCCAAGAATTCCGGAGTGAACGCCGCGACCGACGCTGGGCTTGATCATGTGACCACTGATTTCTTCTCACCCGGATCGGTGGACGACACCTTTTTCACCACTCACATCGAGAAAATTTCTTTGCTCGCCCAGAGTTATCCGCGGGCTGGGCTGGTTTCCTTCCGGGCGCTGCGTCATGATGTGGTGCGCCACCAACGCTATCTGGGACCTCAACTGTGCCCGTTTTCCCGTTTTGTCGACAATCAGGAGGTTGAGACTGTCCTGCGTTATCAATATCTCTGGGATGCCGGCATCGCTTGGAACACCGAAGCCTTCAAGGCCGAACGCAACTTCGACTGGCGCCTGCGCTGGATCTCAGGCCTCCACGTCGCCGACGTCCTCGCCTTCCGTCATGGCTTTTCCTACGTGGCCGAGCCCCTGATGGAGTATAACATGCGGCCGCAATCCTATTCTTCAGGCGGCAGCGATTCGCTCCGGCAAGGGGAGGCCTTTCTCGCTTCGGCCCGCGACTGGTGCAGCCCCGCCAAGGCCGGCATCTTTAATCCCGCCGTCCGGAGCGGGTTCTTCGGCCTGAGGGAAAATGCGCTCCTGCCAATCCAGGCGGTGCTCAACGGTTCATGGTCCGACCATGGCAAGCCCCTGCTTCTGATTCTTCACGGGCTGATCGACCAATTCGACCAACTATACGAAAAGGCCGGCGTTCCCCCCTCAGCCTATCCGCGCAAGGATCTGAATAATCTCGCGAAAAGCGTCAGCGATTTCCGCATGGTCTATGACGAGCCGCACGTTTTCAAAACACTGATTCCCTTCTTTCTTTCCATCATCAAGAATTCCCCCCTGAACAATTCCTTTATTGGCTTCTATGCGGGCTATCTCCTCCGTCTCGGCTGCATTCAAGAAGCGCATGAAATCCTTCGCACCCGCCTCGTCCCGGGCAAGCGCCCCAAATCCCTGCTGCGTGCCTTTGCCCAACTTGTCGCTAAGACCGAAAGCGAAGCCGCCGGAGACCGTGCCTGGCGCGAAGCCCTCGCCGTCAATCCCGCCGATGTCTGGTTCGGCATGGAGTATGTCCAAATTCTGCATAACCGCGGTCAGACAAATGCCGCCCTTGAACTTGCAGAAACACTTTACCAACGCGACCCCAAAGCCGATGTCCTGAAGGAACTGCGCGAAATCCTGCCAGAATTCGTCCCAGCCGGGCAAATTTCTGCCCGGCCCATTAAAGGCGCTGTACCGGCTGCGACCGTCACCGCCAACACCGAGAACCTGATCGAAGGAATCCATGAAACGGCGCACCGGGAGGTATTTTCCCAATCTGAAGTCGAAGCCATCGCCACATTGCTCAAAAACTGGCTGGAAAATCCGATCCACAACGAAATGGCCACCGAACTGCTCACTCTCCGTGGGGAACTGTCCGCCTTTCTGCTGGATGCGGAGCCGGACGGGCTGGCCGATCTCTTCGCCACAAATTTCGGCCAAGTTTATCGTCTTCTCTTACACAGCAGTCTGCAACACCTGCCCCTCGGACCAGAGGATGCAGCCACCCTCGCGACGATTCAAACCCTGCTCGTGCCCAGCGCCGGACGTCCACCAGCATTCCGTGCCCTGCTCGCTGCCGCCCTGTTTCAACCGGCACACGATTCTCGCTGGCCCTTTCCGCACGAGTTTGTTCCCGGCTGGTTCTGGGACGACTACCTGGCCTACAACCTCACGCCCCCGCAAGGTTGTGCCGCGAAGCACGAGACCGACCGGCATCTCGCACATCTGCTGGCCTGGGTCAAAGACGTGGCTGCCCGGATAAAAACCGCACCTTCGAGCGAACTGACCCTCAAGCTCGCCCATGCCACAGCCCAGCAAATCAACCTCCTTCCCGCCGACTTCAAGTCTGCCGATGCCCATCAACTCAAAACGCTCCGTGCCGAGATCATGAACTTCACCCAGCCACTGGCCCGGGTCTCCTGACCTTTTCCCGCATGAGCATGACCAGCAATTTCGGATATCGCGGTGACAAAAAATTCAACGAACTTACACGATGCTAAATTTGACTTGTCGCTGTTGCGCCGGAACGCTTGAGACCGTCTTGGACCTCGGTGATCAACCGATCTGCAGCCATTTCCAAAGCAGCGCCGGTGAAACCGTCGCGCAGCATCCGTTAGCCCTGGCGCAATGCATCCGCTGCGGTCAGTTGCAAATCAAGGAACCCGCGCCGGTCGCCCTGCTGCGGTCCCCGCATTCATGGGTGAGCTACATCGAGCCCGAAGGGCATCTCGACCATGTGGTCGACGACTTGTGCGCCTTGCCCTCGGCCAATCCCCAATGGCGGGTGGGCAGCGTGACCTACAAAGATCAATCGACGCTCGATCGCCTGCGGAAACGCGGCTGGACCAATCTGTGGCAACTCGATCTCGCGGCCGATTTGGGAATCCGGGACGGGGCCACCGATCTTGCCGTCATCCAGGAGAACCTGACTGAGGAACGCGCGCGGCGCGCAGCGGAAAAATATGGTCGGGCCAATATCCTGTTGGTCCGGCATATCCTCGAGCACACCCACGCTCCGGGCAAATTTCTGGCCGCCCTCAAGGAACTTGTGGCACCGGACGGTTTCATCGTTTTCGAGTGCCCGGATTCCCAGCAGGCCTTTTTGCAGCGCGAGTACACCGTACTCTGGGAGGAGCATCTCTGGTATTTCACTCCCGAATTGTTTTCGCGTTTTTTCGCCAGATTCAATCAGCGGCTGGACCGTTTGCGCATCTATCCCTATGCGGTCGAAAATTCCCTCGTGGCCTTCGTCTCGCCCCATGCCCCTGCACCCGACGCACATCTTCCTAGCCCGGCTGTGTTGGTCAGCGAACGGTCGCGCATGATCCGCTATGCCGGAGATTTTTCGCGCCAAAAAGCCGCCTGGCAGGAATGGATGCAGCAAGCGGCGGGTCGCGTTGCCGCCTTTGGCGCCGGTCATTCCATGTGCGCCTTCATCAATTTCTTTGGCTTAACCAAGCACATCGAATTCATCGCCGACGATCATCCCAAGAAAAACGGATTGTTCATGCCGGGCAACGCCCTCCCCATCCGGCCATCCCAGTTGTTACAAGCTGGTGGGATTAACCACTGCTTGATGGGCCTTAGTCCAGAAAGTGAAAGCAAGGTTTTGGCGCGGCAATCGGTCGCACAAGCAGCCGGCGTGAAATTCGTGAGCATATTCGCAACGAGCCAGCATGCCGCTCCGGCCGTCCAGATCGTTACTGGCTCAGGGCAGGACGTGCTTAAGCTGGACCCCCGGATGCCGGCTTTGGACGACACTGCCGGCGAGCGCCTGCGTGTCGAAGTCCGCCAAACCACCCGGCACCGCTGCCGCTTCACCGCCCATCCATCCTCTAGCGAGGCGTTGCATGAGATGCTGATTTGTCTGCACGCCAGCGGTTATGTGCGCCCGCATCGGCACCATGGAAAAGCAGAATCGATCCACGTTGTGGAGGGCTTTGCCGACCTGGTGCTTTTCGGCGACGACGGACGGATCGAACGCGTCATTGCACTCGGGCCTTACGGTTCGGGCCGGACTTGGTTTGTCCGTTTGCCGCCCCCCATCTATCACACCCTCGTCTTGCGGGGTGAGGATTTCATTTTCCAAGAAACGACTCTCGGCCCTTTCAGACGGGAGGACACGGAGATGGCCCCGTGGGCACCTGACGAAACCGATGTGCCGGGCATTCCCTCCTATAAAAACCACCTATTGAGCGAAGTGCTCACCAGAAATAACTGAACCCATTTTCCATGAAACATGTCATTATCGTCGGCGGTTCCAAAGGGCTGGGTCTTGAACTCTCCCGCCAATTGAGCCGGGAAGGAACCAAGGTCTCCATCTTTAGTCGCAACAAGCCCGATTTGGCTGAGGCTAATGTTCATCACTACGTTGTCGATCTGGCGGAGGCTTCGGCGCGACGCGATGCGCTCATCCGCGCCGTCGCCGATTACGGTCAACTCGACAGTCTGATCTTTTGCCAACGCTATCGCGGTCAGGGCGACACATGGGCGGGGGAATTGGAGGTGGGCCTCACGGCGACCAAAGAACTGATTGAATGCGCGGTCACTCAGTTTACGTCCGACGGTGCGCGCAGCGTGGTGTTGGTGGGATCGGTCGCGGGGCCTTGGATCGCCGCCGAACAAGGCGCAGGCTATCATGTGGCCAAGGCCGGCATGGAAACCCTGCTGCGTTATTATGCGGTGAAACTCGGCCCCCAGCGCATCCGGGTAAACGGCGTTTCGCCGAGCGCCTTCATCAAAGAAGAATCCAAGGCCTACCATGAGGCCCACCCGGAAACGCGCACTCGCATGGCGAAGCTCACTCCGTTGAACCGGATGGGCACGACCACCGATTCGGCCAACGCGATTCGTTTTTTTGCGGGCGAGCAGTCCCGCTTTATCACTGGGCAAAATCTGATCGTGGACGGCGGCCTGACCCTTCAATTGCAAACCTCGCTTGGCTGATTACCTATGACCTCACTCGTACCCACTCATCGGCGCAACCCACATTGCCGGCTTTGCCGTGCAACCGATTTGAAAAAAGTGCTGCCACTTGAACCTAGTCCGATCGCCGACGCCTATGTACCCGCCTCACGCCTGAGCGAACCGCAACCGCGGTTTCCGATGGACCTCTACCAATGCGCCGCGTGCGGCCATGTCCAACTGCTGGATGTCGTCTCCGCTGAATCCCTGTTCAAGGATTACATCTATCGCACGTCCGACTCGCTCGGCCTCGTGGAACACTTCCGACGCTACATCGAGTCCCTTGCCAAACGCTTCTCGCCCCAACCCGGCCAACTCGCCGTGGATATTGGGAGCAATGATGGGACCGTCCTGCGCTTTTGGCAGGAACGGGGCCTGCGCGTGTATGGCATCGATCCCGCCGAGCAGATCGCCAGTGAAGCGACAGCGAAGGGCCTGCCGACCCAGTGCGCCTTTTTCAACGAGTCGCTCGGCCGCTCCTTCCGGGCAAAACTGGGCGCCGCCACCTTTGTGACTGCTAACAATGTCTTCGCCCATGCCGATGACTTGGCGGGCATCCTTGACGGCGTGCGCGAATTGCTCGCTGATGACGGAATATTCGTCTTCGAAGTATCCTACTTGGTCGATATCATCGAAAAGGGATTATTCGATACGGTATATCACGAACACCTCTGCTACCACTCCATCGGACCGTTGCGGAAATTTTTCCGGGCCCATGGCATGGAGCTATTTGATGTTGAGCTCATCCCCACCAAGGGAGGATCCATGCGGGTTTTTGCTCAGAAGCACGGCAGTCGGCAACCGATCGCACCAATCGTGGACGAGTTGGTCACACGGGAACAAGCCATGTCACTCGATGCGGGCGTCCCCTTCGGGCCGTTGGTGAAAACTCTCGCGGACAACAAAGCCCGCCTGCATGCCGAACTGACCGAAGTTCGCCGCCAAGGCGGTCGCGTCGCCGGTTTTGGTGCTTCGGCCACCGTAACAACGTTGCTCACGCACTTCGAACTCGCTCCGTTGCTCGATTACTTAGTCGATGACAATCCCAAGCGCAGCGGTCTCTACAGTCCTCATTTCCACATCCCGGTGCTGTCATCCCAAATTTTGTATGATCGTCCGCCCGCCTGCGTCGTTATCCTCGCCTGGCAGTATGCCACGCCGATTCTGGCGAAACACCAGAACTACGCCCGAGATGGGCGCTATTTTCTATTGCCCATGCCAGCCATCAAGCGACTTCCGTGATCCATCACCATCCGATCATGAATCACGGGATCAAAGACAAAATTGCCCTTGGTACGAGCGCTAGAAATCTCACCAGCGAATCGGAATCAACGCGCTCCGCCGCTACTAACTCTGCCGCCACCATCGCGAGTGCGCAATCAACACCCACCGTCGTCGCCTCGGGCCGTCCGCCCGTGCGCATCCTGTTCGTTTCTGAAAAGTGGTGCGAGAAACCCGGCGGGGCGCTCACCAACACGATCCATAATATTTTCGGCAGCTTCAAGTCGACCGGCTTCGGCACCTTTGAAAACTTCTTCATCGAGGATCACGTCAACGTCGACGCCGATCTGCTGCGCCACTGCCACGCCTACAAACCCGACCTGCTGATCATCACTTACCCGACTCATCACCCGAAATCGCCGAAAGCCGCCACCTTCAAAACGCTGCATGCCGGAGGCCATCGGATGGGCTTCCTGTGGTGGGACGCGGTGAATGGTTTCATCATGAAGCTGGCAGACGAAGTCGCTCCCTATTGCCGGGCCAACTTCATTCTCGATTTCAATTCGTTCGACAAAGACCCGCGTTATGTCGCGGTGTGGACGCCGCAGGATCCGCAGATCTACTGCAATCCCGGTCTGCCGCGCACCATTGACGTTTCCTTCGCCGGCTCGATCAACGGCATGCCGGAACGTCAGGCCTATCTGAGATTTCTCCAACAGAATAAAATCAAGGTCACCCAAGCCGGCGGCCAGCGCGAACAGAACCTGAGGGTGCAGGACTACGCCAAGGTTTTTCAGCAATCCAAGATTACGCTCAACTTCACCAAGAACCGCCTGAATCTCTTCCAGACCAAGGGCCGCTCTTGGGAGGCGCTCTCCTGCGGCACCGTGCTCTTTGAACAAGACAACGCCGAGATCCGCCGCTGGCTCACGCCCGGCGTCGACTACGTTCCCTTCAATACGCCCGAGGAACTGCTCGCGCAGCTCAACCGCTTTCTCGCCCAACCCGAACTGATCCAGGAATTCTCCCGCAAGGGCCAGGCCACCTTCGCACAAAATTACACCGCCGCCCATTGGTGGCGCATCGTGCTGGACAAGGTCATGGGCGGCGAACCCGCGACCCTTTTGCCCAACACGACCGCACCCGCAGCCGAGCCGGCTTCGGACACGAATAAAAACGAAATTTTTTCCAACACGGAGGTCGATTATATCACGGCTCTCATCAAGTCGTGGCAGGACGATCCGACCCAGGATGACAAGAGCGCTGAACTTCTCAGCGTCCGTCGGGAGCTTTCCGGCTTTTTGCTCGATACGAATCCAGCCGGTCTTGCCGCGCTGTTTGCGACAAATTTCGGCCAGGTTTACCGGCTTTTTCTCAGCAGCGGCCTGCACCACGAAACACCCGCCCCCGAGGACGAAACCACCGTGGGTGCGCTGCCACTCCGGCTCGCTCCCGCCACCGCGCCGGATCTGCGCGCCCTGCTGGCCCTGGCGCTCTTCCGGCCCGCCCACGAAGCGGCGGCTGGCTGCCCGCCCGAATCCATCCCGGCCTGGTTCTGGGACGACTACCTCACCTACATGCTGACCGCGCCCCAAGGGTTCGGCGCCAAAGGCGAGGCCGACCGCTACCTCGCTCATCTGCTCGCCTGGGTCAAAGCCGTCGCCGCCCGGATCAAGTCCGCGCCCACGAACGATCTGACGCTCAAACTCGCCCACGCGACCACGCTCAAGCTCAACCTGATTCCCGTCTATTTCACCGCCGCGGATGTGCGCGAGCTCATGACGCTGCGCGCGGAAATCATGAGCTTCACCCTGCGCACGAGCGGCCATCAGCTCGAGGCCCGTTTCGCCCCCCGCCCGCAGCGCAAAGGCAAAATCAAGATCGGTTTTCTCAACGCGCATTTTGGTTCGCAAACGGAGACCTACACCTCGCTGCCCACGCTGAATATCGACCGCGAAAAATTCGAAATCCACCTTTTCGTCCTGCACAAGGGCAGTGGCCCGCTGATCAACCACTGCCTGCGCCACTCCGACCGCTTTGTCGAGCTTCCCTCCGCCCTGCCCGAGCAGGTCGCCGCCATCCGCGCGGCCGCGCTGGATATCCTCTTGATCGGCACCAACGTCACCGCCGTCACCAACCAGATCGCCCTGATCGCCCTGCACAAGCTCGCGCCCATCCAGCTCACGAGTTGCTCGTCCCCGATGACCACGGGGATGGCGACGTTCGACGGCTATCTGTCCGGGGCGGCCCGGGGCTTTGATGCCTACGGGCAACACTACACCGAGCCATTGTTGTTGATCGATGCGCCGATCAATTGTTTCGAGTTCACGCTCGACCCGACACCCCCGATCACGCCGCCGACCCGGGAGGATCTCGGTCTTGCCCCGGAAGCCGTGCTCTTTGTCAGCGGGGCCAACTTCCACAAAATCACTCCGGAGCTGCGCGAAACCTGGGCCAAAATTCTCCAGCGCGTGCCGGGCTCGTCGCTATTGCTGCATCCCTTCAATCCGAACTGGAGCAACCGCTATCCCATCCGGCAGTTCTCCCGCCAGATCAAGTCCGTGCTCGCCGATCACGACGTGGATCCCTCGCGCCTGCTCATCTCCACGAACACCGTCCCCAGCCGGACTGATGTCGGGGCGTTGATGGCACTGGGTGATGTGTATCTCGATTCCTATCCGCTCTCGGGCAGCGTGTCGCTCGTCGATCCGCTGCTTGCCGGCGTGCCGCCGGTCATCTGGCGCGGCGAAACCTTCCGCTCGCTCATGGCCACGTCGATGCTGCACGACCTCGAACTGCCCGAACTCATCACGGACAACGAAGCCGACTACATCGAGCTCGCCGTCCGTCTCGCCCAAGATCCGGCGCGCCGGCAGCGCCTGCGCAACGAAATCCGCCGGAAGATGAGCCAGTCCCCCCGTTTCTTCGATTGCGCCGACTACGGCCGCAAAGTCTCCGCCGCCCTCGAAAGGCTCGTCACGCAACCCGTACCGCAACTGATGACGGCCAGCGCCTGATCGAAACTTCCCGCATACAACTCAAACTCATCCGATGAAAACCAGCTCCAATCTCCATTTGTACTTTGAGAGTTTTGCGCAAAGATCGTTAGTTCCGTCGCGCCGTCTATTTAAAGCCCAACAAACACGTTACCGCCTGATGGGCTTTGCTTGAGGTGCCCGGGCGTTCGAAACGATCCCAGCGGTTGCTCATGATGAGGCAACCGCCGGGCAATAATTTTCCATCTCGGGTTGGAATAGCGCAGATAAACTAATCGGCTGATTCAACAATGAGCTGACATCCTATGCCTGAAATCGTAGAGACACTGGATGAATTGCAGTGTTGCAGATGTAGATTTACTACGTCGTTTGCAGCTAAGGTTAAGACCGTCGATCCGCTTAACACCAGACTGTCAGCCGTCGCTGCCCCTGCATGAACAACCTGCAGATACTCTCTCGCTGCCCCATTAACATTTACACCGAGATGAGCATGTTTCCCGTCGGGCAAGTTTAAATAGGAGGCATAACCTGTGATCCTATAGCGTCCGCTGGTAGGAACGGTTATTGTTGAGTTGGTAGTATTGACCGTCATTCCAATGTTCCATGCAACATTTGACAGAGTAGCTTTAACATCCACGTCAGGCCCGGTGACTGATTGTGCGGATGTAGTATTCAGACAGGCCGTAAGTCTTCCGTTAGGGATTTTTTCAACCACCAGCTTGCACCCTATCCCAGAATAGGTGGAGACGCTAGTGACGTTAGATTGCGCGACTAGCGAGATTGCTGAGTTTGCCGTTAAATTCAAAACCGTTGTTCCATTGACAATCAAACTATCTGCAGTCGCCGCACCCGAATGGATACAGGACAAAATACTATAATATGAACCATTCAAAGCTATACCAACATGAGCGTGTTTCCCATCGGGGATATTGTAATATGAAATTGATCCAGTAATTCGATAGAGTCCGTCAGATGGCACGACAATTTTGGAATAACCAGTTTGGTCAACGGTCATGCCAACATTCCATTCAGTGTTTGACAGTGCAACTAAGTTGGCTGTGTCAGACCCAGTAATGGTCTGAGCACTCGTTGTATCAATGCACGCAGTCTGGGCTAAGGCTGACTTTAGCGCAAAAATCGAAATCAGGAAGATTACGATTTTGAGGGGACGCAGTATTTTCGAGTTTTTCATTGGAATCTAAGTTTATTTTTCTGTTACCAAATATCGGCGGCAAGGATGCCGGACTCGTCGTCGAGCTGGTCTTGAATCAGGCTGGCTAAGCCAACAAGACTTCACCGATGCAGATGTCTATGGACTCCATTTGCCCAAGGAAGTTGTGCGAAACCGATGTGAAGAAAGGCACCTAAATTAAGGGCGCCAAATCACCTGGCAAAAAATACCTCCTGAGCTTTTCGGGGCCGCTCCTGGGATTCACCAACAATAGTTTGGTCAGACCTCTACAGGCAGTCGGGCTTCGCCAGGACGAAGCTCGCTTTGGAGAAGTTCGTTGATCTTCTCAAAATCAGCGCCGGCCGATTTCACGACCATGTCGATGAAGCGTTGCTCCAACTGCCTCGATCCCGAAGGCGTGGCGTGATATTCCTTGAAACGATCCGGCAGCGGAAGCTCACCCAACCCGCCGCGAAGAAATTGCATGAAGGCGGCATCAAAAAAACGGTGCGCATCCTCGGTGGAAATGGCCTCACGTTTCACCAGCTCCTTCACGATAAATTCCCGTACCGCATCGAGATTGGTTGAAAAATCCCTCCGGGTGACCAAGCCCTCAAATCCCACGGTTGAAGGCCAGCCTTTGCGGACGCAGTACAGATACGGCAGGCGCTTCACTTTCCCGTTTATCACCACCAAACTCGCCTCAAAAACTTCCAGCAGGCACCCGTTCCCAAAGGGACCAGGCAGACACTCACAGGTGCGCGTTAGTATTTCATTCAAAAGCGCAGTCCGGCGGACTCCATAAAAGGTGGTGGCGTACCGATGATACTGAGCCATCAGGCGCCCCGAGGCGCTATCCTGCTCGATCGAGTCCGAGATATTATCAGAGGTCATCAAAATCTTGGTCGATCCGTCGGCGGTGATTTTATGCAGATACGACAAGAAAACTCCATGGCAGAGCGAATACTCCGGGCTCCGACTCAAGAACGTCACGCATTCATTCACGGTCGCCGGGACGATGATATCGTCGTCAGCACAAAGAACCACATATTCACTTTCCACTTGGGAAACGGTATGGGCTAATTTCAGGCCCGGGCTCGTATACGAAGGAAAACAGACATGTTTGATGCCCAGTACCGTACGATAACGGCCAATGGCAGCCTTGTTCCGGGCCGTTGTTTCGACATCGCTGGAATCAGCGACAATGATGGGACTCTTCCAATGGCAGTTGGCAAGGTGCTTAAGCAACCGCGCGAGGAGATCACTTCGGTTGAAAGTGGGAATGACCAAGGTAAGATCGCGGGATTGCATGGCGGTGAAAAGTTTTTAGGTTTGGATTAGTCGAACGAATGAAACAAGAACGCGAGCTCAACGGAAACATTAGCCTGGAGTACGTCCCTGAGGAGTCTCAGTACCGCAGCCATTCTTATCATTAGGCGACGAGGGCTTGGGGGACGATAACCAGCTTGCTGGGGGTGCTGTAGTGCACGGTGCATTCGCTGCACAGGCCGATCTTATTCTTCTCGCAGGAGGAGTGGAGCTTCCGCACCGCCTCGAATTTCTTGTTGTTGAAGATGCCGAGCAAGGTGTCGCTGGTGATATTGCCAAAATTGACCGTCGCCTTGTGCCAGTCCTCGCTGCAGAGCGGCACCGTGCCATCAACCAAAATGACGAGATGTTCGAAGACGTGCCAGCAGGGTTTCATTTCCAGATAGGGATCACGGGCCAGCGTATGCAAATGCTGGTCTTTGGAAGACAGGGAGCCGGACCAGGAATGGGCGTCGTAGCGGATCAGCAGATCGCGCCGGTCACCTGACAGCAGCTTCGACCAATATTCCACGTACTCATCCCACTCGTTGCGATTGGCATCCTGCCGGATAAAACGGACCACAAACCGGGTCCGGAAATTGCCGGCATCACGTTCGCGGATCATGGCGGCGCAATTGGCCATCAGTTTTGGGAAATGCAGTTTGCGCCGGATGCCCTCGTGCGTGGCGGCGCGGATGCCATCGATGCTGAAGATAATGGTCTCAATACCCGACTCCAACAGCCCGGTGCGCTTTTCCTCGTTGAGCAGCTCGGCATTGGTCGAGATGGCGAGATTTTTGAAACCCAGCGACTTCGCCTTGTGAATCCGTGAAAGCAGATGCGGATCGAGCAACGGCTCGCCCAGGCCGAACAGGTCCACCTTCTCGATCCATTCGGCGTAGGGCGCGAGTTCCTCGAAGATTTTGTCGCTCAGCGCGACCGGCATGACGCCCTTTTTGCGCGGCGAGGCCATGTCGATCGGACACATGATGCAACTGGCATTGCAGCCATAGATTGTCTCGATGGAAACACGCTTGGGAAAGATTGGGGTGGCTGGTTTTGTCATGGGCTAGGCAAAGTTTTTCTCGGCGATGGCGGCGACCACCGCCTCCGCGCTCCGGGTGATGCCGCCCAGCGCCGCATGCTCCATGAGCGTCGCCCGTCCCGCCGCGGGCAACCGTTCGGCATCGGACGGCTTTTCCCATTGCACCTCCAGACCGTGCCGCTCCTGCATCAGGTGGAGAATCCGGTTGCGCGAGGTAAACTGCGTGCTGACCACATCAATTCTCTCATTCGCCACCCCGCGTGCCACCACCCGGGAAATGACCGACGCCAGTTCGGGCGCGCCAATGTAATCCCGCAGGGAATCGCCCCCGTGCGGGACAAAGGGAATGTTTGCCTTTCTGGCCTTGAAAATCTGGGCAACGAGAAACCCGGAAGCCAGATCAAGCTGGTCGGAGACGTAGCCAAAAATCCTCAGATCAACAATCGGTCCGCCATGGCTTTTATGCCGGTGTTCCGCCTGTTGCTTGGCCGCACCGTAGTGAAACCCCGGGGAATTTTCCGCCGGCGCCTGCGGATCGACCGGAAACTTCGTGGTCGGGCCGTAGACCGCGACACTGCTCAGATAGATGTAGCCCAAAGTCCGCGATCCCAGGTGGCGGAGAATCAGGTCGTCGTAATAGCGGGTCACGTCAACCACCTCGGAACCCGTTTCCCGGAGCACGGCCGGATCACCGCAGCCAATGGAGTTGATGATCAGATCCAGCGGCTGCCGGCCGAACTCATGCAAATGACAGTTCTCCACGCGAGGATGATCGACGAGAAAGGGTTCCAGTTTCGCCGGAGCCCGTGAATAGAGCGTGATCGCATAGTCCCCGGCCAGCAGGGGCACGAGGCTGCGCGAGATCTGGCTGTTTCCGCCAAGTATGCCCAACTGGATTTTGGAACCGGACTTCATGCGGCGGAGCAGGCGGGCGATTCTTCTAGGAGATCCTCGTAGGTCCGGCTGGGGGCGAAACGGGGCAAGGCCTTGTTCTTGAAAGAACAGTTTTCCAAATCCTCGATCGCGAGACCAAAGGCTTTCATCCGGTCTTTCCAGTAGGGCGACGTGTCAAGTTTGTGGCGCAAGCGCCCGATCAGATCCGGATCGATCTTGCCGTGGTGTTTATGCTGCAAGTAGCCGGTGAAATAGAGGGCAAAGCAGTGCTCGGGCGAGATGACATCGCTCAGGGTTCTCAGGTGGGAAAACTGCTGTTCGATCTTGATCGCCCGGTCTTCGCTGAACAGGCGGTGGAAATTCAGATGATAGTTCATGTAGAACCAGATGTCCTGAATCTGCTGCGGCGTGGGGATGCCGGATTTCGGAATCGCACCAAAGGCCTCCTCAAAACTCAGCGACGACATGCGGATGCCCAGATCCACCTCGTCCTGTTTGCCATAGGCGCCGGCCGCAAATCTGACTTCATTGGTGTCGACTTTGGCGATCAGCCCCTGCTCCACCATCGAATCATAAATCGGCGTGTTCGGCAGCGGTTGCAACGGCGTCACCCCGCACCAATCGAGGTCCATCTTCCGGGCCACATTGATCGTGTCCTCGATCATGGAAAGTGTCTCGCCCGGAAAGCCGATCATCAGGAACACCCGCACATGGATTTCCGGATGCTTCTTGAAGACTTCGGCGGCGCGCAGAAAACCTTTCACCGTCCCGGGTTTCTTCACGCGCTTCAGGATTTCCGGATTGCCGGACTCCATGCCGAGATTCGTCGCGATGCAACCGCTGGCGGCCATGGCGGCGACAATCTCCTCGGAGCAGGCCGCCGCGATCAGTCCGTTCGTGGCATCCCAGGTCAGGCCGAGTTTTCGTTCGGCCATGCCATTAAAAAGCGCGAGCGCCCGGCTTTCATCCTTCAACAGATCGTCGTCGAGCCAGGTGATGTGCCCGATGCCATGTGCGTCCCGCAGATGCTGGAGTTCATCCAGCACGCTGGTCACGGAACGCTGGCGCACGCCCTGGCCGTTGAAGTTGCGCACGCTGCAAAAAGTACAATGCGCCCGGCAGCCCCGGTTGGACAGACAGGTCGCGAAGCGGGTGCCCTTCGGTTTGAACCCATGGAAATTCCCGATCACACCCACCCGGGACAAATCGGCCACCTCCATCAGATCATAGGCCGGCGCCACGTCCATTTCCAAAGCGGTGGGCACCTTCGCATCGAGCAAGCGGTGGCGCGTCCTGTCTTCGCCGATCAAAATCATCCCGCCGAGGCTGGCCGCCGGAATCTGTCCGCGGACAAACTGGCAGAACAATTTGAAGGAAACATCCGCCTCCCGGATGAAGGCGGCGCGGACGGCCTTGATATCGTCGAGCACGCGCTCGACGTCGTTGGAGACGTGCACCCCGCCGATGACCACCGGAAAGCCCTGCGCGTCGATCTGCTCGCACACCCGCTTGAAGGAGATGTGCGTCATGGTGAACATGCAGGTCACCCCGACGAGATCCGGCTGATATTCCCGGAGGCGCTTTTCCAGCGCTGTCCGCCAGGTTTGCTCGAAAGGAAACCCATCTTCCCCGGAAAATTGCGCGGCCGCCTTTAAAATCTCATGGTTCAGGTTGAGGATGGAAACATCGACCCCGACGCTTCTCAACTGGCTGGCGAGCACACCGAGTCCATACGGAGGGTAATTGGAATAGCGTTTGCGCCGGGCGGTCGGCAGACGGAACAGCCGGTCCTCACCATCCGGCGGGTTGACCAGCAACACGCGGTCCATCTTTCCAGAGGGAAAAAAAGTTTTCCGAAATTGGGTGATCTGGCACTCCGCGTCAAAACTCGTGATATTCATGGCTGTGATTGTTTCCGAATTTCCCAGGTGTCCGACCCCGCCGGTTTTTTGTCAGGCAGGAAGAGCGGCCGGCCGAAAATCAACCCGGTTTTGCCCGACAAAAGCCTGCGCTCCTCACATGAATTCATTGCGATGGAACCGGAAGCAATCAGGGGAAGAGGCGCATTGGTTGAGGCCATAAGGGCTTACCGCATGTTTCAGGCCCAGAACCCGATCATAGGCCTTAATCACTGATGGTGATTGTTTTAAAATCTATTTTCCAAAGGCTTCCGCGCCTGTGGATC
>CAZIQP010000002.1:51620-64346 GCA_964541315.1 uncultured Opitutaceae bacterium
CTAGCATGAACAAGCCCCGCCGCATGTTTCTTCAGATAATCGTCGAAGCTGCCGTAGGCCCGATGCGCGTCGGACAGCCGAAGCCCGCCCACCTCGTTTGTTCGCCAGCCAATCCCAAGAGCTGGATCGTCCCAGCGAATGCCCGTGGCATGCGCCGCATCAAACTGGCAATCCGCCATGAGGAGCAGATCCGTCTTGTCGGACAAGCAGAGGCAACTGTGCGCGAATCCTTTCGGGGCGTAGAACGCATTCTTCACTTTTTCATCCAACAACACCTCGCCCCACTGCCCGAAGGTTTCCGACTCTGCACGCAGATCCACCAACACCCACTGCATCCGGCCGCGCAGAATCCGCACCATCTTCGCTTCCCGAAACGGCGCCAAAGAAACGGCTATCCCCCGCAAAATACCCGCGTGCGCGGTATGCGAGTGGCTGACCTGGCTCCATTGGCACGGAATGCCGGCGGCCTTGAAAGTTTCCTCGTCGCTGATGCGGGCCATCCAACCCCGGTCATCTTCGAACGCGCCGAGCTCGATCAGTTGCACGGACTCAAATTTGGCATGAGGCTGGATTTTATTCACGGTGTTGAAAGGGGTTGGAACAGTTCGGAGTGATCCCAGGCTACCTCGTCCGGCTGCACGCCGAAACTCTGCGGCAAAGAGCGTTCGTAGAAGTGAAGCTTCAGGTCCGGAAATCGCGTCAGGCATTTTCGCGCCACATAATCGCCCCATTTCACCGCTCCCTTGGCGTCATCCATGATGATCACGCTGCGCAGGTCCGGCTGTTTCGCCAGGGCAAGCGAAGGGTCCGCCCCGGGCATTATGGCGGAGAGCAAAATGGATGCGCGCCGCCCCTGCTCGCCCAACCGGCCCCGCAGATCGGACGCCGACGCAAAACTCGAGTGACAACTGACGATGCAGGTTTCCGCCTCCGTCCCATAAAGGCGGACCCCGTTGGCCTCATCCACATAAGCCGCGTTCTCCTGCAGCACCGGGCGGCTGGCAAATTTTTGCGGCAATCCGATGATCCTGAACCCGGGCCGGTTTACCTCGCGCTGCAAAACAGCTTCGATCTGGTGGTATTCCTGCAGAATAAAACCCGGGAAGGACCCAAGCGAACAGAAGCCGCTCAGATCCACCAGGCTTGACTGCGGACCCTGATAGCCCTGATCACAAATGTAGGTGATGATGGTGAATGATCCGAGGGGCTTCCCGCGGTTCCGGGCATTCGCTCGAATCCAGTTCAGAGTGTTCACCATCTGGTCCAGACCCAGCAGCAGAAAGTCCAGTTGCTTCACCAACAGCACCATGTTGCCACCCTCCAGCATCATGCCCATGCCGGCCCCGACATGCGTCAGCTCGCAATTGCCGACATTCAGCACTCTGGTGCGGCTTAGCTTGTCGAGATTCTTTCCCAGCCCGGAAATACGGGAGCCATTATCGACGTTCTCCCCCATCACCACAAAATCCCTTCCGTCGATCGCGGCGGCCAGATGTTTCTGATAACTTTCAAGGAGAGTGGGCATGGTCCGGTGGTTTCGTTTTTCAGGCGCCGGCGTGCAGCGAAAAGGCGGATGCCGCCGGCAGCAGAGGCTCGACGATCGCCAGTGTTTCTTCATCGCAGTCGGCCAGGCACTCCCAGAAAAGCCGTTGATTCTCGGCGTGATCGGTCAGTCCGGAATGAAAGAGCGGATCGCGATTGTACGGCTTCAGAAACGGCCCGTCGGCGAGACTGATGGCTTTCTGATCCCCCGCCCATCCGGGTGACGCTCCGGCATGCTGATTATAGGCATGCAGGCTGACTTCGAGCACCACGGGCGAACCATGGCCCACACAGGTCCGCCGCGCTTCCGCCAGCGCCGAATCGCACTCGGTCGGAAGGTGCCCGCGCGCCGCCAGATAATTGACGCCAAAACTGGCGGTGAAGGCCCGCCAATCGATCGCACAGCGGCGCTGGTGAATGGACGAGGACATCGATTGGTCGTTGTTTTCCAAAATCACCACCAGTGGCAATCCCTGGCTCTTCGCAAAAACCAACGACTCATAGCACGCGCCTTCCTCGATGGCTCCGTCACCGACCACCGCAAACGTGACACCACCCGTCCCACGAAATTTCTGATGCAAAGCCACGCCGGTCGCAACCGGGAGGCCGTTGCCCAGAATACTCGTGGTGTAGAGCACGGGGCTGCCTTTGACCGCCAGATTCATCGAACCCAGCACGCCACCGCCACCGCCCGACGGGCGCAGCATCAGTTCATCAAAGATTGGCTGCGGATTTTTGGCGAAAGCCAATTGGTAGGCGATGTTCCGGTGGGGCAGGATGACGTGGTCCGGCGAATGCAGCGTGCCGGTCAATGCCACCGCCAATGCTTCATAACCAAAGGCCAGATGGACCGGTATCTTGAAATGCCCCAGCTTCAGCCGCTCATTGACCACATGCTGCCACGCCCTGATCCGGATCATCGCCCGGGCGGCTTCCAGCGGAGAAAGATTTTGTTTCAGGCTCATCGCATCACGCCATTCCCACCACGGGTTGAGGACATTGTTCCAGCAGCTCCTCCAGACCCTGCTGAAACCGGCGCGGCTCCCAACCGAGATCCCGCTTCAATTTTGTCCCGTCAATATTACGCACCGTGGCAGCAGCGGCGTTTTTCTCGTGGAACCCGGGAGCGTTGCCGGTAAACCGCGCGGCGATGTCGTGGACGTCGCGCAACGAATACAGGGCGTCGCCGGCAACATTATAGATTCCGGCCAGGTCCGAGCGCGCCCCCTTCAGCATGGCCGCCGCGGCATCGTCCACGTGCAGATAACAGCGGGCGGTCGCCCCGCTGTTCACATCCACGGGTTCGTTGCGCGCGACCTGAAAAGCGATCGACTCCACCGCCGACAGCCCGCCTGTCCTCGGACCGTAGAGAATCGCGAGCCGGTAAACCAGCAACTGACACGAAGGCTGCGCCACCTGCCGCAGGGCGAATTCCGCCGTGAACTTGCTCAGGGCATAAACGCCCAGACCCGCTGGCAAAACCGGATCATCCTCGCGCCACGGTTTGGACGTGGCTTGGTCGCCATAGATCCACTCCGTCGAGGCAAAGAGGAATTTCCGGCAACCGCGGGCGGCACATGCCGCATAGAGTTTCAAGGTCGCGTTCAGATTCAGCTCCCAAGCGGTCAGCGGCTCATTCTTGCAGGCGCTATCACTGGAAAAAGCCGCGAGATGGATCACCGCCTCGATTTGCGCCGGCAATTTCACCTCAAACTTCGGATCCAACAGATCCAGAGCGACAATATCCGGCGCGTTCGCCCGGGTATCGATGGAGAAAATATCCGCACCGCCGGCCTGGCGCCGGATGGCACTGCCCAGAAAACCCGCGGCACCGGTGAGAAGAATTGTTTTCATGGCTAGCTCCGGCGCAGGAATCCCAGCGGACTGGAGGTGACCGCCAGACGGTTGAAATGCGGATCAATCGAGAATTCCGGGTGCCGGGCGACGAAACCCTCGATCGCCAGGAGCGGATGATTGTCCCGGTACTTGGCCTGGCCCCGCGGGATATCCCAGACATGCGCCGCGCCCCCATCCATCACCACGAGATAGCTGCCGGACGAAATCAACGGGTGGTAAAGCGCCATTTCCCGGGCGACGTGTTCGTAAGTGTGATCCGAGTCCAAAATGACCAGGACCACTTCGCCGGGTTTGATTTTTTCTTTGACCCGGTTGAAAATCTCCGGGCTCGAGGAACTGCCCTCGATCAACTCCACCCGTTTGCTCAGGGGATTCGCCAGCAGCCGCGTGCGATTCGATTCGCGGATCTCAATGTCGACGCCGATCACACGCCCCTTCCCGATCAGTTCCATCATCGACGCGTAGAAAAGCAGGCCGCCGCACTGGCCGATGCCGCATTCGACGATGACATCCGGTTTCAGCCGCCAGAGCATCTCGTGCATCATCGCCATGTCTTCCGCCAGTTGGATGAACGGAATGCCCATCCATTGCACCTCGTACATCAGGCGGTTTTGCGCTGCGAGCTTCAGCCACAGCGTGGAAAGATATTCCGAGCCTTCCGGGCTATACAGCGAGAACGAGGTCTTCCGGCCGTTGGTCGTGACCGTGATTTCCGTGGAAGGGTTGGTTTCGATGTGTTTCATAGTTTGATCCTAAGGAGGTGACGGTGGTGCCATGGAAGTCGGACGCGAAGCGATACCCGTGAAAGCCTTTTTCCTGCATCGCCCGGTCGACGCGCGCCTGCATCTCCGGCTCCGCGACCACGAGCAAAAAGCCGCCGCCGCCGGCGCCGGCCACCTTGCCGCCAACGGCGCCGTTCGCAAGGGCCACTTCATACAGGTCGTCGATCCAGTTGGTCGAGATGGTCTGGGAAAGCGATTTTTTCATCTGCCAGCCTTCATGCATCGCCGCGCCCAGGTCCTTGATCGAAACCGTCTTGTGGGTCAGCGTGTATTTGAGCGCGATGGCCTGGTCCCGCATCTGACGCAGAATCGGCGCATTCTGCACCGAGCGGTCGTTCTGTTCCTTCAGCACATCGTGCGCATTCCGCGTTTTGTTCAGCCAGTACGCGGTGATGGAATTCATGATGCGCGCGATATTGTCCTTCACCGGCAGCACCGGCTGGACCGAGACGTTGTTGTCCGGATAGAACCGGAAGTAGTTCAGGCCGCCAAACGCCGTGGCATAGTGATCCTGCTTGCCCATGGGGCGGCGCAAAATGTCGATCTCGATGTGCGCCGCCTCCTCGGCCAGCCGGCCGGCCGAGACATCGACGCCCTTGTATTTGTAGAGCGCGTTCAGCAGCCCCACACAAAAACAACTGGAAGAACCCAGGCCGGAAGAACCCGGCAGATCGGCAATCGTGCTGATGAACAGCCGGTCCTCGATGTTCAGGAACCGGAGGCATTCGCGAATGATCGGGTTCCTGATCTCGTCGTGCTTCTGCACCAGCTCGACCTCCGAGTAGTTAAGCCGGATGCGCTCGTCGAAGATCTCCGAGTGCGACTTCACGATGACGTAGATGTAGCGGTTGATCGCCGTGCTCAGGACCGCGCCGTAGTTCTCATGCATGTAGAACGAGGGCAGATCGGTGCCGCCGCCGCTGAAACTGATCCGCAGGGGAGTTTTTGAGATGATCATGGGATTTTTTCGATTCGGGGTTGGCCCGGGAACGCCGTGATGTAGTTGCCGGTGAAGCTCGCCTGCACGCAGGCACGCCTGATCTCCTCGTTGAAATTCCAGGCCAGGGCAAAAATTGTGTCCGGCCTGGCCGCAAAGCCCGCCGCCTCGGAGACGATCGGGATTTTCGCGCCGGGAGTGTACCGCCCGTGTTTGGCGGGATTGTTGTCGATGATGCTGCTCACAAGGCTGGAATCCAGCCCGAGGAAATTAAGGAAGGTGTTGCTCCTCGCGGAGGAACCGTAGCCGACGATCGTCCGTCCGCGATTCTCCATCAGCACTGTCTTGGTCAGCCGCGCATGCTCCCGACACTGCCGGCCGAATTCCCGCCACGTTTCCCGCTCGCCGAGCTTCAGCCTGGTCTCGATGGCTTGAATCCGCCGCACCGCCGGCGCCGGAGCGCGATTGTCCTTGGCGAAATAGACAATGAGCGCGCCGCCGCTGATCGGACTTTCCCGGGCCTCGAAAACATTCAGGCCATACTTCGCCAGCAAGGTGCTGATCGAGGCGAGGCTGAAGTAGCACAGATGCTCGTGGTAGATCGAATCATACTGCAGGCCTTCCAGAATCGTGGCGGACCAGTGAAACTCCAGGGCGCCGCTCCCGCCCTCCTTCAGGACGTGGGCCAGCCCCTTGATGAAGCCGTGCAGCGCGCTGACGTGCGCCACGACATTGCGGCCGAAAATGAAATCCACGGTCCCTTTTTCACGCACAAGATCCCCGGCCGTGCTCTCCTCCCAATACCGGTCCCACACCTCCAGGCCCTGGCCCCGGGCCAGCTCGGCCAGATTATGCGCCGGGTCCACGCCCAGCACCCGCAGGCCCCGGTCGGAAAACGGCTTAAGGAACGTGCCGTCATTGGACGCCACTTCCACGACGAACGCATTCTTTTTCAATCCGGCCAGCTCGATCGACTGCTCGCAAAAACGTTGGGAGAAATTCCGGGCCGAACTCGAAGTGCCGGTGATCCACACGTACTGGTCAAACAAACCCTCCCGCAGCACCGTCTCGCGGATTTGCACCAGACCGCACTGGCCACAATGACACAGATTGAGCGGGAACGCCGGCGCCTCCTTCGTCGCGCTTTCGAGATAGGCGTTGGCCAGCGGTTGCAGGCCCAGGTCAAGGACCGGGACCAGATCCTCCGCACCGCAGACGCGGCAGGTTTTCTCTATGAGGCAACGGTCATGCATGGGACAAATGAGCCAGCTCCGGCTCGTGCGCCGATTCCTTCAGGCCCGTTTCCAGACTGACGCCCGGCTGCCATTTCAAATAGCGGATGATTCGGCAATTGTCGCTCCACGCGCCTTCCCGTGAAACCACCAGCTCCGGCTGCACCGGCTGTCCCTGCCAAACCGAGCCGAGATAGTCCGCGACATTGCCCGCCGCGAAGGCCCTTCCGCCACCCAGATTGAGCGCCAGCGCGCCGCCATCGGCCGCGATACTGGCCCGGACAATGCCTTCCGCGACGTCCTTCACATGGACAAAATCGCAGCCCAGGCCGGGAGTCTTCAACTGGGGCGGCTGGCCCGAACCGAGCGATTGCAGCACCGAGGGGATGAGCGCTCCGCTGCGCTGGCCCGGACCGTACGCATAAAATATTCTCATCCAGCGGAACGATTTTTTCGCCTGCTTCGCCTGAATCTCACCGTAATGCCGGATGCTCTGCTTGCACCACGCAAACCAACTGTCCGGTTCCGCCGCCCGGTCTTCGGCGCAGGCTCCGAGATTTTTCCCGTACTCCAGGCAACTGCCCAAGGCGGTCACAGTCTTCACCGACGGCAGGCCGAAGCAGAAACCGAGCAGATTCACACTGGCCATCTGGTTTATCCGGCAAACCTTTTCTGAATAATCATGGGTCTGGGTCCAGGCCGCGTGAATGCATACCTCGGGGGCAAAAGCCCGCACCTGTTCCTCAAACGTGCCCCAGCAGGTGATATCCGCCTGATACTGCTGCCAGGTCGGGACCGCCGTGTCAGCGGTGATTCGGCCGCGCGTAATGGTCAACACTTCATGGCCCTCCCCCAGCAGTTTCTTGAGGATGTGACGGCCAATAAATCCGCTGGCACCGGTGAGGAATATTTTCATGCGAGTAGTAGGTTATAGTCGGGATACGAACGGTCTTTGGCCGAAATCACCTGCGGCTCGGCCGGCCAGGGAAAAGCAAACGCGGGATCATCATAACGCAGCCCATGTTCGGCTGCCGGACGATAGATGTCCGTGTGCCAGTATTGGATCGCCGTGTTGGGCTGCATCGTCAGCCAGGCGTTGGCGCAACCCGGCGGCACGATCAGCCCCAGGCCGTTTTTGGCCGACAGACGGAATGAAAGAAATTTCCCCAAGGTCGGCGACGCGGGGCGCAAATCGACCACGATGTCGTGGATCTCGCCCGTGACACAGCCCAGGAGCTTGGTCTCATCGCTGTCCTGCCAATGAAACCCGCGCAGCGTGAAAGCCTGGCGGTTTTCGGACAAATTGGATTGCTGGACGTGAAACGCCACGCCGGCATCGGCCAGCGTCCTGGCACAGAAGGTCCGGCGAAAACGGCCGCGGTCGTCCTCGAAGAATTTTGGCGTCAGCAGGAGCACGCCGGCAATTTCGGTCGATGTGACCTGAAAACTCATACGCGTTCTCTCCAATAGTTCAGGGTGTCGTCCAAAATCTGGTTGAAAGAGATCTTTGGTTTCCAGCCGGTGGCCTCACGGAACTTGGTCATGTCGCCGATCAGGCGCGGCACGGCGGTGGGTCGCACATATTTCGGGACGATTTCGTAGGTGAGTCCGGGCTTCTTCGATTTGCTGATCAGGCTTTCCAGGGCCTCGCGAAAACTGAAGACGCTTTCGGGCGATTCATTGCCGATCAGGTACAGCTCGCCCGGCGCGCATTTCTCCATCGCCATCCAGTAGCCTTCCACCATGTCGCGGATATGCGTGAAATTGCGGCGGTCATCCAGATGCCCCACCTGCAGCAGCGGTGCTTGCAGTCCTTTCTCGGCGCGTGCGACCTGGTACGCATACCAGGGAATGCCGAACACATGGTCGCGTCTCGGCCCCTCGTGGTTGAAGGCCCGCGTGCGGATGACTTCCAATCCGTAGGAGCGATAATAGACATAGCCGATCAGATCCTGGGCGATCTTGGTCACCGCATAAGTATTCACCGGCCGCAAGGCCGTGTGCTCGTTGATCGGCAGTTCGCTTTCATGGATATCACCATACTCCTCCCCCGAGCCGGGAATGTGCACGCGGGCCTTGATCCCCTGTTTCACCAGCGCTTCCAGCAGATTCACCGTCGCGTGGTAGTTGCCGTTCATGTACACATGCGGATGGCCCCACGAAGGACTGACAAAACTCTCGGCCGCGCAGTGGAAAATCCAGTCCGGCCGGCAGGCCTTGATCATTTCCATGGTCTGCACCGCGTCGGTCAGGTCGCAGTCGTGCCACTCGATTTTCTCCGCAAAATGCTGCACATGCTCCCGCCGCGAGTGGTGCCAGCGGCGCGTGCCGGCCAGCGCACACTCCGGGTGCTGCTCGAGGATGAAATCCGCGATGTGCGAACCAACAAAGCCGGTGATGCCGGTGATTAATATTTTCATGAGTTGTCTTCCCGAATGATTTCCTGGGCGATGTCCAGCAGGGTGAATGCTTCGCTCTTCAGCTTGAACCGGCAGCCGGCCCGTTCGGCGGCCAGGCGGTCATCATCCTGGTCGCCGACAAAATACGACCGCGTCAGATCACAATGCAGGGAGCGTTGGGCGGAAAAAAACATGCCGGGCTGCGGCTTCCGACACTGGCATTTTTCATCCCAATGGTGTGGGCAGCAATAAATGGCATCGATGTGCCCGCCGGAACGCTCGACCTCGGTGGAAAGCCCTTCATGGATTTTCTGCAGGTCCTGGGGATCCACCATGCCGCGCGCCACTCCGGCCTGATTGGTGACGATACAAACCCGGTAGCCCGCTTTCGACAGCCGGACCACGCCGCCGATCGAATCGGGCAGCCAGACGAATTCCTCCGGCTTGGTCACATACTGTCCCTTGGCCGGCTTCCGGTTCAGCACGCCATCGCGGTCCAGAAATACCACCCGGTTGAACTTCAGGTACTCGCGGGTGCTGTCCAGGCGCGACAGCGACCCGATGCTGTAATAACGATGTCGTGTCACATAGGCCGCCAACTGGCCGCGGGCCACCAGATCAGCATAGACCTCGCGTTCGAAACTGACGTTGGCCGGGGGCAACGACGCGACGTGTTTTCGCGAAAAAATTCCGAAACCAATGTCGACCCCCTGCAATCCTGATGCCGTCCGGGTCTTGTCGTACACCTCGATCAGCCCGGCGTCCGACACCTTCACGTTGTTTTTGGTCAGGCCATCATCGTTGCTGTACACCGTCAGCAGCGCCTCGGCGCCCGATTTTTTCCAGCATTCGAGCACGCGGTCCATCTGCAACGGCCAGTAATTGTCGCAGTACATCAGCAGAAAATGCTCATCGAGCAGGCCGAGGGCGCCGCGCAGCCGGGTGCCCGTCTCGGCCTCCACCGGCAATACGGAATACTTGATCGTGATTCCGAAAGGCTCCCCATCGCCAAAATAATCCATGACGGTTTCCGGCAGATAACCGAGCAGGAACACGATTTCATGGAAACCCTGCGCCTTCAGCATCTCAACCAAGTACCGGGCGAACGGGCGGCCGTTGATTTCGATCATCGGTTTCGCCAGATGATCGGTCAGCGGTTTGAGCCGGGTGCCCAGTCCACCGGCGAGGATCACGGCCTGGGTGATTTTTTTCTCCATTATCATGGGTAAGGATCGGCGGGATTTGCAGAAGCCTTTCAGACGAGGGCGGGCTCGAGCAGTTTGCGCTTCAGTTGGATTTTTGTCATGTCCTCGACGTTGCGGCGGCCGAGCTCGCCGAACTTGCTCTCAACGAGGGCCAGGTATTTCGGATTCGTGAAATACGTGCGCCAGGCTTCGTCGCGGAAGGCGAGCACCTCGGCGGCGCTGAGGTGTTTGGTCGGCAGGGGCTGGCTGTCGTAAGAAAGAAAGGCGTAGCTGACGTAGTCGGCCGGCAGCTCCCAACCATTGGCCTTGGCGGTGTAGTAAAGCGGGCTGCCGGGCAGGGCCTGACACGGATACATGTTCGCCGTCTCGGTGTTGAGCTCGAGCGCGAGATCGAGCGTCTGTTGCATCGTCTCGTGGGTGTCGTCGGGAAACCCGAAGATGTAGTTGGCGATGACGTTGATGCCAGACGCGCGGACCGTGCCGATGACTTCGCGGATATTGATCTCCTCGAAACTGCCCTTGGAAACTTCGCGGCGGATCTGCTGGTTGGCCGCCTCGACCCCGAGCGCGAGCCAGCCGATGCCGGCGCGCCGGAATTTATCGAGGTATTGTTTCCGCACCGTGTCCACGCGGGAATAGGCCCACATCCGCAGGCCGAGGTCGCGCTCGATGAGTCCGTCCACGAGGGGCTCGAAATAGTTTTTGTTGAGGAAAAACATCTCGTCCGAGATGCGCACGGACTGGACGCCATAGCCGGCGAGTTTTTCGAATTCCTTCAAAATGAAGCCCGGCGACCAGAAGCGCATGTTGGGCGAATGCGCGGAGACGGTCCCCTCGTCGTTGCTCGCGCGGTTCACGATGTTGATCATGCAGAAGTCGCATTTGAAGCGGCAGCCGAGGGAGGTGTAGAGCGCGGCAAAGGGCGTGCGTTTTTCCGGGCTGAACTCGGCGTGCCAGAAATGGGCGCGGTAGAGATCGAGCGGAGTTTTCCGATACGGGAGCAAATCCCAGGCGTAGCCGGGCAGATCGATGTCCATGCGATCGGTGGGCACGACGCGCTCGGGGGGATTGAGCGTGGGGACACCGTCGATCTTGTAACCGATGCCGTTGATCTTATCGAGCTGCGTGGTGAGGTCGCTCCGCAGCAGATTGTGCAGGGCGTAAACGCCTTCGTTCAGGAGAATGAAATCGACAAAGGAAAGAGCGAGCACCTCGCGCGGCAACGCGCTCGTGTGCGATCCGACAAAGCAGGTCCGCATCGTGGGATGGGCGGCCTTGAGCAGCCGGCAGCAGGTGGTGTTGCCAATCATGTTGGTCGTGCCGGAATTCGGATTCTGACCATAGACGACAAAGCAAACGAGGCGCGGTGCGGCCGCGGCGATGCGGGCAACCGTCTGCTCGTGGCTGAGCCGTTCCGCGGTGGAATCGATCAGGGCGACACCGAATCCTTGCGCGCGGCAGCTCTGCGCGAGCAGCAGCGACCAGGTGGGCGGCTCGATGGCGGCGAAATCCTTGGCGAGCGCCTGATAGGCGGCGGCGGCGGAATCCGCATTGACGAAGAGGACATCGAGTGAACGGGGCATGGTCGGTGGGAGTGGGTTGGGAAAATCAGGCCGCGTTGACGATGGCGCAGAGGCGCGGGATCAGCGAAGTGTCGAGATCGGGGTAGTTGCCAATGTACCAACCGAAAAAGTGGATGTGATCCACGCGAGGGAAGTCTTCCGGCTTCAACTCCGGGAAACGCTGGCGCATGTAGGGCTGG
This sequence comes from uncultured Opitutaceae bacterium, assembly GCA_964541315.1. Classification (GTDB taxonomy): domain Bacteria; phylum Verrucomicrobiota; class Verrucomicrobiia; order Opitutales; family Opitutaceae; genus Didemnitutus. Next base: position 63,337 of record CAZIQP010000002.1, read on the forward strand.
CGAAGCTGGTTCCCGCCGCCGGAAGTGCCGCGACGGAATTCAACGCGGGCCGCCCGAAGCGCGGCTTCGATACGGTCACGCAGTGCGATATCGGGCTGGCGCAGAATCAGGGTGAACGCGTAATTGCTGCTGCCGGTCTGGTCGAACTCGGTATAGAATTTTGCCGGGTCGAGGCCGGCGAGAAACGCCCGGAGATTTTCACCGCGCCTGACATTGTTCGCGTCGAGCCGCGGAAGCTGGGCCAGGCCAAGCACACCCTGCAGCTCGGTGGCGCGCATGTTGTAGGCGGCGTGCGCGAAGATGAAATCGGGATTGAGATCCGGGTGACGGGCGGCCCAGCCCTGGCGCATGCCGGTGTTGTCGATCTCGCGCGTCATGCCATGCGAACGCATCATGCGGATGGTCTCGTAAAGTTCCTCGTCATCCGTGCAGACGCAGCCGCCCTCGATGGTGCTGAGATGGTGCGCATAGTAGAACGAAAAGTTGGAAGCCCAGCCCCAACTGCCGCAGCGACGCCCTTCGAAGGTGGCGCCGTGCGATTCACAAACGTCCTCGATCAGCGGAATGCCGAGGCGGCCGAGTTCCTCCACCAGGCGGCGGGTGAGGGCGTTGTAGCCGAGAATGTGGGTGAGAAAAACCGCCTTGGTGCGCGGCGTGATTTTCTTCAGGATCTCCCCGGTATCCATGCCAAGCGTCCGCGGATTAACGTCGGCAAAAACCGGCGTAAGTCCGGCGTGCAGCACGGAGGCAATATCCGAAACCCAGGTAAGCGGCGGCACGATGACCTCCCCTGCCCCCTTCAGCGTGCGCAGCGCGAGCATCGTGAGCTCATTGGCGGAGGAGCCCGAATTCAGCATCACACAATACTTGGTGCCGGTCCAGGCGGCCCACTCCCGCTCGAACTCGCGAACCTTGGGGCCGTGCGTCAGACGGGGATCAGGCTGCTGCAAATGCGCAATCAGCAGATCAAGATCAGACCGGGTGACGTTATTCGCCATCAACGGCCAGTC
>CAZIQP010000002.1:64446-75392 GCA_964541315.1 uncultured Opitutaceae bacterium
CCGTCCTCGCGGAGCAGGGCCTTTTCGTAGGCCGGAAAAATCTGTCCGGGCTCATCCACGCGGATGACGTCGATCCATTTGCACAAATGGCGGAAGGCTTCGGTGTAGTCGCCAACATGCTGGTGGCCGGGATGCAGGGGGCGCTCGGAACCGATGCCGGTGCGGATGATCGCCTTGGGGGCGTAGCCGCCGCGCGACATGGCGTGGATCTTGTCGAGGTGATTGACGATCTGGTTGGTCGCGAGGAGCAAAAAATTCCAGCGCGGAAAAATCGACACCGGCACGGAGCCTTCGAGCGCCAGCCCGTTGGTGATGCCCATCTGCATGTCTTCGTCGACCGGCATCTCCAGCAGCTTGCCACGCGGCACATCCTTGAGCGTGTTGCTCATGGCGGTGCCGGCGACTTCCACGGCCTGGCCGAGGAAGAGCACGCGCGGATCACGGGCGAGCCAGTTCATCGAGCGTTTGAGTTCGTCAAAATATTTCATGGAAAATCAGAACTGCACACGGGCGCCCGCGCCGGCGTGCGGATATTTGGTCTGGTACTTGTAATAGGTGACCTTCGGGTGGGGCTTGCCCTCCCAGGTCAGCACAGGCTGTTTCCAGGTCTGGCGTGTATCGGTGCAGACGGATTTGCCGTTGTCCTCGACGACGAAGTGGATCGGGAGATCGAAGTTGGTGGCGTACTTGATGCATTCGTAGGCGGCCCCGGTTTCAGCGGTCATTTCACCGAGGAAGCACCAGACTTTTTCCGAACCGCCACGGCGCTTGATCCCGAGCGCGACACCGACCGCGATCGGCAGGATGCCGGTGACAATCGCGGAGGAAAGCACCCGGTGCGCCGGGAAGCAAAGCGTGATGGAGCGACCGGCCATGATTTCGGCTTTCACCTCGGCGGGCGGCACACCCTTGAGGAGGCACTGGTAATGGCTCCGCCAGGAACACATGACCCAATCCTGCGCCTGCACTTTCGCGAACACCCTGAGCATCTGTTCTTCGCAGCCGGAGTAGAGATGGACGGGGGCGCGGATTTTCCCGGCGTTGAACTCCGCCGCGATATCCTCCTCGAAACGGATCAGATCCTGCGCGGTGAGCGAGGTAATCGGCCGGCAATGGGCGTCGCCCGGGCCGGGGCCGAACGTCTCGCTGTCGGGTAAACCGGATGTTTTTTCCAAGGTCAGGGGCATCATGGTGAAAAATTTCGGGTTCAGGCCGCGGGAGCGGGCGAACGCCATTCGCGGAAGGCGGAGATGTCCTGGCGCTGGCGTTCCGCGGCAATGGCAGCGTAATCCTGCTCGGGGTCGTAGAAAATGGTCTTGCTGCCTTCGAATTCGAATTGGAACGGCACATGGATGAGACTGGGCAGGGCGTGGCGCACCGAGGCCTGCCTTTCCGGGGGAACGTACAGCAGCAAAAATCCGCCGCCGCCCGCGCCGATGAGCTTGCCGCCGATCGCGCCGGCCCGCCGGGCATTCTCGTAGAGCTGGTCGATCTCGCTGTTGCTGATGAGCGGGCTGAGGCCTTTTTTGGCCATCCAGGCTTCGTGCAGCAGATCGCCAAAACCCAGCAGGTCGCGCCCGCCGGTGAGCAGGGCCATCCCTTCCTCGACCAGTTCCCGCAGCACCCGGAGCTGGCGTTTTTTCTCGTCGATGTTGGGCACGAAACTGGCGGCGACATCCGATGCCGTGCGGCTGATCCCCGTGAAGAAGAGCATGAAATTGCCATGGAACTCGGCGAGGCGCTCGCGGCCGAGAATGATGGGCCGCACGACAAACTCGTCGTTGTTCAGAAACGTGATGTGGTTGAAGCCGCCGTAAGCGGCGCTGATCTGGTCCTGGGAGCCGACGTTTTCCTTGAGGATTTTTTGCTCCAGCGTGATCGCCTCTTTCGCGAGCTGCGCCTTGCTGACCATTTCGTTCTGCAAGGCGTGGAAGGCCTGCATGAGTCCGACGGCAAAGGAGGAGCTGGAACCCATCCCGCTGCGCGCGGGCAGATCACCGTCGTGATGGAGCTCAATCCCCTGCGTGACGCCCAGCATCTTCAGCCCTTCCCGCACCGCCGGGTGCTTGATCTGGTCAACGTGCAGACAGTCCTCCGTGCGGGAATAGACGATGCGGTAACGGTGCTCGAAAAACGGCGGCAGATGCCGGCAGGTCAGGTAGCAATATTTGTCGATGCTGGTCGCGATGACGGCGCCGCCATGCTGCCGGAACCAGCCCGGATAATCAGTGCCGCCGCCAAGAAAGGAAATCCGGTAGGGAGTGCGCGTGATAATCATGGGGTGATCCGTGGATGCCGGGAAATGGTTGCGGGTCAGTCGTGAATGAAACCGTGTCTCGCCGGAACACCGTTGTACTCAAAGTCGAGAATGCAGGCGGCCGGCCGGTGGCCGGTCGGGCGGAAATCTTCGGTGTCACCCAAAGCGTGCAGGCCGCTGCTCTCCTCGGCCGGGGCAGGCTCATGGTCATGCGGAGGATTTTCGAAACGGACCACCTTGTCACTCAGTCTCGCGCGTCTCGGGGCCGGCGCGGTGGCGAGGCCGCCTTCAATGATGAGGAATGGAGGGTTCACGGCGGAAATTTAAACGATGCCCTGCCGGGCGATGCGCAGGGAGCGCAGTTTGCCGACGATGCTTTCGACCTTGGGCTGGACCGGCGTGAGATTCTTCGCCGGTGGGTTCCGGCCCACGGTCAACGTGTCCACAATCTGGCGGGCCTCGGCCGCGAGATCCGGGATCATCGCGAGGTCGGCGAGCTCGGCCAGCAGCTTCCAACCATCGACCAGGGTTTGATCCAGCCGCAAAGCGATTTCAAGGGTGCGGATGGCATCTTGCGACTGGCCGTTTGCCCGCAACGCACACGCGACGTCAAGCCAGAGCTTGGGCGAACCCTCATCGGAGGACAGCGCGGCCATGAGAAATTCCACCGCCCGGGAAGCACGCCCTTCCGCCAGCAATTGCTTGCCCAGCGCCCACCGGCCGGGCAGATCCGTGGGGGCGAGCCCGGCGGGACGGACCGGGCTGCGATCCGCCGCGAAAGCCTTGGCTCCGTTCGAAACGATAAGATCAAAGGCATTTTCCAAAATTGAACCGAAGCCGTCGCTCGCCGCCAGCGCATCGGCGAACGCCGGGAGATATGACATTTTTTTCTTCACCGTGGCCGCGGCGGCCGTCCGGGCCGCAACATCCGTCGCCAGATGCTGCGCGGTGGCGACATAGGCGGCGGCATCCTGACAGACAAGCGCATTGAGCCCGAGCGAGTGAAGCCAAGCGGCAGCCGCACCGGCCCGCAGCGTTTTCCCTGCGCAAGTAACCACCGGCAAACCGGCCTGGAGCGCCCGGAGCAAACCCTCGACGCTGTTGGCCGCAAAAGCCTCCAGATAAATGTCGCCCACGCTGAGCAGAGCCTGCACGTCGCCCGGATTCGTCAGCTCCAGAGTCGAAAGCAAGAGACGGCCCGTATCGACGCCATGACGCCGCAACGCCGCCTCCACCAGCGTGCCGAAACGGTTCATCACCGGAATTGCGACTCCGCCGGCTCCGAAAGGATGCAAAATCAACTGACTGCCCGGCACCTTGGCCAGCAGCCCCGCCCAAGCCTCGATCACTTCGGGCGTCACCCCATCATACGCGGCTTCCGAGACAAAAACCACCGCATCCTCCGCCATGCCGAGAGAAGCCTTGGTCCAGGCCTGCCCGGCGGCTTGATGGCCAAGCTCGCGATCCACCACATGCGACGGACCCCGCCACAACCCAAGCCGCTCCGTGAATTGCTCCGCCGCCGGCGGATTGGGCGCCTGTTCTCCCGCCACAAACAAATCCACTGTGGAGAATCCGGTCGTGTGCACCGACAGCGGCAGCGCGACCTGCAGCGGCGCCATCCGCTCCAAGGCGAGACGGGACAAACCATCCAGGCGGGCGGACAGGTTCGTGCCGAAAACCAGCACATCCAGTTCCGCCGCTCTCAGCACCGACAGTTGTTCCGCCTCGTCAGCGGGCAACACCCAGGTAACCGGCCTTTCCTTGGTTTGATTTTCCAGCGCAGAGAAATTTTCGCTCCGGGCATAAAAATGCATCTCGAAACGCCGGGCATCCAACTGGGAACACAGGGGAAGAATCAAACGCGTCTCGGGACTAACCCCGAAATGCTCCGCGACGACGCCCACCCGCAAACGGCGGCCCTCCCGATGGATCGTCACCGGCTGAAAATCAGCTTTTTTCGGCCCCAGCATGCGTCGGGCAATCACGCCGCGCAGCTCGGCCTGGACCCGCAGATCGCCGGCGGATGCCGCCAGGGCGCGGAAACAATCCAGATCCAGAAAAATCTCGGCCGCCTGCCGTACTGCCGCCGAACCCGGACTCCTTTGCACCCACCCGGCCAGATCCGCCAGATGCACCCGCACATGCTTCGCGTAGGTCTCAGCCTCACCCGGTTGGACAAAATTTTTCGGCGCGGTGAAAATCCACCGCACATAATCCCCCACCAACCAATCCGGCACATCCTGCAAACGCAAAGCGGATGCCCAGGACCACGCCGGGGCGAGCAACATCGCCGCGAGCAAACCCGGCCAGCCTTTCGGGGCCAAGCCAGCGGCACGCGCCAGGTCTTCCGCCTCGGTCACGCGATCATAGACCCCCCATGCCAGCATCTCCCTGACGAGCCGGCACGCTTCCATCACCACGGGCGACTTGGTTTCCTTCCGGTGCAAACCGCCAACAACTTCGCCCGCCGTCCGCCGGGCACCGAGCAACATCTGCCACCGGTCCCCATTGTCGGGCTGCTGCCGATAATTTTCGAGGACAACCAGCAGCCGAGCGAGACCCGCGGGCGTTTCAATCCGCATGCCGGGACCGGTATCGTCGCCTTCCATGGTGAAGGGCTCGGAACTCAGCATGGTGGCAGGCGAAGATAGTGGGGGCATGCCTTCGTTTTGCAGATTTCAGGCCCAGCGACCGCTGCGTCACCTTAACCTTTGGTGGCTAATCGTATAAATATTTTTTCCAACAGCCCCGGCTCAATCTTATCCGATTTGATTCCCACCCGTTGGCGACATGGCAAATATTGCCTAACTCTCGCTCCGGGGCCGGGCCATGCAATTTTCACCCTGAGCAAAAACCAATCTTTGTTTCACCTGGTCTATCGCCGGTTTCCAACCAGTGACGGAGCCACCCGCAACGGCTGGGGATTCGCGCGAAAGGCCGGGCGACCCTGGCTGACGAGTTCATCGAAGGCTGATTCCATCAATCCGCCAAAGGCCTGGCTGGCTTTCTGGACGTCGAGATAGGCCGGCCCCTTCGCCAGTCCAGCGCGGATCCGTGTCCGGCAACTTTCCCGGTAGGCCGAATCACCCGCCAGTTTGACGGCGATGGCCTGATAGCCATCGGCGGTCTGCGCGATCAATTCATCCAGTCCAAGCGTGCGGAGCAACGATCCGCCCGTCCGGGAGCGCCGCACCTCATCCTCCCAGCCCACCACCGGCAGTCCGAGCGCCAGCGGAGCGACGAGCGCATCCACCCCGCTGACCGGAAACGTGTCGAGATAGACATCGCCGAGCCCGACGAGACTTTGCAGGTCCGTGCGCGAGGGAAATATCACGGTGGAAACGACCAGGCGCGAGGAGTCCACCCCCGCCCGTTGCATCACCCGTTCGAACTCCGCATAAAAACATTGGATCGTGTGCCGGGCCGGTTCCTGCGTCGCGAAAGGCTGCACCAGCAGATACGCGCCCGGCACGGCCGCCAGCAAACGGGCCCACGCGAGCTGCATCTCGGGAATGATATTTCGAAAATCAGCCGTGGATACAAAAACCGGCGCATCTTCAGGCAGGCCAAAATCAGCCCGCGTACAGGCCACCTGGGCCTCGGCTCGATCCGCCTCGAAATTGAAAGTGTGCGTCGGTCCCGGCATCAGGGCCAGTCGCTCCGTAAATTGCGCGGCAGCACCGTCGGTTGTCGCCAGCGTTCCGGACAGGGTCAGATCAATTTCCGGCAAGCCGGAAGTGATGCCCGTGGCATTGGCGGCCACTTGCAGCGGGGCGATCCGGTGCAGCGCGAGCCGGGTCACCACATTGCACTCCGCCGTGAGGTTGGTGCCAAAGACCGCCACATCGAGCCGGGCGCTCCGGAGCAGGTCAAGCTGGCTTGATAAATCCTCGGGCAGCACATGCATGTCCGATGCGCACCGCCGGCAATACTCCTCCATCGGGCCAAACTGGTTGACGTACGTGAAGAGCAAAACTTCGAAGCGAGCCGGATCGAGCTGCTCAAAGAGAGGCAACATCGCATAAACCTCCGGCTGCGACAGGAAATTCCGTTGGATGATGCCGATGCGCAACCGGCGATCCGTCCGGGGCGGAAGCGGGGCAAGATAATGGTCATCGCACCGGCCCATCGCGCGCGCGAGCAGACACGCGCGCAGTTCGGCGTGCCGCCGAAGATCAGTCAACCCGCAGGCGGCCGGCACCAGGGAACAGTGGCTGGCGTAGGCGCCGAGGACTTTCATCACCTCCGGTTCGGCCGGACCGCGCTTCAACCAGCGCAACATCTCTTCCAGCCGGCACAAATGGAAACTCGCGTAGGCCCCGGCCTGGCCGGTCGCGGAAAAACTCTGCGGAGCCGCAAACAGCCAGCGGACATAATCAGGCCGCAACCAGACCGGCACCTCCATCAGCAGGGGCGCGTCGGGCCATTGCCAGGCGGGCACCAGCAGCATCGCGGCCAGCACGCCCTGCCAGCCCTTGCGGGCAAACGTCCGGGCCTGCGCGAGATCCTCCGGGGCGACGGGATGATCATGCGCCCCCGACTTGGCCATTTCCCGCACGAGTTCATGCACCACGTGGATCTGGGTGGTCTGGCTGTGCTTTCTCGGCCAACGGGCGATCGTGGCGCCGGCGAGTCGGCGGATGGCAAGAAAACGATTCCAGCGCTCCGCCTCACCCGGCATGGCCAAATACCCGGCCAGCTCGCGGCGGAGATCATCAAAAATCGGAAATCGAAATTCAGCCGGAGACGGCAGGTTGTCCGAACCGGACAAATCGGGCAGCACCGTCAGTGGAGGATGTGAAAGGGTGCGCATGATTTTATCGGGTTTGGATCAAAACCCCCGGCCGAAAAGGTCCGGCGGTTCTGATTGGGGTTGGGTTCTGAAAAATCTTCGGCGGGCGCCGGCCTCACACGTTTTTGTACGTGGAGCGGCCGATCATCCGGTAGCCTTTGATCAATTCCGGAATGCCGGTTTCCAGCGTGCGTTTCGCCTCGAAGCCCGCCTCCCGCAGGCGCTGGTTCGACACGATGTAATTCCGTTTGTCGGGATCGCTGCCGACTTCCGAAAAGTGCACATAGAAATTCGGCACGAACTCCTTCACCTTCATCGCCAGTTCGGCCTTCGAGAGATTCGCGCTGTCGAGGCCTACGTTGTAGGGCTTGCCGACCATGCGGGCGGAATTCGCGATGCAATGCACCATGCAGTCCGCCACATCGCGCACATGGACGAAGTTGCGTTTGAAATCCTTTTCGAAAATCACGAGATAACCGTCGGTGATCGCCGAATACACAAAATGATTGACCAGCAGGTCGAGCCGCATGCGCGGCGACATGCCGAACACGGTCGCCAGCCGCAGCGTGATGGCGTTGGGGGAATTCAACAGTTCGATCTCCGCCTGACACTTCGTCCGGCCGTAGATGGAAATCGGCTCCAGCGGCGTTTCCTCCGTGCAAAACGTGCTCCCCGACTTGATGCCGTAACCGCTGTTGGTGTTCGGATAAATCACGAGCTGGCCCGGTGACCGCAGCCGGTTGATCAGACGGATGGCCTCCAGATTCACCGACGTGGCCAGCCACGGATCGCGCAGACACGCGGGCATGCCGACCACCGCCGCGAGCGGGATTATCACGTCGGCTTTTTTGATCAACGCCGCCATCGCCCCTTCATTGCGGGCGTCTTCACGGTAAAATTCAAAGGCGCTTTGCTCGCAAAGATGATTCAGCGGTGCCGAACCAAAGCTGAGATTATCAATGCCGATCACCTTGTGGCCGGCTTTCAGCAAATGATCCGAGATGATCGAACCCAGATATCCGGCGACGCCGGTGATCAGAACAGTGGAGGATTTTGAGGACATATTTTAGGAAGACAGCCCGGGGTACGACGAAGCCACGGGCGCATGACCGCGAAAGATTCGTAATGACAGGGGCACACCGGCGTTTTGCAGGTTTCACGCCAGAAAAATTCCGCGTGCACATCTCAATCGTTAAGAATGCGATAGAGTTCTAAAACGCAGCCGGCCACGACGCGCCTGGCACGCGGTGAATTTGCCCGCAGCTCAACGGGAAAATATTTCCCGCTCTTCCTTGTTCCCGCCTGTCGCCAGTTCGTCCGCGGTCTGCGGTGCGAGCAGACCGATGGAACTGAGCGCCCGCGTCGCCACAAACTCGCCGATCGCCAGACACGCCGTCGCCCCGGGGCTGGGCGCGTTGATCACATGCAGCGCTCCGGCCCTCTCCACGAAATGGAAATCCTGCATGAGCGTGCCGTCGGGCAGCATGGCCTGCGCCCGCACGCCGGAAATTCCCGGCTCCAGATCCGCCACCTGCACCTCGGGCACGAGCCGTTGGAGCGACGCGCAAAACTTCGCCTTGCTGAACGAGCGCACGACTTCATCCCAGGCCATCGCCCGGTGCCGGCGCATAAATTTCCACAGGCCGCCGTACGTCACCGCGTCGAACAGATCGCCGGGCCGCAGCCGCCATTTCGTATAACCCTCGCGCGCCAGCGCCAGCACGGCATTCGGTCCGGCCTCGACGCCGCCCTCGATCAGCCGCGTGAAATGCACGCCAAGAAACGGAAACGACGGGTCCGGCACCGGATAGATCAGATTCTTCACCAGATGCCGGGCCGATGCGCGCAGCTTGAAATATTCCCCGCGGAAGGGCAGAATCCGCGCCTCCCGCTCCTCGCCCGCCAGTGCGGCCACGCGGTCGCTGTGCAACCCGGCGCAGTTGATGATGTAGTCGCTCGAAAGATCTCCCGCCGCCGTGCGCAGTTTCCACACCGCGCCCTCACGCTCCGCCTTGAGCAAACCGGCATTCGTTTTGACCGTCACACCCTGCGCGGTCAGCTCGCGCTCCAGCGCCGTGCACACGCCCTGGTAATTCACAATGCCTTCCTCGGGCACATGGACCGCCGCGAGCCCGGCCGCATGCGGCTCCAGCTCGCGCAACTGCCCCTGCTCCAGCCAGCGCAATCCGCGCAGGCCATTCTGCGTCCCACGGTCCTGCAAGGTGTGGAGCCGCACAATTTCCTCCGGCGTGGTGGCAACCACCAGCTTGCCGCAAATCTCGTGGGCCACGCCGTGCTGTTCGCAGAACGCGACCATCCGCCGGATGCCTTTCACCGCGAGCCGCGCCTTCAGCGAACCGGGCTTGTAGTACAGGCCGGCGTGCAGCACCCCGCTGTTGTGCGTGCTCTGGTGCCGGCCGACCGCCGGCTCTTTTTCCAGCAGACTCACCTCCGCCTGCGGCGCGAGACGTTTCACTTCCAACGCGGTGCCCAGACCTACCAGGCCCCCGCCAATGATGGTGATGCTTGTCGGCATGACTACCTTGCCACGTTGACGATAGGTTCGTGAACCTCAGCTAAAAAATTTTCCGCCCGGGCGTGATCTTCCGGCACCCCGATGTCCAGGAACCGGCCATAGTCCCGGTAGCCATAAAGCCCGTCGCCGGTCCATGTGCCCAGCACTTCCTTTTCCAGCGAAAACGCGCGGCCCGCCGGCAGTCCCGCCAGCACCTCGCGCTCAAACCAATACACGCCGCTGTTGATCCAGCCGCCGCCGGTCAGATCGGGATTTTTCTCCACGAAACGCCTGATCTGTCCATCGGCGCCGATTTCCACCCGACCGTACCGCGAGCCTTGTTCGACATGCGCCATCACCACCGTCACGCGGGCCTCGCGATCCTGATGCCACGCGAGGGAAGCCCGCAGATCCGTGTCACAGTACGAATCGCCATTTAAAATCAGCACGGTTGCCGAGGTTATCAGCGGCAGCGCCTGCCGTATCGCCCCCCCGGTGCCCAGCGGCTGTTCCTCGTGGGAGTAGGACAATTGCATGCCCTGGTACTGATCACCGAGCGTCTCCTGCACCTGCGCGCCCATGTAGCCGGTGCACAACACCACCTTTTGCCAACCTTGCGTGGCCAGTCGGTCCAGCAGGTAGGCGATGAACGGCTTCCCGCCCAATTGCGCCAGCACCTTGGGCCGGTCCGCCACCACGGAACGAAGCCGCGTCCCCGCGCCTCCGGCGAGAATCACCGCCGTTGTTTGGGCAAGAGCGATCATGAGTCGTGTGCGAAATTTTCCAAAGCCATTCTCGGGCCGAGGAGAAAAGGGGAATTCTCCTGTTCGCTCGAAAAACGCAGCCCGGCGAGCGCCTCATAGGACGGCGGCAAATCCGCGCGCATCAACCGGCCGTAAACCGGATCGCGGGCCAGCAGGCTTTGGCAAAGCCGCGAGAAATCCTCCGGCATGGAAGCAGGCACCATCATTGAAGGGCAATGCGCGGGAGAGGACATGCGCGCATGGGTTTGCAGCTTTCAGGCCAGACCGGCAATCGAGGCTTCCATGCCGCTGATCCTTGCCTCTTTAAAATAGTTTGGCGCGATCACGCGCCCCATTCTCGAAAAGACCCCGAGAGGATCGAACGGCCCGATGGCAAATATTGCCGGCCGGCCCCGATCGCGAATCCCATCGCATCATAAACTCCTGACCGGCGGTTTCCGGCAAAATCAAGGATGACGCGCCAAGGCTGTCTCAAGCGGGCATAACGCGCCACGCGCCGAATCCAATCCGCATAGGCTGCGGACGGGCGTCGAAACTCACTCGTGTCGGGCTTGCTTGTCGGGCCATAGCTTTACGCGACGGCCTGTTCATCAAGGGTCCTGTGTCGGCTTCGCT
>CAZIQP010000003.1:0-64009 GCA_964541315.1 uncultured Opitutaceae bacterium
CGTCCAGGGAAAATAATCCGCCATTGCTCAAGTTACCAACGGGGCGCCACCGACCTCAGGTTTGGCGGTTTTTTTCCGCCCGCTTCCGGCGCTCCCGCACCTGGGTAAAGATAAGCGAGACCACCAGCAACACTGTGCCGAGGACCAAGAAGGAAACGATCCGGTAGGTGGAGCCGAACTCGGTGGAAGCCACGACCACGACGTAGCCGACCGTGAGCAGCAAAGTCAGGTGGCCCATCCAGCGGTACTTCGGGTTTTGCACCATCAGGTTCATCAGGTAATAGGCGAGGGCCACGCCCACCCACGAGAGGCTGACGTAGGCTCGCGGCATCAGATGGTAGAGTGCGTAGGGGAAGATCACGAACGCACTGGCGAGATAGGCGTTGCGCATCAGCTCGGTTCTCAGTTCGAGCCGCTCTTTTTTCCAATTGAGAATGCGCGCCGTCAGCAGGGCCACGATGCCGAAGCCGAGGCTGATGCCGGACTCCTGTTTGGCGGCCACCATGTAGGCGAGCACGATGGCGACGTAGATGAAAAAATTGGCGACCACGATCAGGCGGGAGCGGAACCAGAGCGCGGTTGCGACGACCACGAGACTTTGCGCGGACAACCAGATGAACACCTCCGGCGACGGAAAATGCCTCGCGATGGCGACACTGAGCGCCAGATAGCCCGTCATCGCATAGAAAAAGGTCGGAATCCGGCTCGCTTCGCTTTTCCAGAAGGCCACTGCCAGGCCAAGAAAGACGATGGCGGCGGTGAGATGGGCCGGAGTGAATAGTCCGGTTTCCATTTTTAGGGATTGCAGGAGAAAGATTCCGTAACCTGCACCGCAATTGAACAGCACCGCCGCGATCGTTGCCGGATCATCCAGACTCTTTTCCTTTCTCCGCAAGGCCCCGGCCGTGAAAATCATCGCATACACCAGAAGGAAATAAATCCCGACCACCGGTTCGGCGAGAATTTGAAAAGGCCGTCCCGCCCAGGGGCGGTTGATCAACCACAGCAAATAGGTCGAGTAGACGGCGGGAATGGAGAAGACCAACAGGCCCGGCCACTGGTGCCGCACGGCGGCCCAGGCTGCAAACGAAGCCAGGAGGGCGATACAACCAAAAACGACCCACGGTGTGCCGATCACCAACACAGCCAGCAGACCCATGGAAATGGCCAGACCGAGGAGCCAGGGAGATCGTTGCCGAACTGCCACGCCGAGATTTATCGCGGCTGTCGCCAGCAGCAAGAGTGGCGCACCGAGCGACTCGATTTCCATGGCATGGGCGGAGCCGAAGAAAAACAACCGCAGGGTGGAAAAGAAGAGGAGCACCATGCCTGCGCCGCGAAAAAAACTGGCGAGAAGCTCGAAGGTGTCTTGCCAGCGCCGGGCGACAAACAACAGGCCTGCAGCGAGGAGGTAACCGAAGGCAGAGGGCGCGGCGGCGGGCTGTCCCGGCCAGGGGAGGGATAACGCAAAACCGACCCCGCAGGTCAGAACCAGTGCGCCGACGCTGGCGAACCAGTTTTGACCGACGACGAACTCGAGTTCCTCTGCTTCCGGCGGTTTGATGGACACCGGACGGAGCGGCGTGGGTTCCGTGGCCGTGATGCTTTGTCCGGCTTGGCTTGGCGCCGTGGACGCCAAAGGACCCAGAGCGAGGTGTTGTTCAATGCGCGCCAGCCGTTGCTCAAGGCGCATCAGCGTCTCGGATAGGGTGGGCTCAGACCGGTTGGTGGAGTCGACGCTCAATTGACTTGCGTGGATTCACTGGGTCTTCCGGTTTATCCCGAACAGCCGCAGCCTTCACCGCCGCAGCCACCATGGGTGTGAGCGTGGCCGGAGCCGGGATCGATGCCCGCTCCGAGCTGGTCGGCCAATCCGCAAAGGATTTGGTAATATTCTTTACGCGGCACACCGAGCGCGCAGGAGGCAAAGGTTTCGGCGTCGTCGGACGAGGCAAATTCGCCGTAGTTCACGGTGACGAGCTGGTAGAGCGCCAAGTGGGGCACCAGGCTGAGCTGCGTCATGTAGATCGGATGCACATAGAGCGTGAATCCTTCCTCGGGCATGTCGCCGTTGGGCTCGGGAAAAGCAAACTCGCCGGGATTGAGTCGTGCGCTGTCGAATACCAGCGTGCACGGATAACGCACACAGGTGCGGTCTTTCAAAATAGATTGCAGCTCGGACCAGCCGACGTGCGGGCCGTATTTCTCGAAAATTTCGAATCCCTTGGCGGCGACATGCGCGTTGAGGGATTGTTTGGCGTCGTTGGCGGTGAGGTGCGTGGCCATAGGCGTGGGAAGGTGCGGTTACGGTTTGGTGGTGGCGGCTGCCGGGAACGGGACCGCGGTATCGCCGCGTCCTTCCGGCCGGCCCTCGTTGGCCTTGGTGAGCCGGCCCTGCAAAATCGGCACGGCCATGCGGAGAAAGATGGTGTAGCAGAGCAGTCCGAGCGCCCAGATCCCGAGACACACGAGCGTTTCGTTGAGCGAAGGCAGATAATCGACGACCGCTCCGAGGGGCGTGGGAATGAAACCGGGGATGACCAGGCCCATGCCCTTTTCAATCCAGATGCCGACGATGCTGAGCACGCAGGCGACGTTGAGATATTTCAGACTCTTGCTGAGAGGCAGCACGAGGATGACCATCGCGATGAGATTAAAACCGATGGCGCTCCAGATCCAAGGCACCAGGGCATGATGGCCCTCGAGGCCAAGAAAAAGATATTTGGCCGAGGCACCGTGCGTCGTGCCGGAGTAGAATTCCTTGAACACTTCGCACACCAGCAGGAAGACATTGATGATCATCGAAACCTGCACGATGCTGCGCAAAATAAACAGGCTGCGGTCGGTGATCATGAGCCGCTCGGTCATCCTGGCGTGGACGATCTGCTCCATCTCGCGGGTTTCCATCAGGACTTTCAACGACGTGTCCGGCAGGCGCAGGATGCGGGAAGGTTCCTCGGCGATGGCCGTGGCCTCGCGGGCGGTGCCGTGGAGAGCGGAGACTTCGCCGAATTGATCGCCCGGTCGCGCCGTGCGCGTGATGCGGAACAGACCTCCTTCTTCCTTCTTCACGACGACGCGTCCCTGCAATACGAAAAAGGCAAAGTGAGAGGTCGTGCCCTGGCGAAGCAAAATATCACCGGCAGCCACATCGATGACCGAGGCACCGGCGAGGGCGCGCTCGCGATCAGCGATAGAGACCCAGGCCATTTCGGGCAGCTCGCGGGAGAGTTGATAGAAGTCGGCGAGAGAGGCCGATGTGCCGGAGCGGTTGCTGGCGTCGGTGCCGGTTGCCAGTTCCTTGGCGGAGCCGCCGGCGGTCACACGCCGGACCACCTGCAGCGCCAGAATGATCAGGGCCGGACCGGCGGTGAAGGCCGAGGCGAGAAAACGCGGGCCGACGATCGACGCATTCCAAAAAGGCCGACCGCCCAGACCCACGTAGAGAAAGGCGGTGACGGTGTGGATCGAAATCGCCCACACAATGGCGATGAAAACAAACGGGATATAAAACCACCTGGCCGGTTTCCTTTTTTGGTAGCGGCAATAGAGGAGATAGCCGCAGATATGCACGTTGAGCAGGAGGTAACCGTTCAGCACCAGAACATCCCAACTGAGCATCGAACGGGGAAAGTTCATCTGTCCGATTCCCGGAATGAGATGCCAGAAGCGGTCGGGCCGGCCGAGATCAACGGTGACGAAGGCCAGACACATGATGATCGCGGCGACGGCCAGAAGCTCGCCGAAGATGACGAGGTCGTGCAGCTCCTCGTTGTCGTAGATATAGACCGGGATGACCATCATCACCGCCGCGGCGGCGACACCGACGAGGAACGTGAAATTGGCGATGTAGACGCCCCAGGAGACTTCGTCGCTCATGCCGGTGACGACGAGACCGTGGACCAGTTGCTTGGCGTAGGCATTGAGGCCGAGCAGACAGACGACCGTGAGAGCCCCCATCCACAGATAGTAGCGCCAGTCGCCGACGAAGGCGATGTTGGCGCACCGCCGGAGAAACACGAGGTAGTTGCGGGTGGCGGTGATCATTTTGCGCAGAGGTTGAAACGATGGCAGGCGAACATGACGGCAAATTTCCCTTGGTCTTCAGTCGGTCTCATTTGTCGAAGTAGTAGAAGAACCGCGGATTGGTGCCCATTTCCTCCTTCAACTGGATGAAGATGCGCTTCGTCCGCAGGATGTAGGAAATCTCGCTCTCGGGATCGAGGATGTTGCCGAACTTGCGCGCGCCCACCGGGCAGACTTCGAGGCAGGCCGGATATTTGCCGACGCGGGTGCGCTGGATGCAGAAGTGGCATTTTTCCATCACGCCCTGTTTGCGCGGGCGGTTTCCGAGGTAGGCCATCTCGGGATTCAGGCGGTCGGCGGGAATCTCGGGCTTGGTAAAATTAAAACGTCGCGCCCAATACGGACACGCGGCCTCGCAATAGCGGCAGCCGATGCACCAGTCGTAGTCGATCACAGTGATGCCGTCTTTCTCCTGCCACGTGGCGTTGACGGGACACACCTTCACGCAGGGCGGGTTTTTGCACTGCTGGCACTGGACCGGCATGTAGAAAAAGCCTTTGTCGGGCACTTCCTTGTCGTCGTAGGTGTGATCGCCTTTCTCGACGTCCATGGAGCCATGCGGCATTTTGAGCACGCGGATGTACTGGATCTCGGGGCTGCGTGACTGGTTGTTTTCGGCGACACAGGCGTGCACGCATTTGCGGCAGCCAATGCAGCGGGTGAGATTCAACGCGTAGACGAACTCGACCCCGTCCATCGGCTTGAGATCGCGGACGTGCGGACGAATTCCGTACTGGTGTTCGACTTCGTTGGTGATGCGTTCGAGCACCTGCTTCATTTCCTGCGGCGTCAGCTCCTTGTAATATTTCTGCAGGAACTGTTCGGTCGAGGTGTAGTCGCCGAGTTCGCGCAAGGGGGACAGGCTGGTGGCCAGGGCGGTGAGGCCGGCGAAGGCGGCAGTCGAGCGGAGAAAGCTCCGCCGGTCCAGATTTTTGGAACCGGTTTCGGGAACTGAGGCGGTGGGTTCGGGAAGAGGCATATCAGTGCGTGGTTTCTGAATGAGCCGAAGGGGCGAGGGCGGTGCGCAGGGCGTGCGGGCCGGGAGCCGGCACACGGGTGGGAATGCGCGGAGCGTGAGGATTATGGCAGTTGGCGCAGTCGAGCTTGCCGGCCTCGCCGAGGGACGTGTTCCAGTAACCATTGATCCGGCCGTGGGCGCCGGCCTCCCAGTCGCGATAGTTCGGACCGTGGCAACTGCCACAAAGCTGCGTGCTGTCGGCAAACTTGATCTCGCGACCGTCGCGCACTTGCAGGGTTTCGAGATTGGATTCGTTGTGGCAGTTGTAGCAGAGATTGTTCCGGTTGTGCGTGCCGTGGCCCATGACGATGTCCTTGTGCTCCACCGGCACGATCAGGATGTTGTTGGCATCGAAACGCAGTTGCGGCGGTTTTTTCTTGTCGTGGCACGCATAACAGTCGAAGTCCGACAGATCCTCCTTGGCGCGCACCAGATCGGCGTAAGTCTGGCGCCAGGGGGTTTTTTCCAGAAAAGATTTTTCAACGAGCGCGATGTTCTGGCGCGCCGGCGGATGACCCCACAGATCGCCGAGAAACGCGGCGGCCAGTCCGAAGAACACCAGCACCATGGCCCCGAAAACGTATCCCGTTGGGGAGGGTTTGGCCGCTTCGGGAGTGGAAGGTTTTAGCTCCATGGCGGGCCGGTGTTGGTGGCGCCGGCTTATTTCTTGAAGGCGCGGACCAGAGGAATCAGTGCCTTCATGTCTTCGTCGCTCAGTCCTTCAATCGCCTTCATGGAAGTCTTGCCGTTCTTGTCGGTGATGCCCTTTTTCATGGCCTCGAAGGCTTGTTCGTCGGTGAACGCGGACTGGACCTTGGCGTCGGTGAAATCGCCGATGTTGAGTTTTTTTCCCATCTTGGTCTGACCCTTGCCGTCGGGACCGTGGCACTTGGCGCAATGCTCATCCCAGTTGGCCTGGGCATCGGCGGCGGAGACGACGGAAGTGATACCGAGAAACAAAAGAACGGCGAGCAGATGTTGCTTTTTCATTTTTGGGATGGGTTGTCGGGAACGATGGCAGGATGGCGAACTGACAGCCTGACTATCGTCAAAATTCGTCAGGAGGACTACCAGCACCTTGGTCAAGACTGCGCATATCTTGTTTTCCGATTGGCGGGGAGAAAATGCGCCCGCGCTGTCCGGGCCGCGGCGAAGCAAGATACGCTCATCGGTGCGCAAGTGTTGCGGAGCCGAGCCCTGCGGTTTCCTGTAACATTGAACCAAGGAAACATGAAGGCTCCCGAATTATTCCGGTCGGGCCTGGGCGTGCTGACACTCATTCTGTACGTCGGAGCTGTCCGCGCCGCCGAAGCCGGAAATCGCGGGGCGGCGACTCCTGCGGTGCCCAACAGCGAGTGCATGGATTGTCATGCAGCGGAGTTTAAGCCGCGCAAGAAGGGGCTGCCGCCCGAATGGATCGGGGTGAAGCCCGAGGTGTTTGCCGGATCAGCGCATGGCAAGCTGAACTGTGTGGAATGCCACACCACGATCACAGAGTCGCCGCATCCCTCCAAGCTGCCGCCGGTCCAGTGTGTGTCCTGCCACGAAAAATCAACCGGCCAACACGCCTTTCATCCAAGGCTTGCGCTCACGCCCGTGCCAGACGGCAAGGACACATCGTGCAAGGAATGCCATGGCTCCCATGACACGGTGGCGGTGAAAAAGAACGGGTTTTCCTTTGCCAGTTCCCGGCAGACCGAGACCTGCGGGCGCTGCCACGAGGGGGCGCAGAAAGCCTATCTCGCCTCGGCCCACGCGGTGACACCGGCCGGAAAGGAACGCATCACGCCCGACTGTCTTGGTTGTCACAAGGAGCGGATCGCCAGCCAGGGGCCGCGCCGCTCGCTCGGGGAGTTGAAACTCGCCCAGGCGAAACTTTGCGAATCCTGCCATGTGGGGAAATCCGAGGTCGTCTCCAAATCCAGTTTTGGGGCGAAGTTCGTTTCGTCGTTTGACCACTCCGTGCACGGGGCCGCATTGCAAGCGGGCCGCGCGGAGTCCGCCGGTTGCATCGATTGCCATGGCGCGCATGCGATGAACAAAGCCGCCGTCGCCGGGGCCAAAATAAACCGGATCAACCTCACGGGGACCTGCGCCAAGTGCCATCAGCAGCAGGCGAAGGAATTTGCGACCAGCGTGCATGCGATCGCCCTGAACCAAGGGAATCTCGATTCGGCCGGCTGCACGAATTGTCATGGCGAGCACGACATCCGGCAACACACCGATCCGGCTGCGCCGGTGCACAAGGCCAATCTGGCACGGCAGGTCTGCGCCGAGTGTCATGCCTCGGTCCGTCTCACCAAGCGTTACGGACTCTCGAGCGACACGTTCAAAACTTTTTCCGACAGCTATCATGGGCTCGCGGTCAGGGGCGGTTCAGTGGAGGTGGTGAATTGCGCGAGCTGTCACGGTGTCCACGCCATCAAGTCGCAGGACGATCCGACTTCCACCGTCAACAAGGCCCATCTCGCGCAGACTTGCGGCGCGTGTCATCCCGGTGCCAACACCCGGTTCGCCATCGGGGCGGTGCACGCCAGCGAGTCGAAGCGCGAATCGTCGCCGTGGCTCTATTGGATATCTTCGCTCTACCTCTGGCTGATCATCGTGGTGGTTGGAGCCATGGCCGGGCATAACCTGCTCGATTTTACCAGGAAGACTCGCCACAAGCTCGCGGTCCAGAAAGGCGAGGCCCTGGAGCTGCACGTCGCGCACCGGCTCTATCTGCGGATGACTGCCCATGAACGCCTGCAGCACGGTTTGCTCGTCATCAGCTTCGTTGCCCTCGTGATCACCGGCTTCATGCTCCGTTTTCCCGAGGCTTGGTGGGTGGTCGGCATTCGTCGGTTCAGTTCCGGTGCCTTTGAGCTGCGCAGCCTGGCGCATCGCATTGCCGGGGTCGTCATGCTGCTCGGGGGCGCGTGGCATATCGGGTATCTTGCGTTTACGCGGCCCGGCCGGTCGCTCTTTTGGGATCTCCTGCCGCGCTGGCGTGATGTCACGGATCCGTGGGGCGTACTGAAATACAATCTCGGCGTCGTGAAAGACAAACCCGCTTTCGGCCGTTTCAGTTACATCGAGAAAGTCGAATACTGGGCTCTCGTCTGGGGCACGCTGCTCATGGGTGCTACTGGCGCGATCCTCTGGTTCGAGAATGCGTCGATGGGATACTTCACCAAGCTCGGCTTCGATGTCGCCCGCACGGTTCACTTCTACGAGGCGATTCTCGCCACGCTGGCGATCATCGTCTGGCACTTCTATTTCGTCATCTTCAACCCCGACGTTTATCCGATGAACCTTGCCTGGCTCACCGGCCGGATGTCCGAAGCTGAGATGAGGGAGGAACATCCGCTTCAGCTTGAACAAATGAAAGCAGCAGAACGGGCCGCTGCGGATGCGGCGAAGCCACCGGTTGGGAAGGAACGGCCACCAGGAAGCGCGGCGTGATTTCAGGGAGGTAGGGCGCGACCGCTGGGCGCGCCGAAGGATTCTGCTGGCCAGCAGAACGGACGGCCCAGCGGTCCGTCCCTACCTCAAACAGGTTTCCCGTGGATTCGTCTGTTTTGCCAATAAACGCCGACGAGCTTGCAAGGGCTGCGTAGCCAACTGCGCACTTTTTGCCGTATAGTAAATTATCGTGAGACACGCAGCGTCATTGTCTTCCTGGCCGGCGCGTTGGTCGGTTGGCTTGTTTCTGCTCGCGGCCGGGTCTGTCGGAGCGGCTGAAAATGCCGTGGTTCCGATCGCAACGGCGGCGGTGAAGAGAGTCGACTGTGCGAACAGCGACTGCATGGAATGCCATGTCGCGAAATTCAAACCGCGCAAAAAGGGACTGGCCCCCGAATGGGTCGGGGTGAAGGCGGAAGTTTTCGCCAAGTCGGTGCATGCCAAACTCAATTGTGTCGATTGCCATGCCACCATCGTGGAGACCCCGCACGATGCGAAATTGCCGTCGGCCCAATGCGTCAGTTGTCACGAAAAACCGGCCAATCAATACGCCAACAGCATCCATGGCATCAGCCACCAGATGGGTGCTTCGGAAGCCGCGTCCTGCGCGAGCTGCCATGGCACGCATGACATGGTGCCGGTCAAACAGATTGATTCACCCGTCTTCAAGTTCAACCTGTCGAAGACATGCGGCACCTGTCACGACAACGCGAAATTGACGAAAGAGTACCGCATGGGGCAGACCGAAGCGGCAGGGCACTACAACGATAGCATTCACGGCAAGGCGCTCGTCAAGATGGGCCTGATAGTCGCGCCTTCGTGCAACGACTGCCATGGGGTCCATGATATCAAGCGCAGCGTCGACAAGGACTCGCACACCAATCACGCCAACATCGCCAAATCTTGCGGTACGTGTCACCTTGGCATCGAGGAAACGTACAACGCCAGCGTGCACGGCCAGCTCCTGCTGAAAGGCGACAAGAAAGGCCCGGTGTGCACGGATTGTCATAGCGCGCACGATATCGAGAAACCTGCTTCCGCCCACTTCAAGGCGGGCAGCGACCAGAGCTGCGGCAAATGCCACGAAGACCGGCTGGAGCACTACCGCGAAACCTATCACGGCAAGGCGATGGCGCTCGGCCAGCCCAACGTCGCTTCGGACGTCGCGGCCTGTTACGATTGCCACGGCCATCACGATGTTTTCCCGGTGAGCGATCCGCGCTCGCGCCTGCACAAGGACAAGATTGTCGGCACCTGCTCGCAATGCCACCCGGGAGTGAACGCCAGCTTCACGAAATACGCGCCGCATGCCAACCCGTTGGACAAGGTCAACTATCCGCTCCTCAACAAGGTTTTCCTGTTCATGACCGCTTTGCTCGTGGGCGTGTTTTCATTCTTCGGGTTGCATACCGCCTTCTGGCTCTTCCGTTCCGTCTATCTCTACCTGCATGATTCGAAGAAATTCCGCGAGGCGGTGGTCTCGGCGAACGCGGATGACGACACCTATACCCGCTTCACCCCGTTTGAGCGGATGCTGCATCTGATGATGGTGACGAGTTTCCTCACACTCGTGATCACGGGCATGCCACTGAAATTCTATTACACGGACTGGGCGAAGGTGATGTTCCGTTTCATCGGCAGCGCCGAGGTGGCCCGCACACTGCACCACTACGCGGCGGTCGTGACGTTCGCCTACTTCACCCTGCACGTGGGCAGCCTTATCCCGGAATTTTGGCGCAAGCGCCACAGCCTCCGCGATCCCGCGACCGGCAAGCTCTCGCTGCAATGCGTGTGGGCGACGATTTTTGGCCCCGACTCGATGGTGCCGTCGTTCCAGGACTGGCGTGATTTCATTGCCCACCAGAAATGGTTCTTCGGCAAGGGACCCAAGCCGCAGTTCGACCGCTGGACTTATTGGGAACGCTTCGACTATTTCGCGGTGTTCTGGGGCATCGCCATCATCGGGTTCTCCGGCCTGATCCTCTGGTTCCCGAAGTTCTTCACGCTCTTCCTGCCCGGCTGGATCATCAACATCGCCATGGTGGTGCATTCCGACGAGGCGCTGCTGGCTGCCGGCTTCATCTTCTCATTCCACTTTTTCAACACGCATTTCCGCATCGAGAAATTTCCGATGGACACAGTCATCTTCTCGGGCCGAATTTCTAAGACCGAGATGCTGCACGAGCGGAAACGCTGGTACGACCGCTTGGTCGCCGCCGGTCGGTTGGAAATCTATCGCATCAAGGCCGACGACTGGGAAGGCCGGAAGAACATCGCCAAGACGATGGGCTTTATCTTCTTCGGCACCGGCCTGATTCTGCTCGCACTCATCATCTACGCGATGGTTTCACGGCTGGGGCATTGATGACCTGTCACATCGAGACTCGCTGTAGGAGAGGCTTTATGCCCCGATTAGGATTTGTACTGCCTGGCGTCCATGTCGCAGCATAAAGACGCTCCTATAGTCAGGCATAATAAAAAAGCCCGGGCGGTGAAGCCCGGGCGAGGGAAGTTGAGAGCGTTCTTGGATTAGCGTACCACGCGGGCGCCGCCGCCGCTGATGGTCTTTTCGACTTCCCTGCGGGTGGCCATCGAGGTGTCGCCGGGGGTCGTCGAGGCGAGGGCGCCGTGGGCGGCACCGTACTCGACGGCTTTCTGCGCGTCGTTGAATTCCATGAAACCGAACTGCACGCCGGAAGCGAAGCTGTCGCCACCGCCGACGCGGTCGAGAATCTCGAGGCCGGGATACTGCTTGCTCTCGTGGAATTTACCGGCGTGCCAGAGAATGGCGCTCCAGTCGTTCTTCGTGGCGGTAATGACGTGGCGCAGCGTGGTGGCGGCGACCTTGAAGTTCGGGAATTCCTTCACGGCGGTCTCGATCATTGCCTTGAAGGCGTCGGTCTCGATGTGGCCGAGGGTTTCCTGACCCTTGACGGCGAAGCCGAGTGACGCGGTGAAGTCTTCCTCGTTGCCAATCATGACATCGACATACTTCGCGATCTCGCGGTTGACTTCCTGGGCTTTCTTGAGGCCGCCGATGGTTTTCCAGAGCGAGGGACGGTAGTTGAGATCATAGCTGACGATCGTGCCGTGTTTGTTGGCGGCCTTGACGGCCTCGACAGTGAGCTCGGCGGTGGTGGCGGAAAGGGCGGCGAAAATACCACCGGTGTGAAACCAGCGCACACCGAGTTTGCCAAAAATATGGTCCCAATCGATGTCACCGGGCTTGAGCTGGGAGGCGGCGGTGTTGCCGCGGTCAGGATTGCCGACGGCGCCGCGGATGCCGAAGCCGCGCTCGGTGAAGTTGAGGCCGTTGCGGACGGTGCGGCCGATGCCGTCGTCCTCGCGCCACTTGATGAAGTCGGTGGCGACGCCGCCCTGCATGATGAAATCCTCGACGAGGTGGCCGACCTCGTTGTCGACGAAGGCGGTGACGACGGCGGTTTTATAGCCGAAGCATTTGCGGAGACCGCGGGAGGTGTTGTATTCGCCGCCGCCTTCCCAGACTTGGAAGTTGCGGGCGGTGCGAATGCGGCCCTCGCCCGGGTCGAGGCGCAGCATGACTTCGCCGAGCGAGATCTGGTCGAAGGCGACGGATTTGGCAGGTTTGATTTGGAGGCTCATGGGTGTAGAGGAGATTTTTAACCACTAATGCACACTAAGGAGACACTAATGGTCGGAAGTTGGCGGCAGTTAGATTGTGACGGTCTTGAAGGACTCGGTTTTCCAGAGCGGTTGCCTGGCTTCGGTGGCGAGTTCGTTGAAGGCATCGACCTCGGCTTTGGAGAAGAGCAGACCGCCGGCCGCGGCGGTGTGTTTGGCCCAGTTGGCTTCGAGCTGGCCGGGAAGCATGGCCTTTTCGTTGCCGTGGCCGAGGACATCGTCGATGACGGCCTTCACGTTTTGTTTCTGGTTGCGGCCCTTCGCAAAGGCGCCGCCGTTGATCGCATCGGGATGGATGACTTGGAAAAAAAAGACGCAGGTGCCCTTGTCGCCCCCGGCTTTGTCCCAGCGATTGCGGATGGTCGGAAGGGAACCGCCGATGAAGCCGCCCACGATTTCATTGATGAGCGAGAGACCGTAGCCTTTATGCGCTCCGAACGGGAGGAGTGAGACGGCGAGATTCGGATCGGTGGTCGGATTGCCATCCTTGTCCACGGCGGCCATCGGCGGGAGCGGCTTGCCTTCGCGCTTGAGCTGTTGCACACGGCCCATGGCCACGACGGACGTGGCCCAGTCGATCACGATCGGGTAGCCAACAGCATCGGTCGTGGGAAAGCCCCACGAGTGGGGATTGGTGCCGAGGGTGGGGAACTTGCCGCCGAAAGGAACAACTTCGGCGAGAGCGGCGGTGCAGTTCGTGTAGGCGATGTAGCCTTTTTTCGCAGCATCCATCACATAGCCGCCGCCCCAAAGATAGTGGAAGGCGTTGTCGACGGAGATGGTGCCGACGCCGTATTTGTCGGCGAGGCGCATGGCCTCGTCCATCGCGCGGTAGGCGGTGGATTGACCGAGTTTTTTGTTGGCGTTCCAGATTTTGGCGGCCTCGAATTTCGAGGGCTTCACTTCGATCTGCGCGCCGGGCACGCAGCCTTTGGAGCCGGAGCCGAAGAGGTGGTCTAGGTGGAGGGCCTTGATGCCGTTGTGGGTGCGAATGCCGTGGCGCGAGGCCTCGGCGCAAAAGCGCGCGCCTTCGGCCGATTCATCGGCAAGGAAACCGCGGTGCATGTAAGCCGCGGCCACAAGGGCATTATGCTGGGATTCGGGGACAATGAAGAATTGTTCGGGCATGGGAGGCGAAAGAGAGTTCTTGAAATAGGGCCTACAGGTTTAAGCTTTTCTCAGACGACCTTCTTGGTCGGGACCTCGGGGTTGATCTGGGCGAGGGGTTTCTCGCCGTTCATGGCGAGGATGAGGTTTTTCACGGAGGCGGTGGCCTGGCGGACGACGCTCTCGTAGGTGCGCGAACCGACGTGCGGCGTGCAGACGCAGTTCGGGAGCTTGAGCAGCGGGTGGTCGGGCGTCGGCGGTTCGGTGTCCAGCACGTCGGTGCCGTAGCCACCCACCTGCCCGGACTTGAGGGCTTCGACCATGTCGGCGGTATGGACGATCTCGCCGCGGGCGCAGTTGAGGATGAGCACCCCCTTTTTCATTTTCGGGAATGATTTCGCGCTGATCATGTCGCGCGTCTCCGGCGTGAGATTGGTGTGGAGCGAGAGATAATCGGAAACAGCGTAGACTTCGTCGAGGGTGGCGGCGCGCTTCACGTTGTGGGCGGCGGCGAATTTTTCGTCCCAATAAAGATCGAAACCGATCACATTCATGCCGAAGGCACGGGCACGGATGGCGACTTCTTTGCCAATGCGGCCGAGCCCGATGATACCGATGGTTTTCTCGAGGAGCTCGTGCCCGGTCTTGCGTTTCCAGGTGTTGGCGCGCGTGGAGTCGGTATGGTAGAAAAAGTTTTTCTCGAGGGCGAGGAGGAGCAGGAACGTGTGCTCGGCCACCGTGGTGTGGTTGACACCGGGCGTGAAGAGGAGAGGCAGGCCGAATTCGGTGCAGGACTTGACGTCGATCTTGTCGACGCCGATGCCGTATTTGCTGATGACTTTCAGACGCGGGCGGGCTTTTTCCAGAACTTTGCGGGTGATCATGTCGTCGCCGCAGATGTAACCGTCGATGTCGCCGACGAGCGCGAGGGTGTCGGCTTCGTTGAGCGGGCCGCGGGCGCGGATGATTTCCCATCCGGTGGCAGCGAGGAGCTGGTGATGCTCGCCCGGCGTATCTTGAAATGAAGTGGTGGTAAGGAGTATACGGGTCATGGAGAAAGCAGGTTACAGTTTCACGGCGGCGGCAGCGGCGACAAACACCTTGGCACGGGCCGTGATGGCGGCCCAATCGCCGGCCTTCAACGCGGCGGCGGCCACGAGCGAACTGCCGGCGGCGGTGGCGAACGCGCCGGCTTTGAGGAAATCGCCGAGAGTTTCAGGCGTGACGCCGCCGGTGGGCAGGAATTGCAGGTTCGGGAAAGGAGCCTTGAGTGATTTGATGTAGGCGGGACCGAAAAATTCGGCGGGGAAAATCTTGATGACGTCGGCCCCGAGTTCGTGGGCGCTGTACGCTTCTGTCGGGGTGAGCGCACCGGAAAGAATTGGAACGCCCGCTTCACGGCACACCGCGATAACGGTGGGGCGGAGCGCCGGGGTCACGATGAATTTCGCGCCGGCCGCGATGCCCTTACGGGCCGTGTCGGCATCAAGCACGGTGCCGAGCCCGAGGAGGACTTGCGGCAGCTCCTTGGCGACCAGGGCGCACATTTCCAAGGCTCCCGGCGTGGTCATCGTGAGCTCGATGCAATTGAGCCCGCCGGCGGAAAGCGCGCGGGCGCAATCGAGGAGACTGGATGAGCTGTCGGCGCGGATGAGGGCGATGACTTTCTCGGTTTTGATGCGGTTCAGAACGTCGGATTTGGACATGGCAGAGGGGGGAATGAGATGAATTGTCGGACGAGAATCGGGCGACGGGATGGGGTAGGACTTTATGGCTTAACGGACCCCGGCGACAGCAAAGTGCGGATCGGTGTAACCGATCAGCCGTGAGAGTTCACTGGCGGCGGCCTTCACATCTGCGGCCATCTGCGGAATGCGCTCTTTGGGAAAACGGACGGTGGCGGCGGTGATCCCGATGGCGGCGACACAGGTGCCGTCGGAGGAATAAACCGGGGCGGCGAGGCAACGGACGCCGAGATGAAATTCCTCGTCATCCAGGCTGAAGCCCCGTTTGCGGGTGATTTCGGTTTCACGGCGGATTTCCGCCGCCGTGGTCTGGGTGTGAGCCGTGCGCTTGACCGGTGGGAACCGTTTGATGATTTCCTCGATCCGGGCTTGATGCAAACAGGCCAGAAAGGTTTTGCCGGTGGAGGAGCAGTGCAGTTCCGCCAAGAAACCGGGACGCGAGGCGGCACGGAGTGGGTGGGGGCTGTCCTGCACGGCCACAATGAGCGAACGGTCGTCGCAGGGAATCGCCAGGTGGCAGGTTTCGGAGATCTGCCCGGTCAGTTTTTCCAGGACGGGCAGGGCGGTGGTGCGGATTTCCGTGCCGGCGAGTGAGGCGGTGCCCAATTGGATCAAGACCGGGCCCAGTTCAAACTGGTTGCCGTGCTTCCGCACCAACCCTTCCAGATGAAGAGTCGTCATGATGCGCAGCGTGGTGGTGACGGGAATGCCCAGCCGGCGCCCGATATCGGCCGCCTTAAAACTCTCCGTCGAGCTGCTCAGTAATTTGAGAATGCGGCACGCGTTGCGCAGATTGGGAATGACGTAGCGTTCCTGACTGGAGACACTGGGCGGGGTCGGAGTGGGCGGGGCTATCTGCCGGGTGGGCATGGAGGGGAGAGAAGTTATGTTGGGGATGATCGAAAAGGAAAGTGGAGCAGAGAAGAATATTTTCTTGCCAAATAGCACCATAGTTCAGATATGAATGTCAATTTCATTAGTGAATATCAACAGGCATGTCAATTTAGCTTATCACCACCACACGCTCACCCCGATGGAAACCCTATCTGTTTTCGGACAGTACTTGCGGCGTTGCTCCCGGTGTGCCCGGTGCGGTTCAGTTTGCCGGTTTCCACCGTCAATAACCTTGGTCTTTTGTTGACCCAAGCCGCAGACCTTCCCTCCCGGCGCCACCACATGAACCATGCGAGCCACATCAGCCTCAAGTTTTGGCGGCATGTTCTGGAACTTGCCACCCTGTCTTTCAGGCCGGTGCATTTTGCACACCCGCTCATTTTCGCTCAACTTTCATCGCAGCGAATTCCCGCAACAGCATGCACTCTTGGAATAGCCAGGAAACCCGCCCGGTGGCGCTTGAGCCACAAGGCAGGCCCAACTGTCCGGTCGTTCATCAAGCAAGTTGCTGTGGACATGATCCGGCCGTTTTATACATTCTAAATTTCCCCCAGCCCCTTCTTTATGGAAATCCTTCCCAGTATTGACCAGCGCGGCTACACGCGCATGAACACCAACGAGCTTCGTCAGGCCTTTCTGGTTGACGGGCTGTTTCAAGCGGGCGCTGTGGTGCTCAAATATTGGGAGACGGACCGCACGGTGATGGGCGGTGTCGTGCCCGGAGCCGAAAAACTTCCAATCGGCTGCCCCAAGGAGCTCGCCTCCACTTTTTTCAACGAGCGCCGCGAACTCGGCATCATCAATCTCGGCGAAGCCGGTTCCGTCGAAGTCGACGGTACAGCCTACGTCATGCAGAATCTCGACTGCCTCTACGTCGGACGCGGCGTGCGCAGCGTCGTGTTTGCCTCCGCCAATCCCACGGCTCCCGCGCAGTTCTTTCTGCTGAGCTATCCGGCGCACACCGCCTATCCGACCACCCACGCCTCCATCGCGCAGACCACCCCTGTCGAACTGGGCAATCAACAGCAGGTCAATGCGCGCTCTCTCTACAAATTCATCCACACCGCCGGCATCAAGAGCTGCCAGCTCGTCATGGGCATCACGGCGATCAAGCCGGGCAGCGCCTTCAACACGATGCCGGCCCACACTCACCTGCGCCGTTCGGAAATTTATCTCTACTTCAATATCCCGGCCAGTGCCGCCGTATTTCATTTCGCCGGCCGGCCCGACGAGACGCGCAACATCATGGTGCATGACCGGCAGGCGGTCTTGTCGCCGCCTTGGTCGGTTCACTGCGGTGCCGGCACCGCCGCCTACAGCTTTGTCTGGGGCATGGGTGGCGAAAATCAGGAATTCGCCGACATGGATTCTTTCCCCATTCCCACCTTCCGCTAATTCTCTTTTGCTCCCAACCCACCCTTTGCTTACCACATGAACTCGATCCTCAATAGTTTTAAACTCGACGGGAAAACCGCCATTGTCACCGGAGCGGCCCGCGGCCTAGGCCAGGGCATGGCCCTCGCGCTCGCCGAAGCCGGGGCCAACATCGTGGCCGTCGACATTCTCGCGGCCGATGACACCCGCAAGCAGGTGGAAGCCCTCGGACGCAAGTGCGTCACGATCGCCGCCAACCTCGGCGACCGCGCGTCCATTCCCGCCCTGATCGAGACCGCCAAAAAGAGCTTCGCTTCCCTCGACATTCTGGTGAACTGTGCCGGCATCATCCGGCGCGAGGATTTTGAGAAGTTTTCCGAGAAAGACTGGGACGACGTCATGGGCATCAACATCGATGCCGTGTTTTTCCTCAGTCAGGCCTTCGTGCGCGATCGCCTGGCCAGCAAGGCCACCGGCAAGATCATCAACATCGCCTCCATGCTTTCTTTTCAAGGCGGTATTCGCGTTCCCTCCTACACGGCTTCAAAGAGCGCGGTGCAGGGCCTGACGCGCCTGATCGCGAGCGAAATGGGCGGCAAGGGGATCAACTGCAACGCCATTGCCCCCGGCTACATGGCGACCGACAACACGGCGCCGCTCCGCGCCGATGCGGACCGTAGCGCCTCCATTCTCGCCCGTATTCCCGCCGGCCGGTGGGGCACGCCGGACGATCTGCGCGGTGCCGTGGTGTTTCTCGCCTCTTCCGCTTCCGATTACGTGAACGGTTACACCCTCGCCGTTGATGGCGGCTGGTTGGCCCGCTAAAAATTTTCCCATGAAAACCCTGCCCCTTTGGATCCTTGGATTCTTCGCATCGACGCTGGCTGTTTCCGCAGCCGAGAAAGTCACGGTGACCGTGACCCATGAACTCGCGATTGCCCGGCCCGCAGAAACGATCACGGTGCCGTGGCCGGAAATTGCCCGGCTCCTCCCCGGAGCGCTCCTCCAGCACATTGCCGTGAAGGACGGCTCCGGACGGAGTCTCCCGTATCAGGTCACGAATATCGCGCCGCAGGCCAAGGACCCGAAAGGCGTGGGCATCGCTTACGGTGATTTGATTTTTCAGCACGATTTCGCCGCCGGGGAAAAATCGGCGGTCTTCACGGTTGAAAAAATTGCCGAGGTGGCCCCGGTTTTCCCCGTGCAGGCTTACGCCCGTTATGTGCCGGAGCGGCTGGATGATTTTGCCTGGGAAAACGACAAGATTGGCCATCGCACCTACGGGCAGGCGCTCGCCGCCGCCGCCGAGCCCGGCTCGGGCAAGGAAGTCCTGGTCACGAGCGGACTCGACGTCTGGTGCAAGCGCGTGAGCTATTCCATCGTCGACCGTTGGTACAACAAGGGCCACGATCACTACCACAAGGACGAGGGCGAGGGGATGGATATGTACAGCGTCGGTTCTACGCTCGGCTGCGGCGGAACCGGTGTCTGGGATGGAACGAAGCTCTATGCCGGGCGCAATTACAAGGGTTGGAAGATACTCGCCAACGGGCCGATCCGGGCGATTTTTGAACTCACCTACGAAACCTGGTCGTTCAATGGCGTGGGTGTTTCCGAAGTAAAACGGTTCACGGTCGATGCCGGGCATAATCTCGACCAGATTGAGAGCATCTTCACCGTCGGCAGCAATGCCAAGGAGATTACGGTCGCGCTTGGCCTGAACAAGAACCCGGCGGACAGGGGGCAGGAACCGCAGATAGCGCTCACGCCCAACCAGGCCGATGGTTCGTTCACCCAATGGATCGCACAGAAGACCAACGGCGGTCTCGGCACGGCGGTTCTCGTGCCGACCGCCGCTTTTTCGGGTTTTGCCGAGGACGAAAGGCATCATCTCGTTTTGACCAAGGTCGTTCCAGGTCAGGCCATCCGTTATTATGTCGGGGCGGGCTGGTCCAAAGCGGGTGAGTTTACGAGCCAGCAACAGTGGAACGATTATGTGGCCGCCTGCGCCGCCCGGATTCGTTCGCCCATCAAAGTCACATTGGCGCCGGCTTCCTGATGCCGCGCCATCCGGCAAACCGCCTGGCCGACGGATCACGACGGACTGACATCATTTTCCGTCGGCGCATTTTTCCTTAGACACGAGCCACCGATCCGCCACCACGGCATGAAAGCATTCCTTGCCCTCTGTGCACTGTCCGCCGCCACCGTTGCGGTTGCCGGGGTTGAGCCACCACAAAAATTCAACGGCGCCACTCCGCTGGAGTGGTCGGTGAAAATGGCAAAGTCTGAAATGGATCGCCGGGGCGGAACCCTGTTTTATCCTGATCCCGCGGCGCGGTGGGATTACACGCGGGGATTTTTGTCCCAATCGCTCATCCGGCTTGGCCAGCGGCTGCACGATCCGGCGGTGACGGATTTTGGCGCGCGCATCGTCGAATCCTTTGTCACGCCCGAGGGCGGCATTGCCACCTACAAGCTGGAAGATTACAATGTCGACAATCTGCCACCGGGCCGGGGCCTTCTGCTGCGCTACGAACAAACCAAAGATCCGAGAATCGCCCAGGCCATCCGGCTGCTGCGCCACCAACTGGACGGACAGCCCCGCACCAGCGAAGGCGGTTTCTGGCACAAGCAGCGCTACCCTTATCAGATGTGGCTCGACGGTCTGTTCATGGGCGCGACTTTCTACGCGCATTACGGCCAGGTGTTTCAGGAGCCGGCGGCCATCGATGATGTGGTGAAACAAATTCTGCTCATGGATCAGCACGCCTATGATCCTAAAACGGGCCTGCATTATCACGCCTGGGACGAGAAGAAAATCCAGGGCTGGGCCAACAAGGAGACCGGCACTTCGCCGAATTTCTGGGGCCGTGCCGAGGGCTGGTACGCCATGGCGCTGGCGGACTGTTTGGATTACATTCCGCCCACGCAGCCGCACGTCACGGAAGTGAATGAAGTTTTCCGCCGGGTGGCCGATGGGATTGTTCGCTGGCAGGATGCGAAGACCGGCCTGTGGTGGCAGGTGCTCGATCAAGGGGATCGGAAGGGCAACTATCTCGAAGCCACCGCCTCGTGCATGTTTGTCTATTCACTCGCGAAGGGGATCAACCGCGGCTACCTGTCCCGCGAAAAATATCTTCCCGCCGTGCTGAAAGGCTACGAAGGCATTGTGCGCGATCTCATCCGGCAAAATCCCAGCGGCCGCATCGACCTGACCCGGTGCTGCGAAGTCGCCGGACTGGGCTCCACCAGTCACGGCCGGCCCCGCGACGGTTCCTTTGAATATTATATCAGCGAAAACATCGTTGATAACGACCTGAAGGGCATTCCGTCCTTTGTTCTCGCCGGCATCGAACTCGACCAGTTGCTTGATACCTCGG
Organism: uncultured Opitutaceae bacterium; assembly: GCA_964541315.1. Classification (GTDB taxonomy): domain Bacteria; phylum Verrucomicrobiota; class Verrucomicrobiia; order Opitutales; family Opitutaceae; genus Didemnitutus. The sequence goes on from CAZIQP010000003.1 coordinate 20,715, forward strand.
AAGCGGCGCTCGTCGTGCGCGACTGGGAGGCGCTCCCGGCTTTGCTGGCGAAGATCAACGCCCCGCAGTTTGCCGCGCGTGATTTTCCGATCACTGGTTTCGGGGCCAAACCGGGCGCGGATGCTTCCGCCGCGATCAAGGACGCTATCGCCGCCTGCCATCAGGCCGGCGGTGGCAGGGTGGTTGTGCCCGCCGGCGAGTGGCTTACCGGCCCGATTTCCCTCCTGAGCAACGTCAATCTGCACGTCAGCGAAGGCGCGACGCTCAAGTTTCTCTTCGATCCGGCCAAATACCCCGTCGTCCTCACCCGCTGGGAAGGCGTGGAGTGCATGAATTATTCGCCGCTGATCTACGCCTACGGCGAAGAGAACATTGCCATCACCGGTGCGGGCACGCTCGATGGTGGCGCCGATGACACGACATGGTGGGCCTGGAACAAAAAAGGCGATACTGTCAAAAAGCAGCACGAGGCGCGGCTCAAAATGCGCCGGCAGGGCGAGGCGGGCGTGCCCGTGGCCGAACGCGTTTTCGGTGACGGCAGTTTCCTGCGGCCAAACTTCATCCAACCCTACCGATGCAAGAACATCCTTATCGAGGGCGTCAGCATTGTCCGTTCGCCCATGTGGGAAATCCACCCCGTGCTTTCGGAGAACATCACCGTGCGCGGGGTGCGGATCCATTCGCGCGGGCCGAACAATGACGGCTGCGATCCCGAGTCGTCGCGCAACATTCTGATCGAGGACTGTGTTTTTGACACGGGCGACGATTGCATCGCGATCAAATCCGGACGCAACAACGACGGCCGGCGGATCAACGTGCCGAGTGAAAACATCATCATCCGCCACTGCACGATGCAGGAGGGCCACGGCGGGGTGGTCATCGGCAGCGAAATCAGCGGCGGCTGCCGCAATGTGTTTGTGGAAGACTGCCGGATGGACAGCCCGCGTCTCGACCGCGCCCTGCGTCTCAAGTCCAACGCGCAGCGCGGCGGGGTGATCGAAAATATTTTCATGCGCAATGTCGAGATCGGTCAGGTGACCGAGGCCGTGCTCACCGTCGACTTCCTGTACGAGGAGGGGGCCAACGGGTCTTTCCCGCCGACGGTGCGGAACGTGCAGCTTGATCATGTCACCAGCCGGGCCAGTCCGCGCGTGATGTGGATTCGCGGCTTCGAAGGCGCCACCATCACGGGGATCAGGTTCACCGATTGCGCCTTTTACGGCGTGACCTCCACCGATCTTGTGCAGCATGTTGGCACGATCAATCTCACCCATGTCACGATTGAGCCCGCCGTTAAGGTCCGCAGCCTCAATTCAATCCCAGCATCCACCGCCACCCCATGAGCCAGTCCTCCGCTCCGGTTTCGTCCCCAGCGCCCAGCAATTACCGTTGGGTGGTTTGTGCCCTGCTGTTTGCCGCCACCACCGTCAATTACATCGACCGGCAGATTCTGGCGCTGATCAAGCCCATCCTCGACGAGCAGTTGCACTGGACCAACGAGCAGTTCGGCTACATCAACGGCGCTTTTCAGGGGGCCTACGCCGTCGGGCTGTTGGTCTTCGGGTGGTTCATCGACCGCTACGGCACCAAGATCGGCTATGCGGTTTCCATCGCGGCCTGGAGTGCCGCGGCCATCGGCCACGCGCTGGTTTTCAGCATCGGCGGCTTTCTCTTTGCGCGCATCGCGCTTGGCCTGGGCGAGGGCGGCAATTTCCCCTCGGCCATCAAGGCTGTCGCGCTGTGGTTTCCCAAGCGCGAACGCGCCACCGCCACCGCCGTGTTTAATTCCGGCACCAACGCCGGCGCCATCATCGCACCCCTGCTCGTGCCGGTCATTGTGCTGAACCTGGGCTGGCACTGGGCCTTTGTTTTTGCGGGTGCCGCCGGCATCCTCTGGCTCATCTTCTGGCTGCCGTTCTATAACGTGCCGGAAAAAATCAAGGCGGCGAATGCGGCCGAGCTCGCGCACATTGCCAGCGACGGCGACGATACCAGCCGTGACGGCGAGAAAACATCCTGGCTCAGCCTGCTGGGTTACCGGCAGACCTGGTCGTTCATCGTGGCCAAGGCGCTGACCGATCCGGTGTGGTGGTTTTTCCTGACGTGGTTGCCCGACTTCTTCAAGAAAACCCGGCATCTCGACATCAAGGAAAGCGGTCCGATGCTCGCGACGATTTACGGCCTTGCCACGGTGCTGAGCATTTCCAGCGGCTGGGTGATCGGCGCGCTGGTCAAATCCGGCTGGTCGGTCACACGGGCCCGAAAGACCGGCATGTTGTTTTTCGGCTGTTGTGTGATTCCGATTGTTTTTGTGAAGGACGTCGGCGACTGGCAGGCGGTGCTGCTCATCGGTTTTGCCTGCTCCGCACACCAGGCCTGGTCGGCCAATCTGTTCACCACCGCGTCCGACATGTTTCCCAAGCGGGCGGTCGCCTCGGTCGTGGGGCTCGGCGGCATGGCGGGCTCGGCGTTGGGCATATTTTTTCCAATCCTGGCCGGCCGTTTGCTCGATGCGTTCACGGCCCGGGGCAATGTCTCCGGCGGTTACGCGGTGCTTTTTTCCATCTGCGCCTGCGCCTATGTTCTGGCCTTCATCATCCAGCATCTCCTCGCGCCCAGGTTTGAAATGGTTGAACTGAAACCGGTCTGATATGCGCCCCCGGGCCGCCAACAGATTTTTTTCAAGGTTCATGGCCGGTTTTTTGTTGCTGGCGGGCTTTTATTTGGCCGGGCCGGATGTGGTTGCATCCGATGCCGTGGGTTTGCCGGCGTTGGCGAAGGCGGATGCGGTTGTCGCGCCGGATGGTTCCGGCCAATATAAATCGGTGCAGGAGGCGATCAGCGCCGCGCCCATGCGCACCGCGGCCACCGATCCGTGCTGGGTGATTTTTGTGCGGACGGGCATTTACCGGGAGCGCATCTACGTTCAGCGCGAACGCGGCAATATCGCGGTCATCGGCGAAGACGCGGGGAAAACGATCATCACTTACGATCTGAACGCGAACCTGCCCGGCCCCGATGGCAAACCGATCGGCACGTTCCGCACTCCGACGGTGCAGATCGACGGCGACGGCATGCGCTGGGAGAACCTGACCATCGCCAATTCTGCCGGGCCGGTCGGGCAGGCCCTGGCCTTGCGCGTGGATGCGGACCGGGTCGTATTCAGGCGCTGTCGTTTTCTCGGCTGGCAGGACACCGTTCTCGTCGACCGCGGGCGCCAGTACTTCGCCGACTGCTACATTGAGGGGCATGTGGATTTTATTTTTGGCGCCGCCACCGCATATTTTGACCACTGCCATATTCATTGCCTGAAAGACGGCTTTATCACCGCCGCTTCCACGCCCGAGGATACCGCGTACGGGTTCGTCTTTGCCGATTGCAAAATTACCGGAGCCGAAGGCGTCAAGTCCTGCCTTGGCCGACCGTGGAGGAATTTTGCACGGACGATTTTTCTGCGGACGGAAATGTCGGGCGTTGTCCGCGCCGAAGGCTGGCACAACTGGGACAAGCCTCAGGCGGAGCCAACCGTTTTCTACGCGGAATTTGGCAGCACGGGACCGGGAGCGCGTCCATCGGCTCGCGTTCCCTGGGCGAAATCGCTCACGGAGGCGGAAGCGGCGGCCATGACGCCGGCCAAGGTTCTGGCTGGCTCCGACCATTGGAACCCTGTGCCGCCATGATGCCTGTTGTCCGTCTGCTTTGGCTGTTAATTTTGCCTGTGCCGGGACTCGCTCTGGAAACGGCGCCTGCGCCGGCACTTTTTCCGGGGCAATCGGCCACCAAGATCACCGACATCGAATATGGTCGGGCGGGTGGGGAGAAGCTGTTGCTCGATGTGAGCGTGCCTGCCGGCCAAGGTCCGTTTCCTGTGGCCATTCTGGTCCATGGTGGCGGGTGGAGCAGCGGGGACAAGGCGGGCAGCGACCAGCCCGGCAATGGCAGGGATATTTCCGCCTGGTTCGCGCCGCTGACCGAGGCAAAGTTCGCCTGGTTTTCCATCAACTACCGGCAGGCGCCGAAAAACCGCTGGCCGGCCTGCTTCGAGGATGTGCAGACTGCGATCCGCTGGGTGAAAGCCCACGCCGCCACCTACAAGGGAGATCCGTCGCACATTGTGCTTTTCGGTCATTCCGCCGGCGGGCATCTGGTCTGTCTCGCGGCCACCGTGGAGGACGAAAGCATCCGCGTGCAGGCCGTGGTCGGTTTTGCGGCGGTGACCGATCACGAGCAGGACCTGCCGGTGCGCCAGGGACTGAGCCCGTCGCTGCAAAAGTTGCTGAATCGTCCGATGGAACTTAATCCCGAAACGCTCGCCCAGCTTCGCGCGATTTCCCCGCTCAACCATGTGCGAGCAGGACTGCCGCCCTTCCTGTTGATTCACGGCGACGCCGACCAGACCGTGCCCATCCGGCAATCGCGCGATTTCCAAGCCCGATTGCTGGCGGCGGGCGTGCCCTGCGAATTGATGATCATACCCGGGGCGGGACATGGCTTCCTGAACTGGGAGCAGTTTTCACCCGATTACACGAGCCGCATGGTGGATTGGCTGAAAAAGACCCTGGCACCTGCGCCAGTCGCGACGCACTGAGCCGTGAGAAGAAAAACGGCGGGGAAACGATAAGGCTGTCCGTGCGGACGCCACCGACCCCGTTTTTAGTTTTCTCGGATGAATAATATTTCCGATCCGTTTTTTTGTTCTCTCGCCCGTGGCGATATGCGGTGCCCGTGGCGCCACGAAGCGCGCAAGGCGGGCAGCCCAGCCCCGATAAGTCGATTCATTCCGCCACGCTCACGCATCGTTTTGATCCGTGCCCTTTCCCAATCGCTGGAGCCGATGTCGGCGGCGGTTCCATGGGCCGCAAGGCCCGGCGCGGGTCCTGGCCCGCCTTCGCTTCCCTTTCTGCTTTCGCGGTGGAGCGGCTTGCTCCCAAGACGTTTTTCCTGTCAGCCGGATTTCCCCCCCAAGGCAGCAACTGCCGGAGCAGGTTTCTTGTCGCGCCGGAGCCAGGCGGAGTCGGAATCCCGCGATGTCTTGATCGGCCAGCGAGCCAGGACCGTACTGCGGGTCCGCCGCCTTCTGAGCATTCCTGCAGAACCGGCGCAAGGCTTCGCGCGCCGGCCCCGCCGCAGACCCTTCCTTCGCGGCTCCCGTGTTTTTTCACCAACTCGACCGTGCCGGGGCGTGTTTGGTTTCGCACAGACGCAGCAAGGTCAGGATTTCGCGGGTGTGGGAGGCCTTTACTATCGGAGTCAGGTTCGAAGAGGCCAAGGCGGCCTTACAACCGGGGGAATGAAACGGGCTGTTGAGGATTCATCCACATGTGGCCCGTGCGGCGTTGAGTTGATGTTTTGCCGGGTAAAAATCAACCGGTAAAAGTTTAATCCATCGGAATCGTGCATTGCGTTCCAAAAGTTTAGCCACTGACCTTGAGTAAATTTACAATGCCAGCAAAAGCTCAACCCAGTTGGTCCTAATATACTGATGGGCGAACAAAGATGTCCCTCGCGCTTCCCTTCACTCTCTATACGAAGAAGACGAAGATGATCTGGCTTCTGTTTCTGTGCAGCGCGTTCACCGCTGGCGGCATCTGGATGATTCTCGATGGCCAGAAGATGGGATGGTTCTGTGGCGGCTTCTTCGCTTTGGGCATTCCGATCTTTCTCATTCAGATGCATCCGCGTGCTTCGTATCTCACGGTGAGCCACGAGGGCTTCGAGTTCAGCTCGCTCTTCAGGAAGACCCGCTATCGGTGGTCAGACCTCTCTGCTTTTGGCACATATACGCTTCGTCAGAAAGGTATGCCAGTGGGCACCTTCGTTGGATTTGATTTTTCGCCCGAGTGCCAGATTGCCCCGAAGATGAGAGCCGTGTCCAAGGCTATGGCCGGATTTGAAGGCGGCTTGCCGGATACCTACGGCATGAAGGCCGATGAGCTCGCTCTCCTACTCGCGAGTTATCACGCAGAAAGCATGAAGAAGGCCCATCCAGTCGGCACAGACAACGACCGGGCTTCGCCCGGTCGTGTCTGACCTCAAACGTTGATCTGGGCAAAAAGAGATGACTGAATACCGCGCGCAGCTTTATAACCTCACCGAAGCGGAGTGCGACACAGTGGTTTGGCGTTACCTGACGTTTCCGAAGTTTATCTCGCTTGTGGCGTATGGTGCATTGTGGTTCTCAAAGCTCACAATTTTATCCGACGAATTTGAGGGTAGGTTGCCTGCAAAAACAGAGGCGCGAATGAAACTGCAGAACCAAGAGTGGAAGCAGGTCTTCCAAGGAAGCGACTTCCATGCTCAGATTGACGAATGGCCCGCTAGAAATGTTGCGGACGGACGGGCTCTCTCGTTGGTTAATTGTTGGTTTATTGGTGAGCATGAGTCCGAAAGAATGTGGGGTGAGTATGTGCCTGGCGGAGATGGAGTCGCAGTCAGATCTACGATACGCAAGGTGCGTGATAGCGTGTACCTTAATCCTGAATGGAGTTTTATTGGTAAGGTTCAGTATGTGAATTTTAGCACTTTCGATATGTCCTCCTATCACGGAAGTCAGGCGCACCACAGGGCATTCTTGAAGGATGAAGCTCGTTTCGCTCATGAATCCGAACTTCGGATCGAGACAATGAATACTCGCACTCCTTTTTGCCTAGATTCGCTAGGTCGACCGTTGTCACCGCAAGATTTGACAGGTGTTGGAATGAATAATCCAGACGATGCCGGACTTTTTATTCGTGCGAATTTGAAGAGTCTTTTTGACCATATCATTCTGCATCCAAAGATTCCGCGCTGGATAGAAATTCTTGTGATGCATATACGAGATAAGTCAGGACTTGGCTGGACCGTGACTAAATCCGAATTATGCAAGTAGCCCAACTCCGAGGGTTCTGCTGCGCCGCAGCGCGCAGCGGGACAGAAAATAGGGTCAGGTTGATAATGTTATATTTTCTATTTTGTGAAGAATGCCGGTGCTGGCACAGATTATAACATTTGCAGCCCACCTCTTTTTTTCTCTGTCTGAACGTTGCAAAATGAAAAAAGCATTTGCCGCCTTCTTGATAGCTATAGTTTGCCTTGCCGTCATTGTCTCTCACGCGTGGCTGACCTGGGGCGAGACCGATATGCTTGGCTCTGGCATCACGCAGAAAGAGAGGGAGCTTTTCGAGTATTCGCTATTTTTGGAGTCGTTCGCGTTTATGCTGTCGACCGCATATTGGACGGGTCCTCGAATCTATCGAGTCTTCCGAGAGGAGGCTGCCGCCCTAAGTTTCGAAGGGGAGAAGGAGAAGGTATCGCGAACCGTGCATGTCTATGCGGCAATCTGCGTCGTCTTTCGCCGGCTTACACTCGACCGGAAAATGGGTGTTGGTGCGTTTGAGACCGCTGTTGCGATTGCACTAATTTCTGCACCTGCTGTTTGGGCTCTTGTAAGGAAAAAAGTGCACGCGAAGAAAAGGATCGCCTACCTCGCCTAACCCAACTCCGCCGACATTGGTCAGGGAGCAAAAAAAGGGGGCAAGACCGCAAATATTATAATTGGCGTTGAAACGGAGCGCGGCATGGCCGGGGCATGCGAGAAATTGAGGTTGGAATTTCCCGGGGCGTGTCACCGCGTGCCCTGCCGGGGCAACGGGCTAGCGCACGTTGGCGTAGGCGCTGATGAGGATGTCGTGGCCGGTGGTGTCGCGACCGGTGATGCGGATCGCGGCGTTGGCGACGGTGGCGGTGGTGCGGGGGATGACGATGAGTTTGTACACCTGATCGGGTATGACGGACTCGAGCCGGACCGTGAACGCGTCGTTGGTGGGGACGGCCTGGGTGAAACTGATGCGCAGCGCGCCGTTTGCGCGGAGTTCGGCGGATTTTCCGTCCGCCGTCCCGTTGAGTTTCCATTCGAGCGAGCGGGGGACGAGCAAGGCGGGCTCGGGGATCTCGATGCGCACGGTCAGGCGTTGCGGGGCGGTGAGGCGGTCGTCCGTCACGACCTGAATCCAGCGCTCATAAACTCCCGGGGGTTCCTCGGCGGAGAATTCGGCGGTGATTTGTCCGGCCTCGCCCGGGGCGTAGAGTTTTTTGTCGGTGCGGGCGGAGAGGCAACTGCAACTGGTCTGGAGATCGAGCAGGTGGGTGTTTTTTTTCCCGTCGTTCCTGAAGTTGAAAACCAGCGTGACGGTTTTCTGAAACGGCGCGGCGCGGGCGTCGAGCGTGGTGGCCGTCCATTCCAGCGCGGCGGCGGGGCGGGTGGCGACCAGGACCAGGAGAAAAAGAATGAGCGGACGCGCGGTGGGCATCACGGGGGGATGCCGCAGTTTCGGCTCAGCCGCCAGTCTTGAGTTCGAGCAGGGCGGGACGGACCCGGTTGAAGGCTTCCTTCAGGGTGGGCAGGCGGGCCTGGGCCTCGGCAAAGGCGGAGGCCTTGCCCTTGTGCTCGATTTCGCAGGCGATGGCGGCGAGTTCCGTGGCGCCAAAGTTGCTCGAACTGCCCTTGATGCTGTGGGCGGCGCGGGTGAGTTCGGCGGCGTTTTCGGTGGCGAGCGACTGTTCGATCTCGGTGATGCGCTGGGGCGTGTCGGTGAGATAGATGTCGATCAGCTCGTGGAGGAACTCCCCGCTGTCATCCGGACTGATGGCCCGGAGGCTTTCGATGGCTTGGGGATCTAACAGGGTATTTGACATGGTGGTGGTGGGATAAAGGTTAAAGGCGGTCAACTGGCCCATTCGAAGGAGCTGTTGGCCTCGATTTCTTCGATCGTGGTCAGGCCGAGGAGAACTTTCTTGAGCCCGTCATAGCGGAGGGGACGGAAGCCCACTTTGGCGGCGGCGCGGGTGATTTCCTGGGCGCTGCGGCCGTCGGAGATGATCTGGCGGATTTCCTCGGTGATGAGGACGAGTTCGTGGAACGCGACGCGACCACGATAACCCGTGCCCCGGCAATGCGTGCAACCGCGGCCGCGATAGAAGGGGACATCGGTCAGGCCTTCTTCGAGGAAATGCTTTTGCAGCACGGCGCGCGAAGGCTGGTAGGCCTCCTTGCATTTTTCGCAGATCCGGGCGGCGAGACGCTGCGCGAGCACGCCGATGACGGCGGGGGCGACCATGAAAGGCTCGACCCCGATTTCCATCAGACGGGTGATGGCCTGGGCGGCGGTGTTGGTGTGCAGCGTGGCGAGCACGAGGTGTCCGGTCAGGGCGGCCTCGGTGGCGATCTTGGCGGTTTCCAAATCCCGGATCTCGCCGACGAGAATGACGTCGGGATCCTGGCGGAGGAGGGAGCGCAGGAGCGTGGAAAATTTGAGATCGATGTGCGAATTGACCTGGCTCTGGGTCACACCCGGCAACTGGATTTCGACGGGGTCCTCGATGGTGCAGATGTTCACGTCGGGCTTGTTGATTTCGCTGAGCGCGGCGTAGAGCGTGGTGGTCTTGCCGGAGCCGGTGGGGCCGGTCACGAAGATGATGCCGTTCGGGTTTTGGACGAGGCGCTGGAAAGGCTGCAGGATGGTCTGGGAAATGAGCATCTGCTCCAGCGAGAGCATGGTCTTTTTCCCGGTGGCGGCCAGGACGCGGATCACGGCTTTCTCACCGTAGGCGGAGGGAATGCTGGAGAAACGGAAGTTGGCCTTGCTGGCGCCGATCGGCACGGTGAAACGGCCGTCCTGCGGAAACCTGCTTTCCGCGATGTTGAGATTGCTCATGATCTTCAGCCGGGAAATGATCGCGCGGTGCAGCTTGCGGGAAAAATGCAGGACCTCGCGCATGTTGCCATCGACGCGGAAACGGATGCGCGAATTCATCTCGTGCGGCTCGATATGGATGTCGGTGGCGCGTTCGCGCAGGGAGAAATAGATGATCTCATCCAGAACCTTCAGGAGGGATTCCGAATCGGCGATGACCTCCGTGTCGCCGCCGCCGGGCTGGCCGAAGCCTTCCTTGGTCTCCAGGGCGTTCAGGCTGTCGTGCAGGGATTTTTCCGTGCTGTAATGGATGGCGATGCAGTCCTCGATTTCGCAGGGGAGGCTGAAGACGGGGCTGATCGGGATCTGGGCGATGTTTTGCAGGCGCTGGACCTGTTCGCGATCCTGGGGCGACCCCATGGCGACGGTCAAAACGCCGTCGATGATATAAAGCCCGATGCACATCGCCTTTTTGGCGATTTCGTGGGGAAAGGTCTGCACGGCTTCCTCGGTGATGGCGGAGGAAAGCACATCGACGTAGGCGATGCCGATCGAGTTGGACCACTGGCGGCACGCGTCGTCCTTGCTCACGATGCGCTGCTCGATGACCGCCTGAAGGTGAGCGAGCGTGCCGGGTCCGTGCTTTTTTCCAAGATCGTCCACCTCGCCGGCGGAGGTGAAATTGGGCAGGGCCTTGAGGAGCCGGACGAACTCGTTATTGTTGTTTTTTGATAGCACGGCGGGTGCGGTTTTTTTGGAACAGTTTCGAGATTTCGGTCCGGTCCAGTTTCTCCATGGCAAACACGGCGGCGTTGCGCTCGAGCTGCACCTCGCGGAGCAGATCAGGCAGGGAGTAGCGCACCTCGGAGATCAAGGGAGCAGCGGGTGCGGGCTCAGGCGCGCCATTGGCGAGGGATTTCATGGCGCGGCGGCCTCCTCCTTGGCGGAGCTGTCCTCGGGGCCAAAGCAGTCGGCGATGATCTTGGTGAGCAGGGCGATCATCTCGTCGCGTGGCAGGTCCTTGCGCAGATAATCCAGCGCGCCGAGGGTGGCGCATTGTTCGACAATCTGGCGGTTGGTCAGGGAGGTCAGCATGATGACCAGCGCCTGGGGATCTTTCTGCATGATCTGGGTCAGCGCCTGCACGCCGTCCATGATGGGCATGTTCACGTCGAGGAGGACGAGATCGGGCTTGTGCTTCTCGTAGAGGCTGACCGCTTCCTGGCCGTTGGCGGCTTCGATGATGACGGGACTGCCGAGGCGCTTGAGAACCAGTCCGATAAATTTGCGGATGTGCGCTTCGTCGTCGGTGAGGAGGACTTTGCCGGTGAAGTTCATGCGGGTTGGGGGATGGAAAACATAAAGGTGCAGCCGCCGCCGGGGCGGTTGTTGGCGCGAATGGTGCCGCCGTGCGCCTCGATGATTTTTCGGCAGATCGCCAGGCCCAGGCCGGTGCTTTTTTCTCCCGCCGTGGGGGCGACGGAGGTCTGGCTGAAATCCTTGAAGAGCTTGTGCATCTCGTCCTCAGGGATGCCCGGACCATTGTCGAGCACGGCCACGGTGCAGTCCGCCGCCGTCTGGCTGGCTTCCACGGAAACGGACGAATTCGGCGGGGAAAACTTGATCGCGTTCGTGATCAGGTTGTCGATCACCTGCTTGATCTTGGGGCCGTCGACGTTGAGCTGCGCGGGCAGGTCGACCGACTTCAAATTGATGTGGCTGCCTTTCTTGGCGGCGTTGATGTTGTTCAGCGTGACGGACCGTTCCAGCACCTCGGTCAGACTGACCGGCTTGGGATGAATTTTCAATTCCCCCGACTCGATCACCGAGAGGTCCAGCAGCTCATTCACCATTTCAAGCATCGACTGGCTGACGGAATAAATATTTTCGACCAGATCGATCTGGTCCGTGGTCAGCTTGCCGTCCTTTCCGTCGTCGCGCAAGAATTCCGCCAGGCCGCGCACGGTCGCGAGCGGATTCCGCAGATCGTGCGCCACCATGCCGAGGAGCTTGTTTTTTGACGAATTGGCGGCGCTCAACTGGGCCACCAGTTTCTTCTGCTCTTCGTTCAATATCCGGTTTTGGAGATGAACCTTGAGGCGGGCCATGGCCTCACGGCCACGAAAGGGTTTGGGCAGGTAGTCGACGCCACCGGCGGCCAGGCCCTCGACCACATCATCGGATTCGGCCTTGGCGGTGATGAAGATCACCGGGGCCATGTTGTCCCCATAGCGGGCCTTGAGTGTCCGGCAGGTTTCAAATCCGTTGATGCCGGGCATAATGACGTCCAGCAGGACCAGATCGGGCATGAAGGTGGCGTACTGTGCCAGCGCATCTTCGCCGGAATAGACCTGCTCCACGATCAATCCCTCAGGTTTTAGAATCCGGGAGAGAATGCGGAGATTCAGCCGATCGTCATCGACGATCAGTACCTTTCGTCCCTGAAGGTCCGGCTTGGGCGGCTCGACTGGTGGATTCATATGCTTGCGTGCACCTCATTTATCGACGCCGGCTTGCGAAAGATTAGCGGAATTTACCGGGCGCGCACATCGTCACATCATGGCATGCAGATGCGTTGATATTATACTTGCCTGACGCGAAAATGTGCCGATTGTGCACGTTCTATGGCAAACTCCTTCGTTTTTTCCTCCGAGTCGGTTGGTGAAGGCCATCCCGACAAAGTTGCTGATTTGATCTCCGACAGCGTGCTGGATGCCTGCCTGGCGCAGGACAAAACCAGCCGCGTCGCCTGCGAAACCATGGTGAAGTCAAACATGGTGATTCTGGCCGGTGAAATCACCACCAAGGCCAAGCTCAATTATGAATCCATTGTGCGCGCGGCGATTCGCGACATCGGCTACGTCAACAACGACGATGTCTTCCACGCCGACCAGGTTTTCATCAATAATTACCTGACCAAGCAGTCGCCCGATATTTCCCAGGGCGTCGATGCCAAGAAGGCCAAGGGCAAGAAGACCGCCGAGCAGGGTGCCGGCGACCAGGGCATCATGTTTGGCTACGCCTGCAACGAGACGCCCGAGCTGATGCCGACCCCGATCATGTTTGCCCACCGTCTTGGTCGCGAACTCACCAAGATCCGCAAATCCGGCAACGTGGCATGGCTCCGCCCTGACGCGAAATCGCAGGTTTCCGTCCGCTACGAAAACGACCGGCCGGTCGAGGTCGTCAACGTGGTCATCTCCACCCAGCACACCGCCGACGTCTCCCATTCGACAATCGAGAAGCATCTCATCGAAAACGTCATCAAGAAGGTCATTCCGGCGAAACTGCTGAACAAGAATACCGAATATCTCATCAACCCCACTGGCCGCTTTGTCGTCGGTGGTCCGCAAGGCGACTCCGGTCTCACCGGCCGCAAGATCATCGTCGATACCTATGGTGGCTGGGGCCGTCACGGTGGCGGTGCCTTCTCAGGCAAAGATCCGTCGAAGGTCGACCGTTCCGCCGCCTACATGGGCCGCTGGATCGCCAAGAACATCGTGGCCGCCGGTCTCGCCACGCACACCGAAATCCAATTTGCCTACGCCATCGGCCACCCGAAACCCGTCTCGGTTCGCGTCGAGACTTTCGGCACCGCCCAACTCGGCCTGTCCGACGATCAGATCACGGCCGCGGTTGAGGAAGTGTTCAGCTTCAAGCCCGCCGACATCGTTTCCCAATTGAATCTCCTCCGTCCCATCTACCGTGAGACGACGAACTACGGCCACTTCGGCAAGAAAAACCTCCCTTGGGAGCAGACCAACAAGGCTTCGGCGCTTCGCGCCGCCGCCGCCCGCTAATCCACCCCCGACGCATTACTCTCATGGCCAAAGCCTCCAAATCCTCGCGCAAAGCTGCGCCCGACTTCCACGTTAAAGACATTTCGCTCGCCTCCTGGGGCCGCAAAGAAATCTCCGTTGCCGAGCACGAAATGCCCGGCCTCGTTTCTGTCCGCAAGAAGTTTGGTCCGAAGCAGCCGCTTGCCGGCGTGCGTATCACCGGCTCGTTGCACATGACGATCCAGACGGCAGTCCTCATCGAGACCCTCAAGGCGCTCGGTGCCGATGTCCGCTGGGCCTCGTGCAATATTTTCTCCACGCAGGATCACGCCGCCTCGGCCATCGCCGCGACCGGCACCCCGGTCTTCGCCTGGAAGGGCGAGACGCTCGAAGAATATTGGGATCTTACACTGCGTGCCATTTCGTTCCCCGGCGGCAAGGGCCCGCAGCTCGTCGTCGATGACGGCGGCGACGTCACTCTTCTCATTCACAAAGGCTGCGAGCTCGAAGAGGGCAGCGACTGGGTCAACACGGCTTCCGGTTCGCACGAGGAACAGGTCATCAAGAACCTCCTCAAGCGCGTCTATAAAGAAGACCCGAAGCGATGGACGAACATCGCCAAGGAATGGCGCGGCGTTTCCGAGGAGACCACCACCGGCGTACACCGCCTCTACCAGATGCTGGAGAAGGGCAGACTCCGCGTGCCGGCCATCAACGTCAACGACTCCGTCACCAAGTCGAAGTTCGACAATCTCTACGGCTGCCGCGAGTCACTCGCCGACGGCTTGAAGCGCGCCACCGACGTCATGATCGCCGGCAAGGTTGCCTGCGTGTGCGGCTATGGCGACGTGGGCAAGGGCTCGGCGTTTTCGCTCAAGGGCTTTGGCGCGCGTGTCATCGTCACGGAGATCGATCCGATCAACGCCCTCCAGGCGGCGATGGAAGGTTTCGAGGTCAACACGATCGAGTCCACGCTCGGCACCGCCGACATCTACGTTACCACGACCGGCAACAAGGACATCATCACGCTTGAGCACATGCGCAAGATGAAGGACCAAGCCATCGTCTGTAATATCGGCCATTTCGACAACGAGATCCAGATTGACCGCCTCAACCAATCCGACGCAAAGCGCATCAACATCAAGCCACAGTACGACCTGTATACTTTCCCGAAAGGCAACAGCATCTACATGCTCGCGGAAGGCCGTCTCGTGAATCTCGGTTGCGCCACCGGCCATCCGTCGTTCGTCATGTCGAACAGCTTCACCAACCAGACGCTCGCCCAGCTCGACCTCTGGAAGAACAAAGACACCTACAAGATCGGGGTCTATCGTCTGCCGAAGCACCTCGACGAGGAAGTCGCCCGTCTGCACCTCGAGAAGATCGGCGCCAAGCTCACGAAGCTCACGAAGTCCCAGGCCGAATACCTCGGCGTGCCTGTCGACGGCCCGTACAAGCCGGAGCATTATCGGTATTGACCCGGAGCCGGTTCAATACCGCCAGCCGTAGCCTTGGCGAAGGCTGGCGGAAATTGTGCTCAACACCTTCAAGCCCGCGTCACCCGACGCGGGCTTTTATTTTCTCCGATTGCGCCTGATGTTTTCCAAGTCGTACGATGATCGCATGACTCCTGCCGAACTTACCGCAACAGCCACGCAATTGATCGTTGAAATCGAGAAACTCATCCCGGGATGCATGCAGAATCCGGCGGACCGCGATAACAATCTCGGCAACGTCACGCTGATGATCGTCGCGGAAGGCGGGCAGATTTTTGGCCGGATGTTTGGCGACACCCAGCAACGCCAGAGGAACACGAGTCGGATTGCTTGGCAGAAATCCATGCAGGTCTGGATGACGGGGCAGGCGACCGGTGAGTTCGAAAAACAAGTTTATGGACGGAACGTCGATCCCGGCCAATTCGGCCTGCAACATCCCGATCTCATCGGTTGGCAGGGAGGTTTACCGGTGGTGGCGAAAGACGGGACCAAGCTCGCGGTCGCGATGAGCGGATTCACGGGAGAGACCGATTGCGCGATTATCCGCCAAGCCGTGGCCAAAGTGCCGGGATTGGCGATGGGGTGAAGGCAACGCGCTTCACCTGCAATCATCGACACTACGAGGGATTTTTGTCGCGCGATGTCCGCGTTGCTATTCAACCCGACACCAGATCGTAACTTCCGTTGCGTCGTACCACGCGAAGTTTTTTGCCGAAGAGCCGGGAGAGTCTTGGCGCGGTGAGCATCTCGGACTTGGGTCCGTCGGCCTGAATTTTTCCGTGACGCATAAAAATGACCCGGTCGATTTCAGGGATGAGATCGGAGATGTTGTGCGTAATGAGGATTAGTGTTTTTCCCAGACTGGTCAGTGCTCGAAGCACGGCGCGAAACTCCCGCACGGCGCCAGGATCGAGGCTGTTGGTGGGCTCGTCGAGGATGAGCGCTTCAGGGTTGTGGACCAAAGCCCGGCCAATGATGGCGCGGCGTTGTTCGCCGGAAGAAACTTTCGCGAGGGAACGGTTGGCCAGGTGAGAGATTTTTAACTGCCGCATGATCCGTCGGGCCTGCTTTTCCTGGCTGGGCGTCACGCGCTGATGCGGCCAGAGGCCAATGCTGTTGTGGAAGCCGGAAAGAATCAGTTCGCGGGCGGTCACCTGGCGCAGCGTGATTTCGTGCGAGAGGTTCTGGAGCAGATCGAGGGCGACAATTCCGAGGTGTCCGCGCATGTCGTTCAAATCCCAATCATCTTGGCCCAGCACTTGGAAGCGCATCTTCTTCCCCTGATCGAGCGGATAGAGTTCGCGCGTGATGGCTTTGATCAGGGTGGACTTGCCCGAGCCATTGGGGCCGAGGATTGCGACATGTTCGCCGCGTCGAATCTGGAGCGACAGATTTCTCAGGACAACCTTCTCGCCGCGGACAATGGAGACGTGGGCGAAATCGATGAGGAGGGGAGAGGCCGCGAGTTTGGCGTTGGGCATGGGTGCAGCAAAGGACGAAAAGGTGACGTCCATGTCAGCCATCCTTTGCCAAGGCTGCGGATGGCAAATTTCTTTCCCGGTTGGAAAGAAATTTGGCGGAGAGGGGGATTCGAACCAATTTCCGTCAGAAAAGCTAAGTCGCTTAAAGGACGCGGACTTAGTTGAAGGTTGATTTCTTAGAACAGGAAAACAGATGCAGAAAAAATGCGGTGAAGTGAAGGCAAAAACAGAATATTTGGCAACCTTCAGATAACCTTGCACGCATCAGCGGCGAGCAATACCTCGGGATGCTTGCGGGCAATATCGGGCAAGCGCAGCGCGGCTCCGGTCGGTTTCATCCGCCAGCGCTCCCAACTCACAGCAGTCACGGTTGGAATATTCATCATAGCGGCAAAAACTGGCTGGCGGTTTTGACCTTATGCAACGAAGCCTCGTTGTTTTTGAGATGCACCCCTGCTCCTTAGCCGTTCCGCGACGGCACGACTTTCATAAGTGTAATTCGCCTGACGTAGTGAAACTTAACGCGATTCACTATGGACCGCGTACAACAGCCGTTCCGATTGATGGTTGAGACGGAGTGGCGTTGCGGGGTTCTTGTGTGACGAGGACTTCGGTCGGCGGTTGAGTCGCGCCGGGCAGAGTATAACTGACACGGCCCGAACCGTTGGAAGCGGGCGGCGGAACTTCGCCAAGGTTTTGATAAACGGTCGAGCCGGCTGGTTTTACCCACAATTGCAAGGTTCGATCAGGTTCAACCGGTGGCAGATTGTAGAAATTCAAATATCCCTGAGCTGACGCTTCATCGAACACGGACCAAGCATAGGGCTGGCCCAGGGACGGTGTCTGCGCCGGAAGAGTAGTTTCGGATGGAGGCAGCAATTGATTCTGCGGCTGCTGGGTTGCCGGAGACATTCCTGGTTCCAGGTTCACGATACCAGGCTCGGTCAAAAGGCCGCGGGCGATTTTCACCAAACCTTTGCGCTCCCCCCGGGCGTAACTTCCGGAATCCACGAGTTCCATCGCCGCAAACCGGCCGATGCGTTGATCGATTAGAGCACGTTGATGAAGCAGTTTGTCATATTCCGCCTGGAGCCTAGTGTGAGCATACTCAAGATTCGCATATTCGGCGCGCAGTTGTTCCAAGTGTTGCATTTCTTCGGCAACGCTGACACTCAGCGGATCATCTGTCGTCGGATTGTCGGGGATGCGCCGGCTTGTTTCCGGCCGATGACGCATCGGCTCTTGCCCTGAAATCGGGGGCGTGGAACGGAAGAGTTGCAGCAAATTTAACCCAAGTAATATGGCTGCCGCCATTGGCCAAAAGTACCGCGGCCACTTCAGGCGCTGCGGTACTTTCTCGGGGTTCGTGCTTTTGTGGGAAAGAATCGCGGCAAGGGTCGCGCGTTGGTCCGCAGGGAGCATTGCCTCGGCAGGCGCCGATTCCAGGGCGAATTGCGCCACAATCGCGGCACACTCTGCCAGTGCCGCCCGGGCGACTGGATCACGGGCGAGCCGTGCCTCGAACGCCGCGTGATCGGCTGGGTCGAGTTTCTTGAGCAGGTAGAGGAAAGCCTCCGTATGGAAATCGTCATTCATGGCGGGCGACGATCTGCTTCAATTTTGCCAGTCCGCGGCGCAGGTGATTTTTCACGTTTCCCACCGGCATCCGCAGGGCCTTGGCGATTTCCGACTGGGTAAAGTCGGAGAAGAAAGCGAGCTCCAGAGCCTGTCGCTGTGGGATGGAAAGTTGGATGAGATGATGGGCGATGCTTTCGGGCTGCTCGGGGGCCGGATACTCGGTCTCCGTCGGAAAACTCCGCAGCGTCTCATGCAGCCGTCGCCGGCGGGCGCCCTTGCGCACCTGGTCGATGGCGGAATTTCGTGCAATGAAAACCAGCCAAGCCACCACCTCACCTCGGTCAGAACGGTAGGAGGAGGCCTGACTCCATACTTTAATGAATGTATCCTGTACGGCTTCGCGTGCGTCTTCCGCATCCTCGAGCATTCGGCGGACGATGCCGTGCACCATGGGGGAGAATTCGGCATAGAATAGCTGCATGGCTTCGGCATCCCCCTCGGCCAGACGGGAAACCAGCCGGCGGTGCGTTGCGTGGGCGGCAGCATCGAATTGGAACACGACGCGCGAGTGGTTACCGGGCAACTTCGTAAACTTCAATGCTTAGTTGCACCGTACGTCTCAGAAATGCCAACGCAAGGCCGCCGATAGGATGTGGGCTTGTCGGTTCCAGCTTGGTTGCAATTCAGTGTAACGATAACTAAACGCCAAGCTGCACCGTTCGCTTAACGACCACAAAACGCCGGCTGATGCCCCTAAGGAGAAATTTTCAGCGGTATGACTTGCCTGTTTGGGCGCGACGGCCGTAAAGGGTGAAATAGGTTGATCGTGGATCTCGGTGCTTAGGATCGTGCCGCGATCAGCCGCCCAGTTTAGTTCCGGTGAAAAAGTCAGTCCTAACTTGGGGCTCAGTCGCCACTTGAATTCCGGCGCCAAGCCAAGCACATGAACAGAATCATGATATTGGTTGGTGAAATTCGGTATTAGCGGGTTGGGCACATTTGCACCTGGTGGGAGCGCAATTTGGAAAACAGATTGAGTGGTGGCGTTCAGATTCCCGATATATTGGTATGACAGCCGCAAGCTGACTGATTCTGAAAATGAATGTCCGATCGCCACAAAGGGCGCGACCTGGGATTTGTCCTCGCTCAGCACTCCCGTGGTGATAGAGCCTGTTTCATATCGGGCTTTACGAATAAAAACATAACTGACTCCAGCCTCAGTATTGAGGCTCGATTCAGCGAATGCCGGAAGGCAGAAGATTGCAAAGAGGACGTAAGAACGGAGCATTTTCATATGGCTGTATATTGATGGAATGGTGAATAATCAGTGGCATGCGGGAACCCGGTCTCTATTCTATACGTTTGGTCGCACCGAATTGAGTCACCGGATTGCATTATTTTTCCGGCCATTTATTCATGGGCGAATACGAGTTGGTCCAGCGCGCCTTGCATCGCTTCGGAAGCTCGCCCGGGCCGCTGACGCCGATTCAGAATTACCACTCCTATACACACTGTTCTCGCTTGTTGCGGTCATGTATTCGTTTTTTCTTCTCATACGATTCGTGAAGGCGCACCAGCGGATCGCCGAGTCGCTAGAAGCTATAGCCAGAAGCAAGCGATAAAATCCAGTGCTTTTCGACTCCTTCACGCGCCCGACGCGCCACGCTGTGCCAGCGAAGGTTTCGCTGCGTCGACGTTTTCGCTGTTCACCTTCGAGCGTATGCGCGTCCGCAACGAAACACTTTCGTCGCCTCGGGGTCTCGCCGTCGCTGGGTCGTCCGTTTGGCGTGGACGATGATGCTGCCGATGCAGCCCCGGTGGCGACGATTTCACATGATTACTGGCAGCGGCGGTTTGCCTCCGACCCCGCGGTCGTGGGGAAACAATCACCATAAACCGGCCAGCCAGAGCAGCGAGAGATGCTCCCGGCACGCCAGCTCCAGTTTCCGCGTGACGCGGATCCGCTGCAAGTAACCACACAGCCAGATCTTCAACAGCAGACTCGGGGCGTACGGTGCCGGCCTACGGGCGCAGGCCGGCAGGACAAACCCGAGTGCGGGCAGATCCATCTGCTCGACCACATCACGGATAAACCGGGCGGGACGATCTTCCGGCACCCACTCTGCCAACGATAGCGGCAACAGGAACCGCCGACTGTGATCGGGCGTGCTCGGTTGGCTCATGCTGGAATTAGACGCACGCCCTCTTCTGAAGTTAAAGTTTTGAGACAGTCTCCGCGGTTGCGCCCTATCTCAAAACCATCGCGCCCTCCTCACCAATTGAACGATTCGTCCTTGCTGATGGATTTCGCGAACTCGACAAAGAGCTTCACGCAATTTTCCACGTCCTGCAGATCGACGACCTCGCTCGGCGTGTGCATGTACCGGAGCGGAATGGAAACCAGGCCGCACGCCACGCCGCCGCGCGCCATCTGGATGGCTCGGGCATCGGTGCCGGTGGGACGCGGATCAGCATCGAGTTGGACGGGAATTTTCGCTTTCTTGGCGCAAGCGATCAGGCGTTCAAAAACCTTGGGGTTTATGTTCGGGCCGCGGCAGATGATGGGACCGCCACCCAGCCTGGTCTCGCCAAACTTACGGTTGTCGCAATCCGGATGATCCGTAGCATGGCCGACATCGACCGCCAGTGCCACATGCGGATTCACCGCAAAAGCGGAAGTGGTCGCGCCGCGCACGCCGATTTCTTCCTGCGTGGTGGCGACGGAAACGATCTTAACGTTTAGTTTTGCCTTGGCCTTGGCGAGGCGAACCAAAGTTTCGCCGACGACATAGGCGCCGACTTTGTTGTCGAAGGCACGGGCGGTGCCGATGCTGCCGTGGATCAGTTCAAATTCATGGTCATAGGTCGCGACATCGCCGATGCTCACGCGCTTCAGTGCCTCCGCCTTGGTCTTCGCGCCAATATCGATCCAGATTTCGTGGATCTCCGGCACCTTCTTGCGATCCGCCTCGTCCATCAGGTGAACGGCGCGCTTGCCCGTTACACCTTTGACCGGACCGGCGGATGTCTGGATGATGACGCGACGTCCGGGAATCATGATGCGGTCGTGGCCGCCAATGGTGTCGAAATAAATGAAACCATCCTTGTTGACATAGGTGATGATCAGGCCGAGTTCGTCCATGTGACCGGAGAACATCACGGTGGGGCCACCCTTGGTGTTGAGGGTGGCCAGCCGGCAGCCCAGCGCATCGTTGGCGTAGTCGTCGGCGTGCGGTTTCACGAAGCGATCGTACACCGCCTGGGCCTGCGCCTCCGCGCCCGAAGGCGACTTGGCTTTGAGCAACTCAACGAGAAATTCCGGGGCGTGATAGTCGGTCATGCCGTTATTTTCAGTTTAGAATGTGGCGCGGTGCAAGGGGAGAATCGTGCTTCAGGCCGTTGGGAGAGCGCTGATCACCTGTGCGGCGATCATGAGCGAGATGGCAAATGATCTTAAGCGGCCAATCTGGCGACGATCGTTTGGTGCCCGGTTCAAGCTCCGGGCTGCCCGGGGCTTCGACGTTGAATTTATGTGCTGTCACTGTGAGCATGCTTCGCGATGGAACACCCAGATCCCAAACCGCTCCCGGAGTTTTCGCCCGATCGGCTCTTGGGCCGCGTTGCCGAAGCCATGCAAGTCGCCCTTGATCCGGGTAAAATCAAAAAATTCCCCCTTTGGACCCAGCGGGTGATGCGCATCTTGAGGGATCAATTTATTCCGCGCGAGTATGCCCCGGTTCTTGCGGGGGAAGGATCGCATTTCACCGAAGGAATAGCCGTGGCGTGGGCGGCCAAGGCGCGCGATCTCGCTTTGGCCCGGGGCGGCACGGACAGGCGATTCGCGCAAGAGCTGGGCAAACGGCTCGGCCTCGATGAGGAATCGCAATCAGTCGCGATTCAGGTCGAGGCCGGTATCTTCATCACTTCGCCTGAATTTCAAAAACAGGTCCTGGACCGGCTGTTTGCGCCCGACTTTACGGCGAGACGCGCGTTTGTCGAAGGACTTGCCATGGGAAACCGGCTGCCGGAGTTGCTGGACCGGCAGGCCAAGAGCAACACCACCGATGCCACCACCATTTATCTTTTGCTTTGGCTGTACTGGCCTGAGATTTCCAAAATGAAAAGTTTGCCCCAGGTTGCCCGGGCGCTTGAGAGCTACTACAGCGAGAACAAGAACCTGGCGGGTACCCATTGGGACGAGCGGATCCGCAAACTGGCCAATCGCATCGGATTGAGTTTCCGCGCCAAGCAAAAGCGCCGGCGACGGGTCGCACGCCCTTAGCTGTATCCATGCAGTAGTTTTGGGTGGAACGCGGCCTCTGGATGCGCCCCAACCGCGACCGAAAAGCCAACCCGTCCAGAGGCCGGGTTCCACCTTTCAATCCACCCGGACAACCCCGCAGCCCGCTTGTCCGGGGCAATGACGTGTCCGTTAGCAAAACAATCTCATTCTGCGAAGATGGACGCATGAAGCACATCATTCCCGTCCGGTCCTATCACGGTGTCCATGGGCTGCTCCCAGCGCGATGCCTCGCCAGAAAATTGTCCGAAGAAGAAAAAACATGTCAGGGTTTGTCTGACCTGCCGGCAGCGGGTCATCCTTGGCCGAACCGCTATCTCAACTGGCTGGCGTGGTTTCGTGAACGCCGCGCCCGACAGGGACGTTCCCGCCGCGGCCGGCGCCGCTACCGGGGTTTTTTCTTCAAAGGCAAATCACTCTATGTGCGCGGCGATTCCGGCCATATCTACGACCAGCGTTTTCTCCGCACCAAACATCGCTCCAAGATTCAGCGGCTTTCCTACACATTATGAAGAGTCCTGCCTCAATCCGATGGATGGTGGTTGCGCTGCTCCTCGCGCTGATGGTCGGGACGATTATCGGTCATGCCGCCGTCGTTCCACGAAATGATATTGGGCCATGTGTTCTTCCTTTCGGCTTTTTCCCGATTGGCCAGGTGTTTCAAATCGCGGTATAAAACCGATTCTACAGCCCAACTACAACCCGTTGCTGCAAGCTCAATCAAAGGCCTGCCGGGAATTGTTTTCCAGGTAGGCGGCGATTTCGTTGGTGAATAGTTCGCCGAACTCGGCGCGTTTCTTTTCGCCGACGCCGGGGATGCCTTCCAACTCGTCCACGGTCGCGGGATACTGGCGGGCCATCATGCGGAGCGTGGTGTCGCCGAAAACAATGTAGGCGGGCACGCCGCGTTCGTCGGCGAGGGTGCGGCGCAGGGTGCGGAGGCGCTCGAAGAGAATCTCGTCGCACGCGATATCGCCTTCGCGACGGGTGACGCGCTTCGCTTTGGGCAGATCCATTGGCTTTGTGAGCGTGATCGGCGTGCGGGTGCGGAGGACGTTCATGCCGGCTTCGGTTACTTCGAGCGTGGCGAATTCTCCCTCGGCAACGGCGAGGTAACCGAGCCGTGTCAACTCCCGGCCGACCGCCGCCCACGCAGGACGGGAGAGTTCCTTGCCGATACCGTAGGTGGTGAGACGGTCGTGGCCCCAGCGGCGGATTTTGTCGGTGTCGGCGCCGGTGAGGACTTCCACGATGTGATTCAGGCCAACGGTGAAACGGCTGTTTTGCTGGATGCGGTAGACGCAGGAGAGAAGTTTTTGCGCGACGATCGTACCATCGTAGGTGTCGCGTGGTTCGAGGCAATTGTCGCAGGCGCCACAATTATCGAGCGGAAAGGTTTCGCCAAAATAGCCGAGGAGTTCGGAGCGACGGCAGCCGCCACTCTCGGCGTAATGTGTGATCTGCCGGAGCTGGGCGCGGGCGACGGCCTGCTCGTGCTCGCTGGTGATTTCGTCCAGAAAGTGGGTTTGCTTCGCGATGTCGCCGGCGCTGAAGAGCAGCAGACAGTCGCCCGGCAAACCGTCGCGTCCGGCCCGGCCGGTTTCCTGATAATAGCCCTCGATATTTTTGGGCAGATCGTGATGGATGATCCAGCGGACGTTGGGCTTGTTGATGCCCATGCCGAAGGCGATTGTGGCGCAGATGATGCGGGTGTCGTCGCGGAGAAACTGTTCCTGGTTGCGCGAGCGTTCCTCCGCCTCAAGCCCGGCGTGGTAGGCGCGGGCGGGCCAGCCGCGACTGGCAAGGGCCTCGGCAACGCGTTCGGCGGCGGCTCGACTGGCGCAATAGACTATGCCGCTCTCATGTTCACGTTTGCGGATAAAATCGATGATCTGCCTTGTCGGCTGGTCTTTCGGGATGACGCGATAGGTGAGGTTCGGACGGTTGAAACTCGCGACAAAGATCTGCGGGTTGCGGAGCTTGAGGTGCGCAATGATGTCGGCGCGCACTCGCTCGGTCGCCGTGGCCGTGAGCGCCATGACCGGTACGTCGGGCAACGCGGCGCGGAGCCGGGCGAGCTGACGATATTCGGGACGGAAGTCGTGGCCCCACTCGGAAACGCAGTGGGCCTCGTCAATGGCAAGGCAGGTGACGTTCCATGCCTTCAGGTTCTCGACCCAGCCATCAAGCATGAGACGTTCGGGCGCGACGTAGAGCAGTTTGTATTGCCCGCGATGGAGGCCGGCGAGGCGCGAGCGCGATTCCTCGGCGTTGAGCGAGGAATTGAGAAAGGTGGCGGCTACACCGCTCGCCTGGAGTTGATCGACCTGATCCTTCATCAGGGCGATCAGCGGCGAGACGACCACGGTGAGACCGGGGCGGGCGAGGGCGGGAAGTTGAAAGCAGAGTGATTTGCCGCCTCCGGTCGGGAGCAGCGCAAAAACATCCTGATCTGCGAGAGTAGCCTCGATGATTTCGCGCTGGAGCGGGCGAAACTTCGAGTAGCCAAAGGTGCGCTTCAGGAGCGCGGCAAGGTCGGTCGATTTGGCGGGCATGGACGGGCGAAAGAAGCGGTCAGACGGGTGGAACGTGCAAGCTCTTAAAACGGGTTTTCGCGGACCATAACGGAGGCTGAGATGGAGAAAGTTGAATATTGCGTCAGGCGGATGCGTTTTCGGAGTGGTTATCTTCAGACTTTCATTTTGTTGCCGGCTCGGGCATCCCTGCGGGCTTCGTATGGACATCGTATTGGAATTTGTCTCCCGGCTTTTCACCCGAGCTCCGTATTGCTATCTCTCCTGGCCGACGGGGGCGATGATCGTGGGCACATTGATCGGGATCGTGGCGAAGAAAGACGCCGAACAGCTCTCAGTGGTGCCGCGGACTGCCGGCGGATTGGTCGGGCTGGTGACGGCCCCATTTATCCACGCCAACTTCGCTCACCTCGTCGCCAATCTGCCTCCGTTCCTCGTGTTGGGGGCGTTGATGCTCCGGCGCGGTGAGAGACAGTTCTTAAACGTGGCACTGACCATCGCGCTGGGTCAGGGCATGCTGCTCTGGCTGATGGGGCGCAGGGCGGCGCATATGGGCATGAGCGGAGTGATCTTCGGGTTCTTCGGCTGGCTGATCGCGCTCGGGTGGTTCACCCGCGCCACATCGGACCTGCTCGTGGCGGGTGGCGTCCTCGTATTTTATGGCGGAATGCTTGCCGGCATCGCCCCGGCGCGCAATGGCAGTTCGTGGGAAGGGCATCTCTTCGGACTCATCGCTGGAATCGGCACGGCCTGGGTGCAAAACCTATGAACGAAGCCGACCGCTGATCAATTTTGCCAATGGGCGAAATTTTAGGTCACCCCTTCGGCTAATCGTCTCCAGTTTAGGTTCCCGGGAGTCTGCTGATCGCAGACTGGGAATATCTGCCTGCGATCAGCAGGTGCGAAGGATTCATTTGCAGCGATGATTAGTCGCGGCTCACTTCCAAGGATTCATCTGCTGATGAATCCCATTGGCGGTTGAAAATTCATCTATCACCTGATCCCAGGCATCAGGTCTTTTTTGCCTTCGCAGGCCTGGCGGGCTTCAGTTTGATGACGGTCTGGATTTTCTCAATGAGCGTGGTGTCGTTGAACGGTTTCACCAGCATGCCGCTGATCCCCAGGGCGGCGAGCTGGGGCAAAATCAGGTGGTCCGCCCGCGAGGTGAGCATGATCACCGGGACCGCTTTGAGCGTGGGGTGAGACCGCATCAGCGTGAGCATTTCCAGACCGGTCATGATGGGCATGCTGACGTCGAGGAGGATGAGGTCGGGCATGGTCTGCTCCATGGCGAAGAGGGCGTTGTAGCCGTTGGTCGCCTCGCGTACTTCGCAATCGAACGCGCCGAGGGCCTTCTCCACGAGAAAGCGCAGCGCCTTGGCATCATCCACCATGAGAATTTTGGGTCGCATCGGTGGTGAGGAGAACCGGGTTTTCGCCGTGGTTGAACACAATTCTGTCGCGAAATCAGAATTTCCCAGTCGGTGCGAGTATGGTTCAAATACGATCAGCCGGAGGCGAACGGCGTGCGATCCGGACGACGCGCCACAAATAATCGCCCACCGCCAACAGTCCGCCAAGGCAGGAGGCAAGGGCGAGCGGGTAGGTGGAGCGGGCGCTGAACAAAAGTGAAACGATCGCGGCGAATTGGAGCACCGTGGTGAGTTTTCCCAGGAAGGTGGCGGTAAAGTCGTAGTGGAGCCAGCCGCGGAAAACCGGCAGCAGCTTGTAACCCAGCACGGTGGGGATTTGCACCAGTTCCCGGGTGCAGACCAGGAGCAGGAGGTTTAAGGTGAGGCCACGCTCGATAAAGAGGGCGATCAGGACAACACCGACAAAAATCTTGTCGCACACGGGATCAAGCCAGGCCCCGCGGCCAGTGGGAGGCGACGACGTCTGATCCTTGCGACCGAGACGAGCGAATTTCCCGTCGAGGATATCAGTGGCACCGGCGACAATCATCACGGTCAAAGGTGCCCAAGTCGTCTCGGGCCGGCCATGCAGCGTCAGCCAGAACACGCCGGCCAACGGCACGCGCGAGAGCGACATAACGTTCGCGAGCGTGAAGAACCGGTCAGCATCGGGAGCGGCTTTCATAAAGAAGGATGAGATTTGCCAAAACAGTGCACTGTGGTGAAATATTGCCGTTCGCCGAGAGGGAAATCCCACGGACCGGGGCAAACGCGGGGTCCAACGCAGCGTGGTGACGGAGGCGGCCTGGGTGCCGGTCGGAGTCGTGGTCGCGGGGGCCAGCGGTATGTAACCGGAAGCTAAAAGAGGGGCACCCGGCCGGGACTTTATTAATCCGGCAAAGTGACAGCTCATGTCATCGCTTGGGCAAAACGCTCTTTTCGAGGCGCTGTCACATTGCCGGATTGATAGATTCAATCCTCCGGCGAGGGCGGAGCGTCGCGGAGCAATGATTCTTCATGATCGAGCAGTTGTTGGAGCGGGCGGTGGACTTCGTCGATGATCTTGGCGCTGCGCCAGAGCTCGTCGATGGCAGCGCGTTCGGCCTTCAAAGCCGTGCTACGGTAATGGTGGCTGGCCCGGCGCCGCATACGCGCGTTGCGGCGGGTTTCGCCTTCAGCTTCCAAAGCGGCGAGTCGGTGCTCATATTCGGCGATCACCTGGCCCAGCGCGGCTGCATGTTCGGGGGTATCCGCCTCGGTCTCGAGCGCACGCAGTGCAGTCAGTCCGGCTTGCACCGCCGTGGTGCGGGCGAGGCGTTCCTCCTGGGCCCGGGTGTCATCCTCGCGCAAACCCAGGTGTTGGATCAGCCGCTCAAGCGTCGTGCCTTGGAGCAATAATGTGACGGCAATGACGCCGAACGCCAAAAAGATCACAATGTCGCGGCTAGGAAAGGGCGTGCCATCGGGGAGCAGCAACGGAATGGAAAGCGCCCCGGCGAGTGTCACCGTGCCGCGCATGCCGGCCCAGCCGACGACGAGGGCCGATGCGCCGCGAGAGGATTTCGAGCAGACGCCGGTCGCCAGTGACGGCAGGTATATTCCGGCGAAGACCCAGACGAGCCGTGCGACAATGGCGGTGCCGGAAATGACCGCGGTGAAGCCCAGAAGCCGGGCGAGCGAATAGTGACCGTGCACCGCGGCGAGCAGCGTGGGGAATTGCAGTCCGAGTAGAACGAAGGCCACGCCGTTGAGCCAGAAGAGCAGCAGCCGCCAGACGGCGTAGGTGCTCTGGCGGGTTTCCACATCCATTCTGACCGGGTCCCGCCAGCCGGAGTAGAGTCCGGCGGCGACGACCGCCAGAATGTCGGATGCGCCGAGCAGCTCGGCGGCGAGATAGGCGGCGAACGGGGTCAGGAGGGAGAGGGTAATTTCGATGAACGGATCGCTGGCTTCCAATCGCAGGAGCAGGTCGCGCAGTTTGCCAATCACGTAGCCGGCAGCAAAACCGATGGCCAGGCCGCCAGCCGCCAGCAGGGAGAAATCCACCGCCATGCGGCCGGGCGAAAAGCTTCCCGCAACCACGGCGGCGAGGGCGAACTTGAAGCCCACGAGACCGGTGGCGTCGTTCATGAGACTTTCGCCGCTCAGCACGGTGGTGAGACGGGCCGGAACGCGCAGCCGTTCGGTGATGGCGTTGACCGCCACGGCATCGGTGGGCGACACGATTGCGCCGAGGGCGAACGCCATTGCGAGCGAAAGTCCCGGCACGAGCCACCAGGCCACGAGCCCGACCGCCACGGTCGTGAAGAAAACAAGCCCCGTGGCAAGGGTGAGAATGGCGCGGCGGGCGCGGACAAATTCCCGCAGCGGCATCAGCCAGCCGTCCGCAAAGAGCAGCGGGGGCAGAAAGCAGAGAAAGAAAAATCCGGGATCGAGCGTCATCCGGGGAAACGCCGGCACGAGGGCCGCGCCCACGCCCCCGAGCAGGTAGGTGATCAATTGCGGCCAGGGCAGCCAGCGTCCAATCACGCTCAAGCCGGCGATCAGCAGGAGCAAAACAAGCGCGTGTTCAAAGGAGGCCATATCGCCGCTAACGCTACGAATAAGGCCGGATTCGTCCAGCGGCATTGCCGTGCGCCAGATGATGCGCAGGCTGTCGCTGCCTTTTTCCACCGGCGCCGTGTCCTATGGCAAAACGGACGATTTGCATTCTGGCGGGTTACGCACTCATTGAACAAATCATGGTTGCCACGCTCACACACGATCCTGTTTCACCGGCCGATGAATCGCTGCTCGACGCCTATTCGCAATCGGTTTCTGACGCCGTCTCGACGGCGCATCCTGCCGTGGTCCACATCGAGGTCCGCGGCAACGATGCGCCGGGCGGTTCTGGCTCGGGTTTCTTCATCTCACCCGACGGCTATCTGCTGACCAACAGCCACGTCGTTCATGGCGCCAAGGAAATGCGCGTCTTCCTCGCCGATGGACGAAAACTTCCGGCCACCCTTATCGGTGATGATCCCGACACCGATCTCGCCGTGCTGCGCGTAAGCGCCGACGAGATCGCGCACCTGGAACTGGCGGACAGCGATGCCGTGCGCCCGGGTCAGATTGCGATCGCCATCGGTTCCCCCATGGGTTTTCAGCAGACCGTCACCGCAGGCATCGTGAGCGGTTTGGGCCGTTCTCTGCGCGGCGCTTCCGGCCGGCTCATCGATAATGTCATCCAGACGGACGCCGCGCTCAATCCCGGCAACTCCGGCGGCCCGCTCGTCAACACCCGTTCCGAAGTCATCGGCGTCAACACCGCCATCATCCGTCCCGCGCAGGGCATCTGCTTTGCCATCGCGAGCAACACGGCCCGCTGGGTCGCAGCGTGGCTGATCAAGGACGGCCGCATCCGGCGCAGCTTTATCGGTGTGGCCGGTCAAAAGGTTCCGCTCATCCGCAAGGTCGCCCGGTTTCACCGCCTGACACAGGAGACCGGAGTGCTCGTCGCTGGCGTCGAGCCCAGGAGTCCCGCCGACCGCGCCGGGCTCGTGGAGGGCGATGTCGTGCTGGCCCTGGATGATTCGCCCACTCCCGCGGTCGACAGTCTGCACAAGCTTCTGACCAGCGACCGGATTGGCGAACGGGCAATCATCACATTCCTGCGTGGCGTCGAGCTGCGCCGCCACGCCATCATCCCGCTCGAAATGCCCGGGCGGGATGTACCTGACGTTGGTCAGCGCCAATTGCGTTGAAGGTGAGAATGCCCCGGCCGATTGGCCGAGCGGGTTGAACGCAAACCTCGGGCCGGTGCTCCGGACGCAGACCCAGGTATTGGTGGCAATCACGCGGCTCAAAACGGCGCTCATAATATCCGGAGGGATAGAGGCGCTGTTCGCGCCGAGCCATACCCGCCAAATTGCCTTTTCCAGGGACAGAAAAAAGGAGTCAGGTTGATAATGTTATAATTGGGGTGGAAGCGGAGTTCGGGATGATCGGGGGTATGCGAGAAATTGCGGTTGGAACTTCCTTGGATGAGCCGTCGCTAAGAAAAAAATGCAATATTTACGGCCCTTTTTTAGCCGTTCAATGATTTGGCGGCGGCGAGGCGGCGATGGTGCATGCGAGGGCGGCGTGGCGGGGGAGGAGGATATTGGCGTCGAATTCGTTGACGACCCGGGCGCGGGCGCGGGTGGCGAGGGTGAGGCCGAGGTCGGGTGATTGCAGCAGGCGGGCCATGGCTTCGCAGAGCGCGACGGTGTCGCCGGGCGGGATCAAGGTGGCTTCGAGGTCCGCGCGAACTTGCTCCACGACACCGTGCACGCCCGAACTGAGGATGGGCGTGCCGCAGACCATTGTTTCGAGGATGACGCGGGGCGAGGATTCTTCGTAGGTCGAGCAGACGAAGAGATCGGCGGCGGCGTAATAAGGGAAGTAGTCCGACGTGCCGGGATGGACGACGAGATTGGGGCGATTGAGATGGACGAGCAGGTCAACCAGCACGGCGTCGAAGGGCGTGTCCCCGCCGCCGAGCATCACGAACCGGGTGCGGACCGCCAGTTCCGGATAGCGGCGCCAGAGCAGGTCGACGGCGCGGGCGAAGATGTGCTGGCCCTTGCGTTCGCAGACGGTGCCGACGTTGGTGACGAGCAGTTCGCCGGGCTGCATTTGAAAACGGGCACGCAAGGTTTCGCGGGGATTTTTCGCGCGCCAGGCATCGATGCGCGCGACGTCGATCCAGCCGGGCGTGAGGCGGTGATTGGCAGGCCGGCCATAGTCGAGGTGGTAGCTGCGCGTCGACGCCGTGGTGAATGACACGCAGTCGGCCAGGGCGAACGCTTCATCGACGAGTGCGATCACCTCGGGATGCATCCGACCCAGATAGAAACTGGCGGGCGTCGTGCTCTCGTGGACATAGAGCAGGGCGCGGCGACCGGTGGCTTGCGCGGCGTGCACGGCCCAGAAGGTCGTGAAGGTGTTGCAGACGACGAGATCGAACGCGGCGAAATCGACGGTCTCGCCCAAAGCGGCGATGGCTTGGCGGGAGTCAGTGGCGGATTGGGCGGAGAAAACGGCCGCGACATCCGCGATCAGGATTTGTGGGCAACAGGCGGCAAATCGTTCGCGCAGCGGGCCGTCGCTGGGACTGAGCAACGTGAGCTGGATGCCGAGCGAGGCGAGATGCCGGGCGTAATCGACGAAGAAGAGCGGGGCGCCTTCGAAGTTGAGATTATGGGTGACGAGCAGGACGCGGCGGGGCCGCAGGGCGGCGGAAGACTGCGGCGCGGGTTGCAGCGGGGTCGCAGATGGCAGCGTGCGCGGTGCGCGGAGTTGAAAGTCGGTTTCGATGCGGGTGAGTTCGCGGCTGAGTTCGTCGTCGGCGACCACTTCGATCCCGCGTTCCCTCATGGCGGCGGTCAGCGCCGCGTTGTTGCCGGCAAAGCTGGCGCGGTCCTGGGGTGGGTAGGGCGCCTTTTCCTCTTCGTTGGTATAAAGCCGGCTGCGTTGCACGGAGCACAGGTGCAGACTGCCGTCGGCGAGTTCGGCGTAGAGGCGCAGGCAGACGGGCTGGGGAAGCTGGGCCGGCACATCGATGATGCCGAATAGTCCGCAGTTTTGCGCAGTGGCGAATTGAGGGAAATAGCTGGCGGGGCCGGGCGAGGCCAGACCATGGCCGATCGTTTGCCAGGCCTGCAGATCAAAGGTCGCGAGGACGCGCCGAATGGGCTGGGTCTCGTGAAACAGGTAACCGAGCACGGCGGTGCGGCCGAAACCGCAGCGCGTGAGGGCGGCGGGTTCGTCGAGGTGGCCATGGAAAGGCAGATGCGGATGACGCAGATCGCGTGGGTAAGGAATCTGGGCGACCAATTCGCGGGCGAGCTCACCCAAGGCGTGGTCGGGCGAGCGGCGCTGCTCACGCAGGAGAATCTGGAGGGCGCGGCCGTATTCGTGCCAGCGCAGCGGGCCGGTTGGAACGGCGACATCGACCGGTGGATTGGCGGCGACAATCTGGTAGGAGATATTCTGGCATGACGACCAGCGGCCCTCGATGGTCAGCGCTTCGAGCACGATCTCGACAGGGCCCGGGGAGACTTCGATGACGATGTAGAATTCGGCGAGCGCGACCGGCCGGCCGGTTTTGAAATGAGCGGCGAGATCGGCGCGCGGAATGCCGTGAACGCCCGGGAAGATGCGACCACCGAGGCGGGCGCGAACATCGACGAAGATGCCACCGGCCTTGGGCCAGGCCCAGCCACGGAGGGTGTGCCGGCCCCGGGGCAGGGTGGAGCCGGGTGCGGGCGTTTCAATGTGGCTGAAGCCGGTGGAGGTTTCGTGCATCAGGAGTCGTTCATCCCAGCCACGCTTCGCGGATCATCTGCAGGTGCTGGGGCAGGGCGCGGGCGTGGTGGTAATTGCGGGCGGCGCGGGCATAGGCCATCGAGATCATCTTTTGGTTGCCGGCGAAATGGTCCGCGAGCGCGAGCTTGAGCGCGGCGGCGAGCTTGAAAGGATCGCCCGCAGGCACGAGGTACGCCTCGTCATTGCTGGTCAACATCTCGGCGATGCCGTTGACATCGGTGCTGACGATGCGTGTGCCGAAGACCATCGCCTCGAGCAGCACGCGCGGAAATGATTCCTCGAAACTGGTGCAGACGAGCAGATCGGCCAACCGGTAGAAATCGTAGATCTCGCTGGTCTCCTTGAAAATCTTCACATCCTGCAGGCCCATGAGTTGGACATCCTCCAACAATGTTTCCATGTAGAGGCCGTCGCGGGCGCCGACGATGACCCACTGGATTTTCTTGCCGGGAAAAAGATCGCGGAGTTCCTTTTTAAGCAGATCGATGCCGCGGATGTATATGTGCTGGCCCTTGCGTTCGCACACGGAACCGATGTTGACCACGAGCACGGCATCGGGATCGAGGCCGTGTTTGCGGCGGAGCTCGGTGCGGTCGTGGGTTGCCTTGAACCGCTCGATGCGGGCGAAGTCGACCCAACTGCGCAAGGTGCGGAAATTGTCGTTGCCGCTCAGTTCCTGATGGATGTCGTGCGTGGAACGCGCGGTGAAAACAACGCGGGTGGCGCGGCGAAAAGCATCCTCGACCGTGGCGTGCATGGCCGCAGGCAGCAGCGGGGCGAAGAAACGTTTCACGACGTTGCTCTCGTGCAGATAGAGGGCGGAAGGTTTGCCCAGATGCTCCGCGAGGTGGACGGCCCAGAAGGTCAGCATCGTATTGCAGACGAAGAGATCGGTGTCGTTCCACTGGCGCGTGCCGGCGAATTTCTCCATGGCGGCGGTGAATTCGGCGGGCGACTTGGCGGCCATCATGCCGGAGGTATCCCACAGTTCGACCTTGAGTCCGAGCTCCTCAAAGCGCGCGCGCAACGGACCGTCGTGCGGTGAGGCGATGGTGATTGTGACGCCGGGCTGCTCGGCCAGGTAGCGGGCGAGCTCGAAGATGAAGATGGGGGCGCCTTCGAAATTCAGGTTGTGCGTCAGCACGATGGCGCGGAACGGCCGGGCGGTTTGGGCGTAGCGCTGGTGGTAGGGATTGAGCGGGAGATTGCGAGGGGGGAAGTCGAGCGTCTCGCTGTGGTAGGGATCGCGGTGGTTGCCGTGACGCGCGAGATATTCGACGTGTTCGCGTTCGGCGTAGGTATTGCCCCGCGAGGCGCTGCCGACGTGGCGGAGGACGGCCTGTGGAGAATAGACGGTGCGGAAACCGGCGGCCTGCGTGCGCAGGCAGAAGTCAACGTCGTTGTAGGCGACGGCGAGTTTGGTTTCATCGAAACCTTTGAGCTGCCGGTAGAGATCGGTGCGGGTGAGCAGGCAGGCACCGGTAACGGCTGCGACGTCGCGCGCGGCGTGAGGGAGGAAAAGATAACCGAGATCCTCGGCGGGTTCCTTTTCAAAGAGCACGTGCGGCAGACCGTCTTCGCGGCTGATGCTGATGCCGGCGTGGTTGAGCGTGCCGTCGGGGTGGAGCAATTTTGCCCCCACGATGCCCACACCGGGAACGCTGAGCCAGCCGACCATGTCTTCGAGCCAACCGGGCGTGAGTGCTTCCACGTCGTTGTTCAGATGGAGCACAAACGGCGTGTCGGCGCGGGCGGTGCCGAGATTGACAAGGCGGGAATAGTTGAAGCCGTCGGGAGAAACCGGAGCGGTTATGACTTCGCAGCGCAGATCGGTGTGGGTGGCGATTGTGTTCAGATACGTGAGGGTGTCGGCGTCGTCGGAATTATCGTCGACCACAATGATCTTTACTGCATCGCGCGGCGTGGTGCGGGCGAGGGAATCGAGGCAGGTGCGGAGGAGATCGACGCGATTCTTTGTTGGGATGACGATGGTGACGGGATTTTCGCGCAGGATGGCCGCGTCCCATTGCAACTGGTGCAGGCAGAGCGCGTAGTTTTTTGCGAATTCGGGGAGCACCGGTTCGGCGCGAAGGGCGCGGCGTTTGACCGCTTCGGCGATGGCCTTGCGTGCGGCTTCGAAGAGATAGCCTTTCTGGTCGCCGCGGGTGGCGGTGCTTTCGGCGTGGGCGCGCCAGTGGTAACCGATGAAGGGCACATGCACGACGTCCGCCGGCTTGATCAGCTCCCAGCAGCGGAGAAAGAGATCAATGTCCTGTGCGCCGTTAAATTCCGGGCGGAGCCGGCCGGCTTGCTCCACGACAGTACGCCGGATTACAGTAAGGTGATGCGTGTAATTATGGGTGAGCGCCATTTCGGGGCTCCATCCGCCCTTGAATTGTGGATCGAAGCGTCGCCCGGTGTCGTCGATTTTGTCCTCATCGGTGTAGAGATAACCGGCGGTCGGGTGGCGCGCGATGGCCTGGGCAATGTGCAGCAGCGCGTCGTGCGGCAGCAGGTCGTCGTGGTCGAGCAGGGCGACAAATTCTCCGGTCGCAACCTCAAGGCCGGAATTGGTGGCACGGGCGATGTGGCCGTTTTCAGCGCGGAAAACGGGTTTGATGCGCGGGTCGCTCTTGGCGGCTTCTTCGAGAATACGGCGGATGTGCGGTTGGGGCGAGGCATCGTCGGCGATGCAAAGTTCCCAGCGCGGGTAGAGCTGTTGCCCGAGGCAATCGAGCAGTTCGCGAAGATATTTTTCCGGCGTGTTATAGGCAGGCACGACGACGCTGATGAGCGGGCCGCCCGTTTGCGCCAAAGCCGTGGCGTCCTGTTGCAGCGTGGCGCGGAGGCGCGGGGTGAGCCGGTTGTGCCAGCACCAGCGGGTGTAGGGATCCTGGTCGCGAATACGGAGAATGGCCGCGGGGACCTTCGCCGTTTCTCCGCGGCTGAAGGTGGCGGCGAGGTGCTGTTGCAGCCGGACGATCTCGGCGCGGGATTCAGTCCAACTGTCGAACTGGAAACGACCGAGCAGGCGGCCACGCAGAAAAGCGGCGACGACTTTGTAGAAAAGAAAAGGCCGGTAGATGGGGACGGGGCCGGAATGTTCGTCGCGCCGGTCGAGATACATGCGGCGGGCGAAAGCAAGGGGTCGGGTGCCGTCACCGGTCTCGGCGAATATTTTCAGACTGACCGGGCTGGGGGTGTCGCTGCGGATATCCACAAGTCCGTAATAACCGGATTTGAGGGCGTTGGCATGATCGGCACGGTGGCTGGCGACGTCGGGGCGGTCCTTGGGATAGACGAGGCGGTTTTCCGTCAGGACGCCGGTGGTGGCGCTGAGTTGGGAGATGTTGCAACCGACGCCAAAAATCCAGCCGGTGATGCGGAATTTCCCATAGCCGGCGTTGATCCAAAAACCCGGGTTCTCGATGTAGCCGAGAAAACGGTCGCCGATGAAGACATCGCTGGTCGGGGTAAGGACATCGCGCAGCACGGCGTCCGTTTCGCGGCACAACACGGACCATGATTCGCGGTGGAAGTGGCGATAGAGATGGTGAAGGGTCTGATGGACGACGGCGGCGCGGAGAATGCGCGGCGGTTTCGTGGCCTCGGCCGGGAGCGCCGTCGTGTCGAGCGGAGTCTGGAAAAATTCACGCCAATCGGCGCCGTCGTGGTAATCGAGCGCGAGCGTCTTGGCACCGCGCCAGACGACGACGCGCTGGGCGAAGCCGGTGCGCAACGCGGCGAGCGAACCGCCGAAAGCCTGTTTCGTATCGGGCCGTTCCAAGCCGTAGATCCCGAGATAGGCGCGTTTGTCCACGCGGGCCCGGATATCGAGGCAGAGCGTGGTTTCTCCCGGATACAACCAGCCGGTGACTTCGATTCCGGCGACCTCCGGCCGCCAATGGGCGGGGCTGTCGATGTGGAATTTAGGCGGAGAAAAGCTCATGCAGGGCGCGGAATTAAGCGGAGCCGGCGCGCGCCAGTAAAGCTTGTTCGAAGGGGGACCGGGCTCGGGCAAAATGTTATTGGCGTGTGCCGGAGCATAACTTTGGTACAGGTGATGTCTGTGCCGTCCAGCAACCAAGATTCCAGCCGCCGCGAGTCCGTGTTTTTCCTGGCCTTTTTTTGCGGCTGCCTGCTGTTTCACGGTTGGGTGATGGGCGAGGGCTGGTCGAACAGGAATCTGCCGGGGGTGGAATATCGTCAGGCCCAGACGGCGATAGCGGCGTATTACATCCAGCAGAATCATGATTTCTCCCTGGCCTATCCTACGCCGGTACTGGGCAAGCCGTGGTCGATCCCGATGGAATTTCCGCTTTACCAGTGGACCGTCGTGGGTGTGAGCGATCTGACGGGTTTGAATCTGACCAAATCCGGCCGGCTGGTAAGCATCGCTTGTTTCTACCTCTGCCTGCCGGCGGTGTTTTTGTTGCTGGGACGGATGGGAGTAGCCAGGGGTCGGCGGTGGCTGGTATTGGCGGTGATCGTCACCAGTCCATTCTATCTTTTTTATGCACGGGCTTTTTTGATCGAGACGATGGCGCTGATGTTTTCGCTGTGGTTCTGGGTGGCGTTCGAGGAGACCGTTGAAACGAAAAACTTCCGTTGGCTGCTGGTGGCGATGCTGGCGGGGAGTGGAGCGGGTCTGGTCAAAGTAACCACGTTCCTGCTCTACCTGTTGCCGGCGGGCTGGTGGGCCTTGCGGAAATTATGGCAGGGACGGAATGACCGGCGTTGGCGCAGTGATCTGGTCTGGATGATCCTGGCCGTGGCGTTGCCATTTGCTCTGACCCTGTGGTGGCTGCATTTTGCGGACGGGATCAGAGCGCTCAATCCCAGCGCCCGGTTTTTGCTCGAAGCCAATCTGCGGGACATCACCCTTGGGACGTGGACAACACGGTTTTCGCCCGAGCTGTGGCGGCTGAAATGGAAAATCATCACGGAGAAACTATCCTGGTGGCCGTTGCTGAGCAGTGGAATGGTTGTGCTGCTGCTTTTGGCACGGCAACGAAGGGCTGACATTTTTCGCTTGCTGCTCTGGTTCAGCGCCGTGCTGGTGATTTTCCCGGTGCTGTATGGCTGGCACGAATATTATTTCAACGCCAACGGCCTGTTGCTGCTGATGGCGCTGGGACTGGTTCTGGTCGGCCTGGCGGAAAGCGGCCGCCCGTTCTGGCTGGTGGGGCTCGCACTGGTGACGGTTACGGGCGGACAAGTGTGCCGGTATTTCGACGTTTATTATGAGGAGCAAAGCCGGCCGAGTATCGGCGGGGACCAACTGACCAATTCATTGGGCAAGTTGACCAAACCGGACGAGATTTTGCTGATCACGGGTCAGGACTGGAATTCGATGACGCCGTATTATGCGCGACGCCGAGCGTTGATGATCCGCGAGGACGTTGAGCAAAACACCGCGCAGCTTGATGCAGCTTTTGCCGCGTTGGCCGGCGAAAAAATCGGCGCACTCGTGCTGGGGCCGGCGACGCGGGGTCGCGAGGATATAATCCGGCGCGCTGCAGCTCTGGGCATCGATCCGCGACCGATCTATCGCTGGAGAGATGTGTCGGTCCACCTGCCGCTGGCGCGGCGCAAGGAGATCATTCAAACGATCATCGATACGGGGATCGATGGCCTGGTCTGGGAGTCCGGGGTGGAATTGCCGGGAAACCCTCTGGCGGGCGAGTGGTTCGACACGGCCGATCTTAGTCCGCGGCAAAGGGAGATTTTCCGCCAGATGCGGCCGCAGCCGGTCAGTTTTTTTTCCACGTTCGGGCCGATTTTGGATGGCAGCACCGGCCGGCTGTTGTTCGGTGCCCATCCTGTCACCCGGCTGGTTTTTCAACTGCAGGCCGGGAAGCACACTTTGCGGACCCAGGCATGGTTTGCACCCGCGGCGTATGACGAGTCTCTTGCCGAATCGCAATGCACGGATGGTGCGGAGATATCCGTCACCTTACTCGGCGCGGGCGAGGAACGGAAAACTGTTTTCACCCGTGTGCTGGATCCCCGCCATCAGACCGGGGATCGCGGCTGGCAGCAGATCGAGGTCGCGTTTGCCCTGGAAAAATCGGGAAAAATCGAGCTATTCGTCGGCCCCGGACCGCAAGGCCAGGATCGGCGGGATTGGGTTTCACTCGGACCGGTCGTGATTACCAACCATTGAATCAACGAATCTCAATCCGGCCCCAGTAGGCCCAGTCGGTGTTGATATTGTTTTTCGGACCGGGAGTGATTTTGAACACGAGGGTGCCGGTGAACGGCCCCGCATCGTCAAGGCGGACGGTCTGCGGACCGCGATCTTCCGGCACCTGGGCGGGATCGAGGTCGCGCCGAAAAAGTGTGCGCCGAAGACCGTTGGGAAGGAGTTCGAAGATCTCCACACCGATGCCATCGGAGGGTGAGGCATTGTTCGGCGCAAAGGCACCGTCGGCCAGACCGACTTCAGCCACGATGGTGGTCGCGCCATGGGGCGGGATGAAATGAAGTTCCGAAACCGCATGGGCCAATACGACCGGTCGTCCGCGCTCGGTGCCGAGACTGATGCCGAGCAGGCTGCGGGCGCTGACCGGACGGGGTGAGAACAATGAGAGATCGGTGCCGCTCAGGTCGGTGTCGTGCAGTTGGTCGGCAAAGAGATCGATTGCCGGCTGCGTGTTGAGGGTGACGGAGGGAAACGTCAGGCCCTTGAGCTTGGCTGCAGCCGAGGAAATTTGTTCATCAGCCAGGTAAAGATCGCCGTCTGCACTGGTGGCGAAGGGGGCCGGTGCCAGCCGGAAATGGTTGAGTCGTTCCCGGATGAAGGCGGGCGTCGCACGCTGGGCGGTATTGTTGCGGATCAGCAGGGCGCCGATTTTTTTAGAAGGCAGCCGGCGGACAATTGCGTCCAGCGCTTCCGAATCCGGCTCCCGGCCCTGCGGCACCATGATCGCGCGGCGCTCGGCATAATAGGCGATCTGGGTGCTCCAATCCCAGCCGTAAACGACCAGGACATTTTCCGGCGGCATGACGGCACGGATGACCGCAGTGATGGCCGGAGGGGCGGGCTGTTCCAACCGCAGATACGCACCATAGTTTTGATAGTACGCAAAGAGCTGGCCTCCGAGAAACAGGACAAGGGTCAGCCACTTGGCTGCCATCGTCAGCCGGACAGAGTCCCAAATGCCGGCGAGAACAAACCCTGCGCCACCGAGGAGAAACACAGCGGTGGCACAGTAGTAATAGTCGTGCATGTAGTAGAGATTGGAAAACAGCAGCGGACCGGTGAGAAAAAATATCGCACCCCAGGTCGCGGCGCGGCGATAGGACGGAGCCACCAGCGTGGCGCCGATCAAGGCGACGGTGAGCGGTATGGTGCCCAGGACCAGGGTGGAAATATTGCTCCAGTTTTCGAGCCAGAATGCGGAGGAAACACGCTGTTGCCATGAGCCCCAATTCCAACTGGCCAGCCGGGTCGAGACCAGGGAAGCGGAGAAGGGATTGGTCAGTTTGAGGTGGTCGGTGTGTTTCACCCACCAGTAGGAAATGCCAATGCCGCAGACCACGGGCACGACAGCGCACAATGTAGCCCGCCAGAATTCCGCGGGCCGCGCAGTGCGGACGGACCAGCGGGGACGCCAATGTATCCAGGTCAGCAGCGCCGCCGGTGAAAGAAATACGATGAAGGTGGTGATCTTGGTCAGACCGGCCAGAATCGCGAAGAGTGCGGCCAGAATCGCGAAAACCCGGCTGTTGTCACGCACGGCGCGGGTCACGGTATAGAGGAACCAGACCGCCCAGCAGAGCGCGGCGGTTTCAATCATGAAGGTGCGCGCATAATAAAGGTAAGTCGGTGACGCCAGCACGGCGCTGACCACGAGCAGCCGGCGCGAAGGCGCGAGATTGAGCAGTCCGGCCAGGCCATAAACGGCCGGCAGAGTCGCGAGAAAAAAGAAAAGGCTCACGCCCCGGCCCGCCGATTCCAGGCCGATATCAAGCATCCGGCTCACTGTGGCGACGCACCATTGATAAATCGGAAACTCGAACGGCACCGACCAAGGCGGTCCGAAAATGGGAGTTTCGTAATCGAGGTGAAAACCGCTTGCCTTGATCCAGTAGGCGGAAATGGCGGTCTGCGTTTGGCGGAAATTGTGGCGATCCAGGATCGAAGCATGCCAGGCGCGCGTGGTGAACCACAGGGTCAGCGCCAGCATCACAAAAAAGACGATCACCAACGGTCGGGCGGGCGCAGATAGGGCCGGAGTGTGAGAATCAGACATGCTCAGAGGCTGGCGTAGCTGGCGGTCGCGCGCCGGATGCCCTCGGCGAGAGGGACCTGCGGCTTCCAGCCGGTGGCGGCGGCGAAGCGGCCGTGGTCGAGCCGGCTATCCCGCACGTCCCAGAAAGGGGCCGGTTGTTGGCGGAGCATGACGGGATGGCCGGTTTCGTTTTCCACCAGGCCGATGACTTCGCGCACGGTGTGGGATTCGCCCGCGCTCAGATTGAAGGTGCCGGTCAGCCGGCGTTCGAGCACGATTGCAACGGCGGAGAGAAAATCAGTGTAATGCAGAAAATCTTTTTTCGCCGAACCATCGCCCCACAGACTCAACGGCTGCTGCTCCACCGCACAACGGATGGCGTGCGGAACGATCCCTTGGGCGCGGTTTTGGGGCACGGGATAGCCATAAGGATTGGAGATGCGCAGGATGGCGCAGGAGAGCCCGTGGCGCGTCACCTGGACCTCGATCAGTTTTTCCGCCGCCAGCTTGGCCCGTCCATACCAGCCGATGGGCAGGCAGGGATCAGATTCAATGTTGGCCCGGCCCGGGGCGTTGCCATAAACGGTGCCTCCGGAGGAAAAGAAAACAAAATGAGGGCGGTGCGGGGCGGGCAATGCGGCGATGGATTGTAGCAGTTTTTCCAAGGGCGGCAGATCATTTTTCCACTCGATGCCACCGCCGAGTTCCGAGGTGGCGGGCAAAGTGCTCCATGCCAGGTGCAGCACCGCGCCGGCATTCGGCAGGGCGGCAGTCAGATGATCCAGGGGCTGGAATCCGTCTCCGCCGGAACGGGAAAACAGGGAAAGGTTGTGGGTGGGGGCGCGGAACTGGTCGGCGATCAGAGAGGCGAGCCGGCCGCGTCCACCTGTCACTAAAATACGTTTCGGTGCGTTAACAGAAGAGGGCATGAAGCCTTAAGCTGTCAGGGTGGAATAAAACTTGGCAAGCGTCTCCGCACTGCGTTGCCAGCTAAAATATTTCTCGGCGGAGGCCACCGCGCCTTGGCTAAGGCGGTCGTAAAGCGCACGGTCCTGTCTCAGTTCAATGACGGCCTGGGCAATGCCGGCGGCGTCGGCACGGTCGAGCACGTAGGCGTCGATCCCGTGGCGCAACTGGGTGCCGAGATTCGTGCGCGGCAGCACGACCGGCCGGCCGATGGAAAAAAACTCCGGCAGTTTGGACGGAAAGCGATAATCGTTGAACGGGTCCGGTACGCCGGGCTGCACGAAGATATCAGCCAAGGCCATCAGCGGTGGAAGGTGGCGGTGATGCAGGATCTGCCCTAGTTCGACCAAAAACGGAGCGACTTTGTTGGCGAGTTTCCCGAGGAAATCAACCCGATCCAGTCCGGTGCGCAGCAGCGTGGTGGGATGACCTTCCTGATTGAGCCGGAGCAGAGCGGCGTACAGCTCCTTTACTTCAGCGGCATTCGAGGCGTGCGTGTTGCCGTGATAGAAAAGCAAGGTCGTGGCGGGCGCGAGATCGCAGAGGCGGCGGAATTCTCCGGGAATCGGGCGGGGGAAAAAATAGCGGGCATCCGCTGCGGGGAGGATCGTCTGACAGGGTCGGCCGGGCGGGGCGAATTCACGCAATTTATCCGCTACCACTGTGATGCCGTCAGCAGTCGCCAGAAACTCCCGGCTCCGGCGCGGATGGGAAAGATTATCCGGTACCGACCGGTCAAGCTCGGTGGAGGACAACTGTTCCAGTTCGGCAAGACTGCGTCCTAGCGATTGGGATAAAATCTGCTGTTCGTTGTCTTCCAGATGCACGACCAGCCTGGCTCGGTGGGAAGCGCGCAGTTTTTCCGCAAGCTGGCGGACGTTTTCCCGGGTGGTCCACGCATGAATGATATCGGGACCGCGGCCGTTGGCAAAAGACAGGCTTTGCCCTGCTTCGGCAAACGTCAGGCCTCGAAACGCAGGATGCGCATGGTGCGCGAGGGTTTCCGGATCGTGCGGCACGGCGACAGCACAATCGTGGGCTTGCCGGGCGAGTTCGTTGGCGAGCGCGGCCACATGCAGCGCGCTGTTCGACGCGAAACTTCCGTGGAGAATAAAAAGAATGTTGAGCGGACGGGCGGCTTTTCCGGCGGGCGTCTCTTCCGCCCGGCAGCAATAACCGGGCAAAGGAATACGTTCGCCCGCAAGGTCAATTTCCGGACCGATATTTTCGTCGGATCGCACTTTTATCGTCAGCGCGGTGCGGGCGAGAATGGTGGTTCCATC
This sequence comes from uncultured Opitutaceae bacterium, assembly GCA_964541315.1. Lineage (GTDB taxonomy): Bacteria > Verrucomicrobiota > Verrucomicrobiia > Opitutales > Opitutaceae > Didemnitutus. Next base: position 63,800 of record CAZIQP010000003.1, read on the forward strand.
CGAAAAATTTGCCTTCAGACGCAACGGTCCGTGGCCGGCGGAAAGAATAGTTTTGCTGGTGAATCCGGAAGTCGCGGCGTGAGGAATGCCCGGGTGGAGGAGCGGCACATCGGCACGTTTGCCACCGAGGGTGCAGGAAATTTCCTGGTGACCATAACGCAGCGAGAGCTCCTTGATGGGCTGAACTGGGTGGAGTGCCCAACCCTCGAC
>CAZIQP010000004.1:0-63558 GCA_964541315.1 uncultured Opitutaceae bacterium
AATCAATATCGAGTCGGTATCGTCGGCGCCACCGGAGCGGTCGGTCAAGAACTGATCGGCCTGCTGGTGTCGCGCAATTTTCCCCTGGCGGAACTGAGGCTGCTGGCCTCGGCCCGTTCGGCGGGCCGTACCATGGAGGTCGCCGGGAAGAAACTGACGGTCCAGGAGGCCAAGCCCGAGGCCTTCGATGGTTTGGATATCGCACTCTTCGCCGCCGAGGGCGCCATCGCCAAGGCTCTCGCGCCCGAGGCCGCGAAGCGTGGGTGTCTGGTCCTCGATAAGAGCTCGGCTTTCCGCATGTCGCCCGATGTGCCACTCGTTTTGCCCGAGATCAATCTCGAGTCCACCCGCCGACACAAGGGCATCATCGCCAGTCCAAACTGTTCCACCGCGGTGGCGCTCATGGGACTCTATCCGTTGCACCGGGCATTCGGGGTGAAGCGGGTCTTTTTTTCCACCTACCAATCCGTCTCCGGCACCGGCGTCGAGGCGATCGACGAACTCGAGGCCCAGGTCCAAGCCCACGCCAAGGGCCAGCCGCTGGTGCACAAGGTTTATCCGTACCAGATCGCCTTCAATCTCATCCCGCAGGTCGACAGCTTCGGCGCCGATGGCTACACGGGCGAAGAGACCAAGATGCGCGAAGAAAGCCGCAAGATCATGGGCTTGCCCGCGCTGAAGGTCTCCGCGACCTGCGTGCGGGTGCCGGTGGTGCGCGCGCATTCGGTGGCCGTGAGCGCCGAGTTTGAAAAGCCCGTTGATGTCGCTGCTGCCCGTGCGGCCGTGGCGGCGTTTGCCGGCGCGACGCTGGTGGATGATCCGGCGAATAAATTATATCCGACCCCGCTGGATTTCACCCGGCAGGTGAAGTGTGGCGTCGGTCGCATCCGTCTCGATACCGCATTGGATAACGGCCTGTCGTTCTGGGTCAGCGGCGACAACCTTTGGAAGGGCGCAGCGCTCAATTCGATCCAGATTGCCGAAGCGATGATCCGCGCGGGCATCCCGCTGCGCGCGAGCTGAACTTCCCGGTGGAAGGGACATCGTTCTCGTAATCCTACTCTTTCTCGTTCTCTCCGCTGGAAGATTAAGAGCACGATCACGAGAATGAGAACGATTTGGCATCGCACTCGCTTCTTGCGGCAGGTGCGGCTGTCCGGCATTTTACTTGTTCACCCATGGGACCCGATCTTCGCGAAAACTTCCTTACCGAACTGCGCACCGGCGTGCGGGATGGTACATTCGTGAAACTGACCCTGGGCAAGCCACGCGGAGGCGAAGCCGATCTGCAGAATCTCTACATCCGTCCGCTTACGTTGCGCGGTACACTGCATTTCTCGTTTGTTTGGCGGTACAAAACAAACGACATCACAAAAAATTTGCTGCCCGCCGGAGCGATCGCCCAGATTGAAACATTAGTCGGTGTGGAATTCCATAGCGCACATCTCTTCACCACAGAACGCACCGCCCAGCTCGAATATAACAAAAAGGGCGAGCCTCGCTACAGCTTTGGACCGCCTGCGCCCGGTGAAGCGACTGTCGCCGGGCACGACCGTGCCAAGTCCCGGCTATTGCCGCCTGCCAGCCAGACTTGGTTGGAAGCGCTGGGAATTACCAATCCTGCGGGTGTAGTCCGCATGGGCATGGCCGACAAGCACCGGCAAATCCACCAGTACGTTGAGATTCTCAGCCACCTCACCGCGGAGGCAACGCTGCCCACCAACCGACCGGTGGAGATCGCCGACATGGGTTGCGGGAAGGGCTATCTGACTTTTGCCACGCACGATTATTTTAACCTCGTTGCCAACCGCGCCGCCAATGTGGTCGGCATTGAGGCGCGGCCGGAGCTGGTTGAGAAGTGTCAGGCCCTCGCGCGCAGCGCCGGTTGTGCCCGGCTCTCATTCCAAGCTGGCACGATTCAATCCGCCCAACTCACCACGCTCGACGTGCTGATCGCTTTGCATGCATGTGACACTGCAACCGATGACGCCATTCTCCAGGGCGTGACGGCTGGCGCGGCCCTGATTGTTGTCTCGCCCTGCTGCCAGAAAGAATTGCGCGCGCAGCTCCAGCCATCGGCCGTGCTGGCACCGGCGTTGAAACATGGGATTTTCCAGGAACGTCATGCTGAGTTTGTCACCGACGCTCTCCGGGCGCTCCTGCTTGAATGGGCTGGCTACAACACAAAGGTGTTTGAGTTCATCTCAACCGAGCACACCGCCAAAAACCTCATGATCACCGCCACGAAACGCGCTGGTGGTCCGGTCCACGCCGAACCAGCCGCAGCCAATGTGCGGGAACTGGCCGCGTTCTACGGCATCAAGACGCAGGCGCTGGCACGGCATCTTGGTTTCGATCTGAAGTCATGAAACTGGAATCGCTCGATTGGGAGGTGCTCGATCGTCTCCGCCAGACCTTTCTGTCCGATGCCAAATCGGCCGGACCATACTGGCATACGATCACGGATCTCGAATGCTACGATCTTACCTACGGCGAGCGCATCGGCTGGAAATGGGATGCGGTGGTGCGCGAATTGAAGTCGCGCCGCTGGACTCCGCCAGCAGCGGCAACGGTTTTGGACTGGGGCTGCGGCAGCGGCGCAGCCGGACGGCGGGTCATTGATCATTTCGGCGCGGCAAGTTTCTCCCGGTTGCTGGTGCACGATCATTCGACGCTGGCGATGGATTTTGCCGAGCATCGCGCCCGGCAGGAATTTCCTGGTTTGTCCGTTAGCCGCGCCGACTACCGGTCCCTGCAGAGCAACGAATCGTTTGATGTACTCGTTATCAGTCACGTTTTGAATGAGCTCGACGACATCGGTCGCGCCCAGCTGAAATCATTGTGTGCGCGGGCCCAGACCATTCTCTGGGTCGAGCCGGGAACACATGAGGCAAGCCGGCTCTTGGGTGATTGGCGGGAACATCTGAGAATTTCCGGTCTTGATGTCGTCGCTCCATGTCCGCATCAAGGCGCTTGCGGCATGTTTGCGCCGGGCAATGAGCGACATTGGTGTCATTTTTTCGCCGCGCCTGTTCCCAATATCTATGCGGATTCTGATTGGGTTAAGTTTGGACAGCGAGCGGGCATAGATCTGCGTAGTCTGCCTTACAGTTTCCTCGTGCTTGATCGCCGACCGAGCCCGACTCCTGACGGCTATTCACGCATTATCGGTGAGGCGCGACACTACAAGGGCTACGCCAAGCTCTTCAACTGCGATGCCGGTGGGGTGGCTGATCTCATGCTGCAAAAGCGCGATGCACCCGAACTCTTCAAGGCCTTGAAAAACGCCCATGAACCGGGTCTGCAAAAATGGTCGCACGCGAATGGCCGGATTATCCTGATCGAGACGGTCGAAGGCGAGAAAAACCCGGATTGACTCGGGTTGCTCTCCGCTCAATGAGTGTTTTTCGCCGATGCGAAACAACCGCCTGACCCTACGACTTATCTAGACGCACGATCCCCAAGGTCGCGTAGCGGCCGATTGTGCGTCAATGTCGTCAGTGATTCCGCCAGATTCTCCTGGTGTGCTGTGCCAAGAATTTTCCTGCCAACGTCATTTGTTTCCCTTCATGCAACCTTCCCCTGTTACGAAATACCGTCCGTTCCCTCCCGTAAACTTGCCTGACCGCCGGTGGCCCGGTCGCGTCATCGAGCACGCTCCCCAATGGTGCAGCGTCGACCTGCGCGACGGCAACCAGGCGCTGCCGCAGCCGATGAGCATTGAGGAGAAACTCGAATACTTTGCGCTGCTGGTGAAGATCGGGTTCAAGGAAATCGAGGTCGGTTTCCCTTCCGCCTCGCAGATAGAATTCGATTTCTGCCGGCGTCTCATCGACGAAAAACGCATACCCCACGACGTCACGATCCAGATTCTTTGCCAGTGCCGGGAGGAACTGATCGTGCGTTCACTCGAGGCTTTGCGCGGGGCGAAGAACATCATTTTCCATCTCTATAATTCCACGTCACCCAAGCAGCGCGAATATGTGTTTGGCGCCAGCAAGGCCGATATCGCCGGCATCGCCACCCACGCGGTGACCCTCCTCAAGCAGCACAGCCGGCCGCTTGTCGCCGAGGGCAGCCGCGTCCGGCTCGAATACACGCCGGAAAGTTTCACGAGCACCGAGCTGGAGTTCGCCCTTGGGATTTGCGAGGCGGTCACGGAGGTGTGGCAACCTACGGCGGAGAACAAAATCATCATCAATCTCCCCACGACGGTCGAGTACGCCACGCCCAACGTGCACGCTGACCAGATCGAGTGGATGTGCCGTCATCTCACGCGTCGCGATGCCACCATCGTGTCGTTGCATACCCACAATGATCGCGGCACCGGCGTCGCGGCCACGGAGCTCGCGCTGATGGCGGGAGCCGACCGCGTGGAAGGAACGCTTTTTGGGAACGGCGAGCGGACCGGCAATCTCGATCTTGTGACCGTTGCGCTCAACCTCTACACGCAGGGCATTCATCCCGGACTCGATTTCAACGACATCAACCAAATCCGGGAAACCTACGAGCGTTGCACGCGTTTGGAAGTGCACCCGCGGCATCCTTACGCCGGTGAACTCGTGGTCACGGCCTTCAGCGGTTCCCACCAGGACGCCATCAAGAAATCACTTCCGTTTCAGAAACCGGACCGACCTTGGGACGTGCTGTATATTCCCATTGATCCCGCAGACATCGGCCGCAGCTACAAGGCCATCATCCGAATCAACTCCCAATCGGGCAAGGGTGGGGTTGCGTACGTGCTCGAAAACGAATTCGGTTACCAGCTCCCCAAATTGATGCACCGGGAGATCGGCCGGATCATCAATGATCTCGCCGACGCGAAAGGAACCGAGCTGCAGTCCACCGAGATTCACGATGTCTTTGTCCGCGAATACCTGAATGCTCGCGAGCCATTGCACTTGGAACATTGCCAGAGCACGGAGCGCGACAGCTTGGTGAACTGCGATGCCAAGATCGTCTTCCGTGGAAAACCGCTCCGGATCACCGGTCAGGGCAACGGCCCCATCGACGCTTTCAGCCGGGCTCTGACCGGTGCCGGCATACCTGCGGTCGAACTGCTCAGTTATTCGGAGCATTCGCTCGGACGCGGTGCCGACACGTCGGCCATTTCCTACATCCAAATCAAGGACAGTCGCGGCCGGACTTTCTTCGGCGCCGGTACCAACACCAGCATCGAACTCGCCTCGCTCAAAGCGCTCGTGAGCGCCATCAACCGTGCGCTCAAATAATCCTGTCGCCGCGAGCCGGTCCCAAATCCGGGATGAAATTGTTTCGTTTCCGGATTCGTCAGCCGTAATGACTGCGCGGTGTCGTGGACAAGTCACTGAATATCAAAGTTGCAGTGATTTCTTCGCGCTGGCATGAAGGATGCAAAGCAGGAATCCATTCGCATGATCAAGCTATCCCACGTCGAAAAAGTTTATCCCCTCAAAGGCGGCGTTTTCTACGCCCTGCGCAACATCAACCTCGAGTTCAAAGAGGGAGAGTTTGTTTCCATCATGGGGCCGTCAGGCTCGGGCAAATCCACGCTGCTTCATATTATTGGCATGCACGACAGCGCGTGGAGCGGCGAATTCAATTTGCTGGGCCAGCCGGTGCACAAGCTGGACAAAAAGAAACGCTTCGAACTGCAGAAAAAGCACATTGGTTTTGTTTTCCAGAGCTATCACCTGCTCGACGATCTCACCGTGTACGAGAATCTCGAAATTCCTCTCTCATACCGTGACATGCCCAAGAAAGAGCGCGAGAGCGTGGTGTGCGATGTTCTGGATCGCTTTGGCATCGTGGGGAAAAAAGATCTGTATCCCAATCAACTTTCCGGAGGCCAGCAGCAGTTGATCGGTGTCGCGCGTGCGTTGATCGCCAAGCCGTCGCTCATCTTGGCCGACGAACCCACCGGTAATCTGCACTCCGACCAAGGTCGCGAGATCATGAAGCTCTTCAAACAGCTCAACGAGCAAGGCACGACGATCATCCAGGTTACCCACTCCGAGGAAAACGCCACCTACGGAACGCGCACCGTGCGGCTGGCGGATGGCGTGGTGGTGAGCAAGTAGTCGTGCGTCAGCTTGAGGTTATTTATCCGCGATGGGTTCGATGCGACGAAGCTTGTGTTGGACCGTGAGCCTGTCGAACGGCCTCGGCTTGGCTTTTTGCAGGAGCGGCTTTATGCCGCGATTCGGCAAACCATCGCGGCATAAAGCCGCTCCTACAGTTCAATCCCATGATTTTATCCGTTGTGTGAAATGCGGGGATGGCTAGACTCACGGTCATGAAATTCCCTTTCGTTCGGTTTTCTCTGTTGGCGGCTGCTTTGATCTTCGGTTTGGTTTCGCTTGTGCGTGGGACCAGTGTCGCTCCCATCCAAGAGCGGGCGGATCGTTTTCTCGCCCTGGTCAATGCCTCTTACCAGGCGCTCTACACGGTCAACAGCGAGGCGCAATGGGCGGCGGCCACCGATGTGTCACCGGCGCACGATGCGGCTTCCGAAACTGCGGGCAAAGCGTATGCCGCGTTCAACGGCAATCCGGCGATCATAACCGAGGCGAAGCTTCTGCTGGCACACCGCGCCGAACTCAATGAGCTTACCTGGCGTCAGCTTGAGCATGTGTTGTTGAATGCCGCCGAAGGACCGATGACCAATCCCAAGCTCGTGTCCGACCGGATCGCCGCCGAAACCGCACAAGCTTCCACGCTCAATGGCTTCGAGTTCAAGCTCCACGGGAAAACGGTTACGGCCAACGATATTGACAATCTCCTGCAGACCTCCGCCGACCTGGCTGAGCGGCAGGACGTCTGGCTGGCGTCGAAGGAATCCGGCAAGGCGCTCAAGCCCGGACTGATCAAACTGCGCGATCTGCGCAACGGCGTGGCGCAGGAGATGGGTTATCCCGATTATTTTTCCCTGCAAGTGGCAGGCTACGGCATGACCACGGCGGAGATGATCAAGCTCAACGACGATTTCATGCAGGTGCTGCGTCCGCTGTACCTCCAACTGCATACGTGGGTGAAATACAAGCTGGCGGAGAAATATCATCAGCCGGTGCCGAAGCGCATTCCCGCGCATTGGATCAACAACCGCTGGTCGCAGGAATGGGATGGCTTGTCCGAAGGCGCCGATCTCACGCCGTTTTTCAAGGGCCGTACGAGTGAGTTCGTGATCAAGTCGGCCGAACAATTTTATACCGGTCTTGGTTTCGCGCCCCTGCCCGCGACATTCTGGACGAAGTCCGATCTCTATCCCGTGCCGGCGGGCGACCCGCGCAAGAAAAATTCGCATGCTTCGTGCTGGCATGTCGATCTGGGCACGGACATCCGCTCATTGCAGAGCATCGAGCCCAATCCGTGGTGGTTTGCGACGGCGCACCACGAGCTCGGTCACGGTTATTATTTCATGAGCTATACGAGGCCGGAAGTGCCGCCCCTGCTGCGCACCGGGGCAAATCCCGCGTTTCACGAGGGCTTCGGCGAATTGATCGCGCTGGCCTCCGGCCAGGCGCCTTATCTGCAATCATTGGGTGTGTTGCCGCCCGGCTATCAGCCGGATGAGCGGGCCTTTTTGCTCAACGATGCGTTGTCGGGCGGCGGTATTCCCTTCATTTTTTGGTCGTCGGGCGTGATGGCGCATTGGGAAGCGGACATCTATGCGAATAATCTGCCCGCCTCCGAATGGAACAAACGCTGGTGGCAATACGTCCGCGATTTCCAAGGCGTGGAGCCGCCCGTCGAGCGCAGCGAGGAATGGTGCGATCCGGCTACGAAGACCCACATCAACGACACTCCCGCCTATTATTACAGCTACGCCGTGGCCGAGGTGTTCAAGCACCAGTTGCACGACTACATCGCGAGAAAAATTCTCCACCAACCCCCGCAGGCCTGCAATTACGCCAACAACAAGCAGGTCGGCGATTTCCTGCGTGCTATCATGGTGAAAGGAGCAACGGAAGACTGGCGCAAGGTGCTCAAGGAAGCGACCGGCGAGGAACTCTCCACGCGCGCGATGATCGAATACTACGCGCCGCTGCTAAAGTGGCTGGAAGAACAGAACAAGGGCCGGCAGATCGGATGGGAGTAGAAACCCGCACACTGCGGGCGACCCGGGTGCTTTTCAGGGAGAAAATTAAGCGCAGAGGCGAATGGGTTTATCTTTGCGGAGGTTTGCCGCCCCGGATGGCGAGAGTTCAAAGATAAGTTTAAAGTGAACACGGTCGTGCCGATCGAATCCTGTTTTCTGCTGCCGCAAGTCCGATAAAAAAGCATGCTCAGGCAGGCGTTGTCTCGCTTGATGCTATTGTTTCTCGCCAACGCAGGGATGTCACGATTGGCCGCACAGCCGCGCCAGCCGGTTTTGCCTCCTGCGATCGCGAGCCAGTACACACTGTTTTGGAATGATGAATTCGATGGTACCCAGCCTGATTCGAGCAAATGGGCCAATCGCGCGCTCGGGCTGCGGGGAGCGGGGCTCGATTCTGCCGCGATGGTGGCTTTGGATGGCGCGGGGCATTTGAATCTCACCGTGCAGCAGGTGGGTTCGACGATCTACTCGGCCATGATAGGAACGCAGGGCAGATTCCAAACAACCTATGGCTACTTTGAATGCCGGGCGATGTTGCAGACCGCCAGTGGTCCGACCTCCGCCTTCTGGCTGCAATCGCCCACCGTCGGAAATCCCATCGGCAATCCGGCGCTGGCGGGTGACGAAGTGGATATTTTCGAATGCTACACGCCGCGAACCGGGAGGATTCCCCAGACCATTCACTGGGATGGCTATGGCGCTAACCACCAGTTCCTCCAGCAGATGAGCCCCGCCATTCCCAACCTTGCCCAAGGATTCCACACCTTTGGTCTCGAATGGAATCCGGCCGAGTACGTTTTTTATATCGACGGGGTGGAAACATTCCGCACCTCGACGGCGGTGTCGGCCAGGCTGCAATCATCAACGGCATTCCCGGATTCAGCGCGACCATCGTTTATGATTACGTGCGGGTTTTTGAAAACACGAGTGCGCTCCCGCCGACGGCCGGTGCGCCACTTTCATCCGTCAGCGGGACTGCCGGACAGGATGTTGTCTGGCCTGCCGCTGCGACCGGCACCGCTCCGTTTGCCTACCAATGGCGCAAAAATGAAACAGAGATTGCCGGTGCGACCGGCAGCACTCTTGCACTTGCAAACATTCAAGCCTTGGACGCCGGGGTCTATGATGTGGTGATCATGAATGTCGCCGGCTCAATCACGAGTAACGGGGCGACCCTTTCCGTGTCGGTTCCGGTGGCACCCTTCAACGCGGTGGTCACAATCACGTTTTTTTGATGGGGATTTATTTTTTTGATTCCGCCGCAGGCGGGAATTCTGCAGGGAGGCGGTCGCCCACGAAACCGAGCATCGAGATGGTTTCCAGGCCACTTTGCGCCGCGCCGTTGGTGCCGCCGAGACCTTCGTCGATGGGATTCAGGACGGCGGGACCTTCGACGTGCTGAACCGGGCGTGAGCGTCGGCCCTGGCCCGTGCGCAGCAGGGCGTCGATGCCGGCTTTGAGGAACGCTTCGTTTTTAGTTTGTTGATAATAGTAGGAGGCGAGCCGGCCGTCGCGCACGTATTGGGCGTCGTTGCCTTCGGTGCCGGTGGTCTTGTCGTGGAGGATGACGTCCTTTTTCGCACTGTAGAGCCGGCAATAGTTCAGCCACAGTTTGTGCCAGCGGGGATCGTCGAGCATCATGTTCAGTTCGAAGACGACCTCCGCCCCGCCCATGATGGTGGCGAGGTTGTAGTCGCCGGCCTCGTCGCTGAGCTGGTAAAGTTTGCCGGTGGCGGGATCGTAGCCGTAGACGAGATTTTTTCCGCTGCGCAGGCCGAGGGGCATGGCGTCGAGACTCTCGACACCGGCGAGGATCTTGTCGCGCCACCGGGTGTCGCCGGTGCGTTCCCACTCGGTCATCCAGTTGCCGATAAAAGCAAGCCAGTCGGGCCCGAGGCGGACGCGGGTCGGGGCGATTTTTTTCTCGGCGGGGGTGATGGGCTGGGCGAGCCGCATGGGATCGTAATCGATCGTCTTGTAGTCGGCGTTGAGCATCTCGTGCATGACGTCGCCCACCCGTTCGTCGGTGGTGAGGTAGTAATAGAAACGCCGGTAGGCGGCCTGGCTGATGCGAGCCTCTTTGGCCCCGCAGCCCCAGTGGCGCACGTTGTGGCGCGAGCCGAGCCCGGCGAACTGGCCGAGGTGATAGCAATCGACCTCGCCAGTGTGCCGGGTCATGGCCTCGGCCATGCGAAACACATCCGGCCGGCCGGTGCGGAGAAAGCTGTACCAAAGCCACATGTCGGTGCCGAGTTCGGAGTTGTCCCACGCCATGCCACCCAGATCGTAACGCCAGGAATGGCGGTCGTCGTCGTAGGAGTGCATGACGTCGCCGAAATCCCAGAATCCGTACCAGTGCTGCTGTCCCGGTTGCTTGAGATAAAAATCGAGCGTGGCGGCGAGTTGTTTTTCAATCGCGGTTTTCACCGGCGTGGAATGATCTTCCAGGCCCCAGGTGCCGAAGGCTTGGGCGTCGTGCAGATATTGGCGGGTGCAGAGCAGCACCGGCGGTGCCGCGCCAACCTGCGCCATTTTCACGGTGTCCGCTTTGGTCGGGACCGCCGCAGTGGGGAACAGGGTCAGCTCGCTGGTACGGGCGACGCCATGCGCCGTGCTGAAGCCCGGCTGCACGTCCTCGTAGACGGAATCCAAGCCGTGCGCGCGGGTGTCGTAGTGCCGCATGTCCATCGCGGGGGCGTCGGGCGACCAGAGCCAGACCGTGAGCGCGGCTTCACCGGTGGCGGCTTTTTGGACTTCGAGTGAAGCCGGATAGGACTGCCAGAAATTCTTCAGGCTCACCGCGAGACCGCCGTTGACATCGCCGACAAAGACGAGCCCCGAGGCGCGTTGTCCCGCGCCGGCGGCCAGCCAGGTGCTTTGCGGGTTGGTGCGCTTGAGGATGGTGAAGCCGTCGGCATTGGGCTGCACCAGTTTGAAATCATCCCAGACGGCCCAGTCGGCCAACAATTTCTGACCGCGCGCGTTGAGCTTTTCGCGATTCGGCACGCGCTGGCCCTCGATCTGACGCGGGTAAACATCGGTCGTGCCGTCAGGCTCGCTGACAAAACGGCCACCCCGGCCGATCATCGGCTGGATCGGTTCCGCCCAGAGACCTGAACCTTCACCGGAAAAACGCACATGACGGTTCTGCACCTGTTCGCGCATCGGCACTCCGAAAACAACGCCGAGGCCGCGAATGAAATCCTGACTCTCGTCACCATCATAAAAAAACGTGTGCACCATGCGGATCGATTCCCGGCCGGCATAGAAATAAAGCCGCACCACGAAAGGAAGCCAGGTGCGGCCGGATTTGGCGCCAAGGTGTTTGCCTTCGATCTTCACGACGGCGCGCACCGGCCCCGATTGCTCAAGCGTCACCTGATCGACGCGGGTGACGTAGGATTCGCGGACGGGAGAATCGCCGGGTTCTCCATCCGGGCCCTGCTGGAGCACGCAGACGAGCCGGCCATCGGTGGCGACTTCACGGTCGTCCACGATGAGTGACGTAAAAAGATTTGAACCGTGCAGCGGGATGCGGGCTTTCACGCGTCCGGTATCCACCTCGAAGGTGGTGTCGCTGCGCCGGATTTGGATGGCGGGTGACGCGGGGGCAATGGGGGCCGAGGGTGCGGCGGACAATTTCAGTCCACCTTTCTGTTCCGGGCCGGCCACGGTGGCGACGCCCAGCCATTTGAGCGAACCGTCCGGCCAATACGCGAGCGGCCAGGTTTGCACGGGGAGAGATTTGCCTTCGGCCGAGGTCAGCGTGAAAGCCTGGGTTTTTTGCATGGTGCCGCGCGGCCAGGGCACGCCAAAGCTGACTCCGGAGGTGAACGGCGCGGGCGTATCGCCCAGCCAGCCGACGGGGACGACCGTATCGGCTGCGGCGTGGGCGAACAGGCAGGCAAGGGCAAGTGTGCCGGCAGCGGTGAAAAGCGATCGAATTGAATAAGTCATGGGAGGAATAATGAGAATTTTGAAAAATGTTTTTGATGCAGGTCACGGATGGCTGAGGACGAGGCGGTGGACTTCGCTGCCGGCGAGCAGAAATGCGCCGATGCCAAATGGCTCGGTGTGCTGCGGGTCGAAGCCTTCAGGCGCGGAGCCGATGGGCTGGACATGTTCGAGTTTTCCCTCGGCGTTCACGCATTCGGCAAGAGCGAGCCAGGCGCGGCGGACCGAAAGCTCGAAGCGGGCGCGATCGAGCAGGCCACGGTTGATGCCCCAGGCAAGAGCGAAGGTGTAGAAGGAACTGCCGCTGGTTTCGAGCGCCGGGTGGGTTTTCGGATCGAGCAGGCCGGGCCGCCACAGTCCGTCGGATTGTTGCGCGGCGAGAACGGCCTCCATCATGTCGCGATACAACGCGACGTAGCGTGGGTAGTCGGCGTGATCCTTGGGCAACAAATCGAGCACGCGGGCGAGACCGGCCACGACCCAGCCGTTGCCTCGCGCCCAGTAAATGCCCCGGCCATTGCGTTCGCGCAGGTCGCGATAACTTTGGTCACGGGCGAAAAGCCGGTCGCCGGGCACGTAGAGCGCATCAACAGTCGCCCACCATTCCTGATTCATGTGGTCGAGGTAACGTTTGTCACCCGTGGCTTCGTAAACCATGAGCCACGAGGCCGGTGCCATGAACAGCGCGTCGCACCAGGACCAGCGGTCGAGCATGTTGGGCACGCCCCAGTCGAGCGAAACGGACGGCGGGTCGGAGAGAATGGCGTCGAGCCGGGCGCGCGCCGGGGCGAGCATGCGCGGGTCGCGATGCCGGCGAAAAAGTTCGGCGTAAGCCTGAAGGACACAGTAGTCGTCGGCGTGATGCAGACGGGAAGAGGGCGCCCAGGCGTTGGCTTCGGCGCGGGCCAGGATCGCGTCGTGAAAGCGCGGCGAGGCGGAAAGCTTCGCCAATTCGAGCGCTCCGATGAGAAACGGCGCGTTTTCCCAGCCCGTGGGCGAATAGGCGGAGGGATTCGCGAGCTGCCAGTCGGCGGCGCGCTCCATCAGCGACAATACGGACTCAGGTTTGATCGCGGCTGATCGGGCATCGGCGGCGGGAAAAACCGGATGCAGGGGTTCATGAGAAAATCCGGCAACGAAGGGACTCCAGATCAGCGATGACACTGTGGTCGGCGGAGCGGCGGAAGCCTGCCGATCATCGCCGTCGCGCTGAGTCACATTCTGAACCAGGAGATGGATCTGGCTGAACCGCGACCATTGCGCGGGATCGAGCGAAGGTTCCCACGCTCCCACCGATCCGGTGGTGACTTCCCGGAACGACCAGTCCGTTTTGGGGAAATCGCGGCACTCGGCGACGATGATCCGGCCACCGCGCTCGTCGTCGCGGTAGACGAGATAAATTTCCCGGGCTTTGCGTCCGCCGGCACGGGTGGCGATGACGGCACGGGAAAGCGGAGGACGCTTGGTGGCGGTGCCGGCGAGTGTGAACGGCGTTGTGCGCTGGGTAACCTGGACGGTTTTCCACTGATCATTCTCACGGTAGACGAGTTGAAACTGCGGAATATCGGAGCCGGCGGGTTTCCAGTAGCTCGCCAGGTAAGGCTGACCTTGCTCGTCAACGGTGAGGCTGGGCGAATTCATCAGCGAGCTGTTCGGCGGAATGCGCAGGGCATAGTCGGCGGTGGCGGCGGTGATGGGCAATGTTTGGTGCGCGCCTGCGACGGTCGTCCAGGTCACGCCGCCGTCAGCGGACTTGGCGTAGCAGAGATCGTGATTGGAGGAGACGTCGGGCGAGTCGCGCCAGATCCAGGCGAGATGGAGGACGCCTTTGCCATCGACGGTGGCATTGGAGTAGGCGCTGCGCCGGCCCTCGCCGTCGATAAGGTTGGCCTGGGCCTGTGTCCAAGAGTGATTGCTGATACGATAGCGGTTGAGCACGAGGTTGCCGCGACCGGACTGACCGTCGCGATAGAAAAAAAGCAGATCGCCGGCGGGCAGTCGCAGGAAAGCGGGGTAGGTGACGCTGTCTTCGTGCCGGCCGGTCATCGGCTGGCGCGGTCCCAGTTCCAGTGAGCCGGGAGCAACACTGCGGGCGTAATTGAGGGTGTTGGCGTGATGATCCCATGCGACATGAAGAAACCCTTCGCCGTCGACCGCCAGGGCGATGGTGTCGTGGGCATCGTTCGTGCGACCGGTCAGGCCCGTGCGATGGGTCGTCCATGTGTCACTGCCGATTTCGCGTTTGGCGAGCACGAGCGTCGAGTCGGCGGCGTAGAATGCGGCATACTGTGTCGCGCGGTCGGTGATGAGTGTGTTCTGCAGGCCGGCGACGACGTTGATCGACGAGCCCGCCCAACCATCACCCGCGATCGGCAACAAGCGCGCATCGCCCGCGGGTTGGAGTTCCTGCGCGCGGGTGCTGTTCAGGGAAGTGAGGAGAGCGAGAGCGCAGAAAACAAACGAGCGGAGAAATCGGGCGGGGTTCATGGCGGGCGGAGTCTGAGAATCGTGGGCTGGCTGCTGTGCTTGGCTGCCGGAGCGGCTTCTTTATGCTGCGTTTTCAAAACCATCACGGCATAAAGCCGCTCTTAAAATAAGGAAGCGCGAGGAGAAAAGTTACGGCGCAGGCGGAGGCGGGGGAACACTTGGGCCGGTGCCCGCCGGCATCAACAGAGTGCGGTTGCTCGCGTCGTGGGGATTGTCCGGGCGCGGGTAGTCGCGCCAGAGCCAGCGCAGCATTTCGGGGAGAATCGCCCCGCCTTGCCGGTTGGAATGGGTGCCGATGCCCCAGGTGTAGTTTACGTCGTAGCCCTTTTCGGTCAGCGCGGCGACCATCTTGATGTTCTGGGCGTGCCAGTCGCGCTCGGGATCGTAGGCCGGAGGCGTCGGGGGATTCGCGTCCTTGGGAGTGGCGCTGGCGGGGGGACGGCGGATGCCGCGGTTGTCGTTCAGGCCGTCCTGCATGAAAATCCGAATGGGTTTGCGCTCATCGTTGCGAATCAGGTCGGGATAGACATGGCCGCCGCGGAGGTTGGTGAAGCTGCCGATCGTGCTGATCACTTTGTGGAATTGATCGGGCCGCTGCCAGGCCACGGTGAAGGCCGCAATCGCACCGGAGCTGGCGCCGGCGATCGCGTGATTATCGGGATTCGCGCAAAGATTGAACTGCTTGTTCAGCACCGGCAGCAGCTCGTCGACGATTACGCGGGCATATTTGTCATCGAGCGCGTTGTACTCCTGCGGACGGTTCGCCGAACGGTCGCCCCACTCGCTGAGTGTGGCCACGGGCTGGTCGGGCCGGCGGCCCGGATTGATGAAGACGGCGATCATCACGGGGATTTCCCGCCGGTAGATCAGATTGTCCAGGACATAGGGCGTGTGATATTCCCCCTTGGGGCTGACCCAGAACTGTCCGTCCTGAAAAATCATCAACGCGGCGGGTTCCGCCGGGTCGTATTGGGCGGGGACGTAGACGCAGTAGTCATGGAGCGTGCCGGGATAGGCTGCGCTCGGCAGTTGCGCCCATTCGGAGACTTTCCCCTGCGGCACGCCGGGGTGCGGCTCGGAATCGGGGCCGAGGACGTAAACATCGTCCGTGGGCGCGGCGAAAACCGGAGCGACAGCCAGGGCAAACAGCGCGCAACCGGCAAGGCGCGCGAACATCGCGCGAAGTGGGAGTGCAGGGATGGATTTCATGGGGTGAAGTTGAGCGGCACAGGATGCCTGGCCAAGACGCGTCTCTCGATGGCAGCCGCAATGCCATCGGCGCGAACGGATCAGGACTATGATTTTTTCAAAAATCCGCCCGCAACCATCCACTCGCGAAAACGCACGGGCCAGTCGCCGGCGGGCGGCGGAGTCGCGGCGCGCAGGCCGAAGCCGTGGCCGATCTCGGAAAAAATATGCAGCTCGGCCGGAACGCCGGCGCGTTTGAAGCGGAGATAGACATCGGCGAGCCCCTCGGAAATATCCGTGCGATCCTTGTAGCCGCAGGCGAGAAACACCGGCGGCGAATCCTTGGTGGGAATAATTTTCCCCGACTGGCCCGGATAAATCAGCGCCTGAAACGCGGCGTGGGCGCTGAGACGGTCGATGGGATCCGCGGCATCGGCGGCTCCGGGACCGCCGCGCATGCCTATGAGAGCCGCGAGTTCGCCGCCGGCGGAAAATCCCATCACGCCGAGTCGCGCGGGATCGATCCCCCATTCGGTGGCGCGGCTGCGGACAAGGCGCATGGCACGCTGGGCATCCTGCAACGATTCGACTTCGATCTTGTAGGTGGAGCCTTCCTCGCGGGCGAGACGGTGCTTGAGGACGAAGGCGGCGATGCCGTGTTCGCTCAGCCACGCGGCGACATTGTAGCCTTCGTGTTCGATCGCCAGGAAACGGTGGCCGCCGCCGGGAATCACCAGCACGGCGGCTCCGGTGGCTTTGTCCGCTGCCGGCAGGTAGACGGTGAGCGAGGGCCGGTGGATGTTGGAAACGAAACCGCGCTCATCGGTTTTTTCCTCGCCGGTTTTCCCTTCCGAACCGGGCGCTCCGTTCGGCCAGAGCAGGACGACAGGTCCGTGAGCTGCCGCAGCAGGCGCAACCACCGGATCAGCCGCGCAGAGGTGCGACGCAAAAGTCATGACGCAGAGCGCGAACAGGTTTAAGAAAATTGATGGACGGGGCTGTAGGACGGACATTTTTTATCAAAGGGTAGAAACAATGAAGGGGAGGCAGACCATGACGTTTACGGTCACACGGCGGGCAACCGGCCGGTCGAGTCGCCAATGCGGTCGATGCCGCGGACGCCCATGCGGTCGTTCATGCTCAGGAAGAGATTCGACATGGGCTGCGAACCGTACTTCGCGTAGCGGCCGGGCGTGAGCGTGCCGCCGCCGGCCCCCGCGAGAATCACGGGCAGGTTGTCGTGCGTGTGCTTGTTGCCGTCGGCATTGCCGCAGCCATAGACGATCATCGAATTGTGCAGCACTGACTTTCCGTCGACGTCCTTCAGCTTGTCGAGCCGGTCGAGGAAGCGCGCGAAATGCCGCATGTAGTGCAGGTCGATCTCGCCGACCTTGGCCATCAGTTCGGGATTGTTGCGGTGGTGCGAGCAATAGTGGTGGCCCTCGGGGATGCCGATCTCGGAAAAGGCGCGGTTGCTGCCGTCTCCCGCCAGCAGCAGCGTGGCAATGCGGGTGGAATCCGTCTGAAACGCCATGGCGAGCAGGTCATACATGATGTCCATATGCTCGCCGAATTCCGCCGGGATGCCGCCCGGGGCTGCGGCACCGGGATCAGGCAGGGGGCCGAAGCTCTCCGCCCGCTGGATGCGCTGCTCGATGGTGCGGACGCCGGTGAGATATTCATCAAGTTTTTCGCGGTCGTTGGCACCGAGCTGGCGCTCCAATTTGCGGGTGTCGTTGAGCACGAAATCGAGCAGGGATTTCTGTGTGCGCTGGCGCCGCTCGTAATTCATCTGGCGTTCGGCGGGCGCGCCGCTGCCGAAGAGCCGCTCGAAGACGAGCCGCGGGTTGGGCTCGGGCGTCATCGGCGTGGCGGCGGAGCGCCAGGAGAGGTTGTAGACGTAGGCGCAGGAATAGCCGCTGTCGCAGGTGCCGGATTTGCGCACGCTGTCGCACGAAAGCTCGAGAGAAGAAAAACGCGTCAGGTGGCCGGTCTGCTGGGCCGCGACCTGGTCGGCGGAGATGCCGGCCGAGATGTCGGCACTGTCGGTCTTGCGGGCGCGCATGCCGGTGAGAAACGTCGCATTGGCGCGCGCATGGTCGCCGCCGCCGTCGTTGCCGGGATCGGCGTTCTTGTGGTCGAGGCCGCGCACCACCTGGAACGAATTTTTGAGCGCCGCGAGCGGCTGCATCGTGCGGCCCAGTTCGAAGGCCGCACCCTCGCCCTGCGGCCACCAATATTGCTGGTGCGCGCCGTTGGGAAAATAAACAAACGCCATGCGCAACGGCGCGCCGGTGCTGGTCACGGCCAGCGGGCCGGCCGAACCCGTCGAGGCGACGGTCGCGGCCCGGAGCACGGGGCCGAGGGCCGATTCGAAAACGGGGAGGGCCAGGCACACCCCGAGTCCGCGGAGGAATTTCCGGCGGCTGAGGGCGAGGTGGCGTTCGTGGTGGAGAGTTTGCGGATCAGCGGAGGACGGGCTTTTCATGGTGAGGTGGCGAAGGACGGGGCGGGCGGCGAAGAGACTTGCGCGGTGCGGCTGGCGGCAGGGTTGCGTTGCTTCTGAAACGGAGCGGATGCTATGATCCCGTTGAGCAGAGTCGAGAACCGACCTTGGTCCTGATCGAGCCGGCTGACAATCTCATCCACTGTTTCCACGTCGTGATAGTCCAGTCCCCGGCCGATGGCGTAGGTGAGCATCTTTTCCGTCAGACAGCGGTAGTAGTCGAGGTGGCGCTCGTGGGTGAGGACCCGCTTCAACTCGCGGATGTCGGCGAAGGACTCGCCGGTCACGAGCTGGCCCGCGGGATTGATCGGCTGCTTCGCATCCTGGTCGCGCCACATGCCCAGGGCGTTGAAATTTTCCAGCGCGAAGCCGAGCGGATCCATGCGCGCATGGCAGGAGGCGCAGAGCTTGTCGCTGCGGTGGATCGCGAGCGCCTCGCGCAGGGGAAGTTCATGGCCGTCGGTGCCCTTGGCCGACTCCTCCAGCGCGGGGATGTTGGGCGGCGGCGCGGGCGGCGGCGTGCCGAGAAAGTTGTCGAGCACGAAAAGCCCGCGTTTGACGGGTGAGGTGCGGGTGGGGTTTGAGGTGACAGCGAGAACGGTGGCTTCGGTGAGAAACCCGCCGCGCGGATTGCCCGGCGGGAGCATGACGCGCCGGAGCTCATCGCCCTTCACCTCCGGCAGACCATAGTGCGCCGCGAGCTTTGCGTTGACGAAGGTGTAGTCGGCGTCGATGAATTCAAGCACGCTGCGGTTTTCGCGCAGCACGTAGTCGAAAACCATCTCGGTCTCGCCGCGCATGGCTTTGCGCATCGGGCCGTCCAGATCGGCCTTGCTGGAGACGTTGCTGCGGGCATTGCCAAAGCCGAGCACGACGCGTGCGTTGATCGGCACCGTCTCGATGTCGCGGGCCTGCAGCCACTGGCCGGAAAAATTGCGCACCAAAGCGTGCGCCTTTTCGTCTTTCAACATGCGCGCGACCTGGGCGGGCAGTTCCCGCCGCAAGGCTCCGCGCTGCGCCAGCGCGAAGAGTTCTTCGTCGGGCATGCTCGACCACAGGAAATACGAGAGCCGCGTGGCGAGGGCGTACTCGTCAACCGCGACGAAACGCGCGGCGGTCTGGCCGGTGGCGGGCGCATCGAGACGAAAGATGAATCGCGGCGACGCGAGCACGCCCATCATCGCGCGGGCAATGCCGTCTTCGAAACGCGCTCCGGGCTCCGTATAGACGCCGTGCGCGATGGCGACCAACTGGGCGACCATCGCGTCCTCGACCGGGCGGCGGAACGCGCGTGTGGCGAACTTGCGGAGGATTTCGCGGGCGTAAGCGTCGCGCTCCGCCAAGGCAGCGGGCGGTTGTTCGCGCGGGAAAAAACGGGTATAGTTGGCGGGGGCGACCCAGTGCGCTGCTTTGTCCATCGGGCCGGTAAACTGCGCGGAGGCGACGCGCACTTTGACCGAACGGTCCGGGGGCGGGCGTTTAAAAACGGGCGGAGCACCGGCCGGGAGCGCAGCGGCCGGAGCCGCAGCACTCGCGGGAGTTGTGACGGGAGCAGCCGGGTCCGCAGAGGCGGTGGGCCCGGCGGGCGCAGGGACGATTGCCGCGCTGGCGACTTCAATCTGCGGCGTCTTGACTGCGTCCGGCAGCGGTTGCAGCTCCAGGGTGACGTGATGTTCGCCGGCGGTCCACGGTTGCTCGATTTCATAGCGCGGGTTCTTGCTGCCCCAGGCGATTTCCTGGCGCTGGCGTTCCTCGCCGTCGACAAAAAGGACGAGCGTGGCGCGGCTGGTGTCGAAATCGAACGAGCTGCGCACATTGGCCTCGAAGGCAAATTTGTAGGAGCCAGCCTGCGGCAGCGTGAAGGTGTGGGTCAGCCGGCCCGCGCGGCGGCTGTTGAGTTCGCCGCCGCCCTTGCCCTCGGGGTCGCCGTCGGGATTTTCGGCGGGCGGCGGGGTTTCGGCGGCACCCTCGCGGCGGAAATCGCGGGCGCGGGCGGCGAAGTTGGCGGGGACTTTCGCGACGCGCGGCACGGCCTGATCGACTACCTCCTCCGCGGCCGCGAGATATTTTTCCAGCAGCAAGGGCGAGACGGTGAGCACCTCGCCGAGATTGTCGAACCCGTGACCCGTGTCGTCAGGCGGGAACTCGACCTCGCTGTTGAAGTCGATGCCCATGAGATCGTGGATGGTGTTGCGGTATTCGACACGGTTGAGCCGGCGGATGGTCGTGCGACCGGGATCGGGATCGGCCGGATCGAGACCGAAGGCCTGGTATTTTATCCAGCGTTCCAACCGGCCGATTTCCTCCCCGGTCGGGCGCGGGCCGTCGTCGTTCGGCATGAGGCCGGCACGGACGTTTTTGAGCACCTTGAACCAGAGGTCGGGCTGCGAGACCAGGTCCGCATCGGACTTGAAGCGATCAAAGGCGACATTCCCTTTGCGCGCACCGTCACCGTGGCAGTCATAACAATACTGGACGAGCAGGGGCTGGACCGTCGCATGGAAGTCGGCAGGCGCAGGGTGTTTAGCCGGAGCCGCCGCCGCGCCGGTGATGAGCACGGCAAGCAGCAAGACTGTGATACGCAGAAAATTGGCCGGGGGTGGGACCATGAAACAATTAATGTAGGGGCAAGACGCGCAAGACGAGCAAACGTTACGTTAAAATTGCCACATTTCAGAGGGAACTTGGCCGGGAAAATTTCAGAAGCCCGTTTCCCAGCGGGCACGGTTGGTGTGAGTGGGAGCGGCGACGGAGAGGGGCGGGCGCAGTTGTGCTCGCCGCCGAGCAATATTGTGCAACATCATAAATCGCGGGGAGAGTCCCATGATGGTATGTCACCGCAGCCTCAACCGGACTTCATGCGTCACGCCCCACCCTCGCGCCGAATACAATCCGCCTGGCGCCTGCGGACGGGCGGATCAACTCGCTCGTAACGGGCTTGCATGTCGGGCCATAGCTCTACGCGACGGCCTATTCATCGATGGTCCTGTGTCGGCTTCCGCCTATAACAAAACCTTCTGGGTTTCCGGTGACGCATAAAACCAAGGCCGGTCCGTCTCTCGGTTCCTATCTGGTCAGGATCGCCCGGCGCGACTACTTGGCCCGCGCCGGCAACACCGCACCAGGCAACCATCGTCATGTGGCGCGGCCTCGCCCGGCTCACCGACCTCACCCTCGGCTATGCGCTCGGCGGTAAACTTGTGGGTAATTGAAAGCGCTCCGGGGCACCCCTTGATCCGCCGGCATGGGTCAAACCTGGTAGGTTTGCAGCGGAACGGGATCGAGGATTTTCGCCTTGGGGAGCTTGAGCGCGAGCTGTTCCGCGAACCAGGCCCGGGCGGGCGGATCACCGTGCGTGAGGACGATCGAGCGGGGACTGCAACCAACCGCGTAGTCGAGCAGTTCGTCCCGGTCGGCGTGGCCGGAAAGTTCGAACCGCTCCACATGGACCCGCAATTTGGTTTTGAAATTGGCGGCCTCGAACAAAAAGTCGTCGCCGTGCCGGGCCGCCTGCAACCGGCCGCCGGTGGTATCGGGATCGCAGTAGCCGACGAAGCAGATCGCGTTTTTGGCCTGCCCGGCGAGGCTGGCGGCCAGGGCGTACGAGGGGGTTTTTTCCACGATCATGCCTGAGCTGACGACGTAGATGCCCTGCACCCCGGGCGGCTTGCCGGCGACAAGTTCACGCGGGGCCTTTTTGACTTTCAATTCCTTCAGGATCGTCCGGGTGAAATGCACCAGCCCGGTTTTCTTGGTGATGTCGTCAAAGTAATCGCAGATATCCATGCCCAGCCCCGAAGCGAAGATGGGGGCTTCGACAAGGTGGTTGAACTTCCGCGCGTCATGGAGGATGGCCATGATCTCCTGCATGCGGCCGAGGGCGAAGACCGGGATGAGCACGGAGCCGCCGCGCTGGATCGTGGTGTTGATGGTGGCGATCAGCCGGAGGACCTCGGTCGAACGCGAGAGGCCGGGCGTGGGTTCGGTGGCGCCGTGGGTGGTCTCGGTGATGAGCGTGTCGAAGTGTCCGTGGGGAAATTTGGCCGGGCCGATGACGCGCTGGGATTGGAAAAGCACGTCGCCCGTGAAGAAGATCCGCCGGTGCTTGTGGGTGATCTCCAGTCCGGCCGCCCCGGGAATGTGGCCCGCCGGATGAAAGGTGAATTCGATCTCATCGTGGGCGCCGCTGAATTTTTTGGGCAGGTTATAGGCCTGCGGATGCAGGCGCGGGGCCATGCGGTCGATTTCCTCATGGGTAAACAGGGGGTAGTCAGGCGTGCCCTTTTCCTCGCGCTCGCGCATCATGACGTTGGCGGAGTTGTGCAGCATGCGTTCGATCAGCATGAAACTGGGATGCGTCATGACCACCGGTGTGGTGGGGTGGGCGCGCAGGAGCAGCGGGAGCGAACCGATATGGTCGAGGTGACAGTGCGTGATAAAGATCACATCCAGCCGCACATCCTTGATCGGGGTGAGATCGGGGGCGGCGAGGCGTCCGGATTTTTTGGGATGAAGGCCGCTGTCGACGACAAAGTGAAAGTCGCCGAGCTGGCAGTAAAAGGAGTTGGCGCCGATACCGCCGTCGCGGTTGAGATCGATTAGCTTCATTTTAAAGTGATGATGTGATGGCGAGGACCGGCCAGGCGCGATGATCCGACTGGGGATCATGACGCCCCGGGAAACCGGATTCGCGCTGTCACGCGCTAGGGATGCGCGCCGACCGCCGGAGCGCAAGCGCAAGGTGCGGAAGCCCCGGGGAAAGTTCCTCCGCGAGCGCTCAGGCGGCGGGAATCCGCAGGTCGAATTTCGGTATCCGCACAAAAATATGGCGCCCTTGCTCATCAACCCCGTGGAAACTGCCATGCGCCCGGGCATCACAGTGGGTCACATGATAACTGTTGTAGGAAAAATTCTGGCCCGGATCGAGCCGCGGCGTCTCGCCCACGATTTTGTCGCCTTCCACGACCAACTGGGTTGCATCCGCGTGTTCCACCACCCATTTGCGCCCCAGCAGCGTGATGGTACGGTCCGAATCATTGCGGATTGTCAGATAATAGATGAAGGCATGGGGCTGCTCCGGCGGCAGATCCAGACCGCCTTGCCGGTAGACCAGCCGGTCGAGCACGACGTTCAATCCAGGGACTTCTTCGGGGGCGGACATGGTGGTCAGGAGGGTTGATCAAAACGCGCGTCAGGTGCATAGCAAGGCTGCGTCGGAAGGGAAAATCATTGGGTGTGATGCAGGTATCTTCTCGCGGCGACATGGGTTGATCGCCCAAGGGCTTCTGTAGGGAAAGGAGTCTTGGAAACATCGCTGCTTTTCTGATGAGCATGATTCGCGCCATGAATTTTCCGGGCCGGGGAGGTTTCCTGCTTGCCTGATGTTCGGACTAATCGCCACAAACCAGCATGGCAAAGCTCGCCCTTCTTTCTGTCAGTGACAAACGCGGTCTGGTTGATTTCGCCCAGGCCCTCGTCCGAACCCACGGCTTCACGCTGCTCTCGACCGGTGGCACGGCCAAACTGCTCGCCGAGGCGGGTCTGCCCGTGACCGAAGTCGGCACACACACCGGATTTCCCGAGATCATGGAGGGCCGCGTGAAAACCTTGCACCCGAAAATCCACGGCGGCCTGCTTTGCCGGCGTGACAAGCCCGAGCATCTCGCCCAGGCGAAAAAAAACGGGATCGAACTCATCGATCTCGTCGTGGTGAATCTTTATCCGTTTGAGCAGACGGTGGCGAAGCCGCATGTGGAATTTGAGGAAGCGATCGAAAATATCGACATCGGCGGCCCGTCGATGTTGCGCAGCGCGGCGAAAAATCACGAAAGCGTGAGCGTGGTGTGCGATCCCGATGATTATGGCGCAGTCCTCGCCGCCCTGGGCAAGCCCGCCGAACTGCAGGCGCTGCGGCGCAAGCTGGCGCTGAAGGTTTTTCAACGCACCGGCGCCTACGACACCGCCATCGCGCGCTATCTCGAGGGGCAGCAGGCCGAGCCGGATTTGGAGGCGCTCAGCGGTTTTCCCACGACCTTTTCGCTCTCGCTCAAAAAAGCGCAGAGCCTCCGCTACGGCGAGAATCCGCACCAGAAAGCTGCGCTCTACGGCACGTTCCACGATCACTTTCAGCAGTTGCAGGGCAAGGAACTCAGTTATAACAATATTCTCGATATCACTGCCGCCACCTACCTGATCGGCGAATTCGAACGGCCCACCGTGGCGATTCTCAAACACACGAATCCGTGTGGTGTCGGCAGCGCCGATACCCTGATCGGCGCCTGGGAAAAAGCCTACGCGACGGACAAGCAGGCGCCCTTTGGTGGCATCATCATTGTGAACCAAACGCTCGGGCAGGATCTGGCCGAACAGATCAAGGAGATCTTCACCGAGGTGATCATCGCCCCGCGTTTTAGCGACGAGGCTCTGGCCATTTTTGCCAAGAAAAAGAATCTGCGCCTCATGATCGCCAAGGACGGGATCGGTGCCGATGCGCTGCAGGAAGTGCGGTCGGTCGTGGGCGGGGTGCTGGTGCAGGATCGCGATCGCACCCTCGGCAACATCAAGGAATTCAAAGTCGTGACAAAGCGTCAGCCGACACAGTCGGAATGGGACGCGATGCTCTTCGGCTGGAAGGTCGGCAAACACGTCAAGTCGAACTCCATCGTCTACTGCCGCGGCGAACAGACGCTCGGTGTCGGCGCCGGGCAGATGGCGCGCGTGGACAGCTCGCGGATCGCGGTGTGGAAAGCCGGCGAAGCCAAACTTGATCTCAAGGGCTCGGTGGTCGCGAGCGAAGCATTGTTCCCTTTTCCTGATGGGCTGATCGCCGCGGCCGACGCAGGCGCAACGGCCGCGATCCAGCCCGGCGGCGCGATCCGCGATGAAGAGGTGATCAAGGCGGCCGATGAGCGCGGGATGGCCATGGTCTTCACCGGCATCCGGCATTTCCGCCACTGAACCACCACGGCTCTGCGTGAGGTCGGGATTGCGCAGCTTCGGCTGCAAACGCATTTTCCCCGTGACAGGAAGAAGCCAACTGCAGGAGGGGCTTTATGCCCCGATTCAAAAATCTCGCGGCGATCAAACATCCGAGATCGGGGCGTAAAGCCCCTCCTACAGTTCGGCATCGTGAGCTGTTTACCTGATCCCGGGCTCAGGCCACCGCGTAGTGGTCCAGCTTGCCCTGCAGCTCGCGTTTGAGCTGGCGGCATTCATTGTGCACCTTCGCTTCGAATTTCTTCAGATCGAAATTAAGAAACACCCGGCCGCGCAAGACCCGCCATTCGGGCGTATCTTCCAGCGGCACGGCTTCGTCCTTGGGCGTGTCGCCGCAGAAGCCGACATGGTTGTGGCGGCAAAGATCCCGCGCCATCGACACGATCGCGACCAGTTCGGCGTCTGCCGTGGCCTCCTCGGGATTGTCCATCCAGCGCATGACATTGGCGAAGCACCTGGGGAGGCCTTGTTTCTCGGCAAAATGAGCCGCCATTTCATGGGTGGTGGTGCCGAGGAAAAGTTTTTCCGCCGCCGCCAGCCTCATGCCATGTTGCAACGCGTAATCCTGGATGGCTTGGAACGCAAAAGGGTGGAGCCGGATCAAAAGCAATTTGCCGAGATCGTGCAGCAAACCGGCCGTGTAGGCGGCGGACTCCAGGCTGGCCATTTCGAGGTAAATGCAAGTGAACCGGGCGAGGCGGGCCGTGCCGAGTTGAAACATCCAAAAATTCGGCCAACTGGAAAAGGGCGGGGCCAGCATCATGCGTTCTTCCACCGTCACCAGGCTCCGCCCTTGCGCGGCCAGCTTCACTTCGCCCAGCAGACCCACGGCCATCCGCGGATCCTCAATCGCGGAGGCATCGGCGCTTTCATCTTCCTGGTGATGCTTGAGTTTGTTGCTTGCGATCAGCATCTGGGCGGTCAGGCCCGGATCCTTGTCGACCAGATCCATCAGCGGATTAAGCGACGTGGGGTGGCCGTTTGCCGCCATTTGAAACGCGGCCGCAACCGAATCGATCACCGGACAACCGGCCAATGCTTCGATTTCCCGCTGGAGCTGCGGCCAACTGACCATGGGGCAGCGATTTTGATCCGCGGCCAGCGCCCACAATGTCCGGGCCCGGGCCTCGTTCTCGCTGTTGATTTCCTCGCTGGTCAGGAAATCCTCCGGCGTGAGGGTGGGATTCAGGTGCCGGAAGATCAGCCGGCTGGCAAAATCAAGCAGCTCGAGGCTTTGTTCGAAATCAGACCAGTTGGCCGCGAGGGCTTTCGCGTTGAGCACCTTCAGGCACGCGACCACACCCCAGGCACCCAGCTCCTCCGCCCGGGCCGAGTGAATCGCCAGCTCATCGAGGATGGGCTGACCGGACTGCATCACGGCCCATTTTTTAAGCTGGGGTTTCGCCACATCGAGGGCCGTGCGCAGGCTCTCGAGCATCTGGTGCAGGCCTTCGATGGTGAAACCCATCATCTGGCAGAATGTCTTTTCCTCCTCGAAGTGTTGCAGCCGCCATGGATTTTCTCCGGCCTTGGCGATTTCAGTATAGATGGCATCGTCATGGTAGGGTTTGACCAGGAAATTCTGCACATGCAGCGCGAGGCTGTTCTTGACGCTGTCTCTGTCGCCATAGGCGGTGTACACCACCACCGGCAGCAGGTTCAGGCAGCAGTCGCCCTTCAGCCGTTGGATCAGGGAAAGCCCGTTGTCGCCCTTCAATTTCAACTCCGTCAGCACCAGGTCGATCTTCACGTTGCGGCGGACAAACTCCCACGCTTCCAAGGCGGTTTCGACCGCCACAAAGCGGTGTTTGCCCCGCACCAAAATGCCGCGCATGGCTCGTTGCGCGACTGGGTCCGGATCAACTAGGAGGATGAAGGCCATTGGTGATGGAGCGCCCCAATGCCCGGCAGCCGCCTGCCATGGCGGACGGTCCGACTTCTTCATCGGCATTTTGGGCCGAAACTGAAGCCAAATGCGGTTCTTTGCGACGGGACGCTTGGAAGATGCACAAAATCCAGCGGGGCGCAGTCTTCGGGATGACAATTTCCTGACAAATTCCTTACCGTCCGCTGACAAGCGCGAACGGGTTTTCTGGTTAACTCATGGATGTAATCCAAAACCAACCATGAAAATATCCCATCTCGTCTCCCACCTCGCAATTGCGCTCGCCGGCGCAGTCTCGCTTTTCGCCAATGCGTCCGATCCAGAAACCGTGCGACTCGGCCTCGATATTGATCGCGGCGTGCTGCCGGCCGAATCCACCGAACGCGCCGTGATCAAGATCGGCCTCGACTGTCTGAGACCGCCGCGACGTGAATCACGTCTTCCCGTTAATCTCGCGCTGGTCATTGATCGTTCGGGCTCCATGGGTGGCGACAAGATCGCCAAAGCCCGTGAGGCCGCGCTTGTCGCGGTGCGCAGCCTCGCCCCGGACGACATCATCTCAATCATCGCTTTTGATACCGAGGTGGAAACCATCGTGCCCGCGCAACGCGTGGGCCGGGCGCGCGGGCTCGAGGCGGCCATTTGCGGGATTGAGGCCCGCGGCAACACCGCGCTCCACGGCGGCGTGTCCTGCGGTGCGGCCGAGCTGCGCAAACACATCGAGGACAATCGCTGTGTAAACCGTGTCATCCTTCTTTCCGACGGTCTGGCCAATGTCGGCCCGAGTTCGCCGGAGGAACTCGGACGTCTGGGTCATTCGCTGATGAAGGAAGGAATTTCCGTCACTACCATCGGTCTCGGCCTTGGCTACAACGAGGACCTGATGGCCCGTCTCGCACAACGCAGCGATGGCAATACGTATTTCGTCGAAAACAGTTCCGATCTCCCGCGCATCTTTGCGGCTGAGCTGGGCGATGTGCTCAGTGTCGTCGCCCGCCGCGTGATTATCGAAATCGAGTTTCCCGAGGGAGTGCGTCCGCTCGCTTTTGTTGGCCGCGAAGGCCTCATCCGCGGTCAGCACGCCGAGTTGACGCTCAGCCAGCTCTACGGCGGCCAGGAAAAATTTGCTCTCATCGAGGTGGAAGTTTCTCCGTCGGAGGCGGGATCGGAGCGCGAAATCGCCCGCGCGAATGTCAGCTACGAGGACGCGCTCAACCGGCGCACGACCACGCTCACTGCGCAGCGCAAGGTGCAGTTCAGTTCCGACCGCAAATTGGTGATCACTTCGGCCGACCACCGGGTACAGGCGGATTATGCGGTCAATCTGCTCGCCGTGGCGAAGGACCAGGCCATCGAACTGGTGGACAAGGGGCGCAAGGAAGAAGCGGCCGGCTTGCTTCGGCAACGCACCGACGAACTGAAGAAAATCGGCGACGTCTACAACAATGCCACGGTGCAGTCTTTTGCCGCCGCCGCCGCGCCGGAAGCCGAACGGATCAAGCGCGACGGTTTGGACAACGCCCGGCGCAAATCCTACCGCGCCGAAAGCCAGCAGGTGATGACACAGCAGAATTCGTCGTCCACCCGATAGTTTTGATTTCAGGCTGCAAGATGGAACCCGTCTCCAAAGCGGGTTCCACCAACGCCCGTTTCAAATCGGGTCAGGAAAATCCGCGTCGCAGCGTTGCATCATCATAGCCAAGCACTCTAACCTTCTCCCGTGTCTCCCGCGTCACGCCGTATTTTTGCCTACTGGCTCCTGCTGCTTTTGCCCACCCTCGGCGTGGGCGTCGGGGCCATCGTTCTCCTGCGGCACGAGCAGGCCAGGCTGACGGAGCGGGCGACTTATGCCGAGGAGGCGCGTCGCGCCGCCGTGGCGGCTCGGGCCCGGTTGATCGCCGAAAATGTCGAACTCCTGGTTGGTGACGTGCAGAACGGTCTCTTGGATCTCCTGGCGACGGAATTTTCCGGAGGAACCGAGCAACAGTTGGATCAACTGGAAAAATCAAATCCACTCGTGCGTACCGTTTTCCGCTGCGCGGCCGAGGGACGGATCTTGCGCCCATCCCCAGGTACGACGGACGATGACCGCCGCGGTTTTCTGCGGCGTTTCGGCCGCGCCCTCACGGACTCACCGCCGTGGCGGTCAGATGATGTTGTGCAAAACAACGCCGTTTCGTTGGACGAACGCCAGCAATTGAAAAAAGCCGAGGAGCCTCGCGCGCGACAGGAAGTGGCGGCCAACGTATCCAAGTTGCAGAACGCCCGTCGCGACGTACAGGAACTGGCAAAAGGCAACTATGCCAGCTCGGCTGCTCCCGCTGCCTACCAGCAGTCGGAGCGACTAAAAGTGGCGGGGGATTCCGAGGGCAAGGTGGACCGTCTGTTCTTGGCTGATCAAGCGGGCAAAGATGCTCCCTCGTTTCCCTCCCGCCGGGGCTGGCTGCCTTTGAAAGTCGAAGGCCGGCTGCATTTGCTCGGCTGGGTCCAGGCGCCGGACCGGGGAGAAGTATGCGGGGTGGAGCTGGAAATGGCCGCGCTCATCAGCCGGCTGGGCGGAACATTGCCTGCGGAAATTTCCGCCGACGAAGGCTATGCTTTGCGCGATGAACAGGGCAGGGTTCTGCATCAGGCAGGAGCGGTACCGCGAGCTGATCCATGGACCTTGGCGTCCAAGGTGTCGCGCTCCGCCGAACCGGCGATCCGGGTGCCGCTCGAGGCGGACTTGCTGCCGGGCTGGGAAGTGGTGGCGTTTGTGCCAGTGGCGGAACGCGACAGTTCGGTCGGAGGCGGCTACTTTTTGATCGGCTCCCTGTTGGTCGCAATTTTTTTGACCGCGATCATTGCCGGCGGCTCGCTGCTGCTCCGGCAGGCGCGCCAGAGTGAAGCGGAGGCCGCGCAGAAAACTTCGTTCGTGGCCAATGTATCGCATGAATTCAAAACCCCGCTGACCACGATCCGGCTGTATTCCGAATTGCTGGAGCAGGGACGGGTGGCCGACGAAGCCAAGCGCGTCGAATACCTGCGCACCATCGGCCGCGAGACCCAACGGCTCGCCCGGCTCGTCGGCAATGCGCTTGATTTCAGCCGGCTGGAGCAGGGAAAGAAAAAATACGCGCATGATTCCCTGGAACTGGGGACCGAGCTCAACCGCCTGCTTGACACCCAGCAACCGCGGTTGGCGGAAGCCGGTGTGGCTTTGCAGCGCAATCTGCCCGGAGAGCAACTGACGGTGACTTCTGACCGCGATGCGCTCGAACAGATTCTCCTCAACCTGCTCGACAACGCGGCCAAGTACGGCGCTTCGGGTGGCGAGGTGACGGTGGAACTCGTGGCCCGGCCCGGTGGTGGCGCGATCGTGCGCGTGCTTGACCGCGGTCCCGGAGTGCCGCGCGAACATTGGGAGCGGATCTTTGAGAAGTTTCACCGTGTGGACGACACGCTCACCGCTGAAAAAACCGGGACCGGCCTCGGCCTGAGCATCGCCCGACAGCTCGCCCGGGGGCTCGGCGGCGAATTGCGTCATGAGCCCCGCGAGGGCGGCGGCGCCGGCTTCATTCTCGAACTGCCATGAAAGCACGCATTCTCATTGCCGAGGACGACAGCAACATCCGGCTTGGCCTGATTGCCACGCTGGAAAGCGACGGCTTTGCCGTGACCGCCGCCAGCGATGGCGCGCAGGCCCTGCAGCTTTTCCCGCAGCAAAAATACGATCTCGTCTTGCTTGATGTGATGATGCCGAAGCAAAGCGGCTACGATGTCTGCCGAATCTTGCGGAGCGGCGGCAGTCAGGTGCCGATCTTGTTTCTCACGGCGAAGGGCGAGGAGATCGACAAGGTGGTGGGCCTGAAACTCGGGGCCGACGATTACGTGCTCAAACCCTTTGGCGTGCATGAACTGCTCGCCCGGGTGGAAGCGCTGCTGCGTCGGTTCCGGGCTGGAAGTCCCGCGCCCACCATGCCCGAGTTGCCTCCAGCATTTCATCTGGGCCCCGCCAAGATCGACCGCCGAAAATTTACGGTCGAAGTGGCGGGCCGGACGTCGGCGCTCACCGCGCGCGAATTGAAACTGGCCGAAGTCTTCGCCGCTCACCCCGGAGAAGTTCTCACGCGCGACGCGCTGCTCAACGCCGTTTGGGGCATCGAATACTACGGCACCACGCGCACGCTCGACCAGCATGTCGCGCAACTGCGCAAAAAAGTGGAGCCGGTGCCCGATGACCCCAAGACCATCGCGACCGTCCATGGCGTGGGCTACCGGTACGACGGGACATCATGATCAAACGACGATCGGCTTGCCGATTTTACCCGCCTTGCGCACCCAGTCGGTTTGCTTTTTGCAGCCACTTCCCGCGGGTAGCGGGCTTCGACAGTCGCAATGGCCCGATGGAAGTGATCCGTACCGGAGTTATGCCGCAAAACCCCAAGATGCATTTCTTCATGGCGCGATGGCTGGGTGCGCCGTAGACGAGCCAGTAGTACCAAGCCGGCTGATCCAGGGTGGATATGATCCGGGCGGATTTGCCGGTGAGCAGCTTGTCCCACCACACGGAATCCTCGCGTTTGCGAAACGCAAAGCCGGGCAAGAAGGTCCGGTCAAGAAAGCCTTTGAGCAGCGCGGGAAGCCCGGCCCACCATACGGGAAAAACCCAGACCAGATGGTCCGCCCACTTGATCCACTCCTGCGCACGAAGCAGGTCGGGCTCCAGCTCGCAGCGCTGCCGATAGCCAAAGCTGAGGTTGGGGCTGAACTGAAGGTCGCGAATCACGAGCTCCCTCACTTCGAATCCCGCTGCCACCGCTCCCGCCTTGTAAGCCGCCGCGAGCGCGAAGTTGAAACTTTCCTGATCCGGATGTCCGTTAATGAGGAGAATGCGTTTGGGCGGTTGGGGCATGCACTGCCAGTAGATGAATTAAGATGAAATGTCAGGCGTGCATTTCCAGGTAGAGCGAACCCTCCGGATGGGCCTTTTTGTCCGAGCGCGGCTCAGCCCGAGGGTTCGATCCACCGCAAATCGTTCACCGCATCGCCCAAAGCCATGCGCCGAGGTGCAATGTGATGCACGCCGCCAAGGCGGCGGCGACGTCATCGACGACGATCCCCCATCCGCCCGGCCAGGATTGCAGCCGGTGAATGCCGAGCGGTTTCAGAATATCGTAGAAACGGAACAGTCCGAAGCCGGCCAGCGCCACCGCCCAGTCGGGCAGATGCGCGGTGTAGCCGCTGTGCCAGCCGAGAAAGACCAGCGGCATCACCACAAATTCATCGAGAATCACCTCGCCCGGATCGATGCGGCCCATCCGTCTCGCGGCCTCGCCCGTGAATGCCACGGCGACATAGCTCGCGATCAAAGTATAAACGACCGTTTCGGCCCAGCTCAGATGCCGAAAGAGCAGCAACGTGTAAAGCAGGCCGGCCGCCGAGCCCCAGGTACCGGGTGCCGGCAGCCGCAGACCGAGTGGGCCAAGGGTGGAAACACCGATCACAAATTTCGATGGCAACCGGCGCAGCCAGGTGGGTTCGGCAAGTTTCATGTTCACTCCAGCACGACGTGGCCGTGCTTCCGAAAATACGAAATACCCGAAGTGATGGTCAGCACCGCCGCCAGCACATAGAGGCCCATCCCGCCATATTGGATGACATCGACAATCTCGCGGTCGCCCGGCGGAAACAGATCCGCGTAATCCTTGCCAAACATCCGCGCCCCGAGGAGCCAGCCGATGGCGTTGAGCTGCACGAAGGTCTTGATTTTGCCGCCCGTGTCCGCCTCGACGATCAGGCCCTTGGTGGCCGCCGCCATGCGCATGCCGGAAACCAAAAACTCCCGGCCAAGGATGCAGAGGAGCAGTGCCAGGGCATAAGGCTCGTATCTCTTCTCAAAGTAATCGCCCACCACCAGCGCGATCATCAGGCCGATCACCATCACCTTGTCGATCACCGCATCCATGAACCGGCCGAAGGACGACACCTCGCCGCGCGCCCGGGCGATCATGCCGTCAAACCAGTCGGTCAACGCCGCCGCAATGAAAAGCCAAAACGCAATCGTCGGCGCCCAGGGCGTGCCACGATCCATCAGCCAGACGATGGCAAACATCGCAGGAACCCGGGATACGGTCAGCCAGTTGGCCAAGGTAAAACGCATCGGATGCAGTCGAGCCGCGTGCCGGGATCTTGGCAACATCCGAGATGGCTGCTTGGAAAACTTCCTCGCCATCGGTCGCCCGCTGTCATTGTCTTCCGGCACCCGACCGCGCATGAGACTCTGCATTTATCCCGGCACCTTTGATCCCATCACGAATGGGCACCTCGACGTGCTCCAGCGCGCCGCCAAGCTGTTTGATCGTGTCACCGTGGCCGTGGCGATCAGCACCCCGAAAAGCGCCCTCTTCAGCACCCAGCAGCGCGTCGAGCTGATCCGGGCCAATCTCAACCAACTGCCCAACGTGGATGTCGTGAGCTTCGACGGCCTGCTCGTCGAGTTTGCCCGAAAACAACAGGCGCAGGCGATCATCCGCGGCCTGCGCGCGCTGTCGGATTTTGAGTTCGAATTCAACATGGCTCTGATGAACCGCCATCTCGATCCGCAGGTGGAGACCATCTTCGTGATGCCCAAGGAAGCCTACAGCTACACCAGCTCCTCGTTGGTCAAGCAGATCGCCCAACTCGGCGGCGACATCGCGCATTTCGTCCCGGCCAATGTCGCGTCGGCGCTCAAACAGGCGCTGGCGAAACGCTGAACCGGATTCTCGGTTTGCGCACAGCACCTTTGCCCTCACCTCACGGCTTGGCGGCTGGTTTCAGCACTTCGACGGAGTAAATCCGCAGTACAACCGTAAACAGACCCGGCGCACCGCGATCGAGGGCAAAAGAACAGGATTCGATACCGAGATAGGGAGCCTTCGAGCTGAGATCGGCATAAAACTTCAGGAGAGGCCTCCAATCTGTCCGGCGAATCGTCACCTGCAGATTGTTTACGGCAAAGTTTGCCTTGCCGACCGTGCGGGCCTGCCCCATCTCGACGGGCAGTCCCTGCGCCAGCCGGTTTACCTCGGCGAACGCCTGCGTGGCATTGAGGGTTTTGGCGGGATCAAGCTGGGCGGTGACTTTCTTGGTGCGTTCATCCACCTGCGCCTTGTTCTTCAGCCAGGTAATTTGATCGGCAAGTTCGGCGCCCGTGGCGCTGTACTCGCTTTGGAGCAGGCGCGTTCGGCCGAGCAGGGATGATCCCCATGTCACCACCGCAATCAGCAGAAAAGCGGTCATGAGCACACGCTCGCGGACGGATTTTGCGTTGAAGAACTTTTTCATTTGCCGCCTCCCTCCAAAGAAAATCCCGCCTTGAAGACCACCTTGAGATTGAAGGAGGTGACACCGGACGCCTGGCTGCTCTGATTGCTCAATTCAACCTTCTCGATCCCGGGAGTCTTGCGCAGGGCCGAATCGAAATTGCTCATGTCGGCAACGTTCGTCGCCTCGGCTTTTAAATCCATTTGGGTCGAGCTGCTGGTCGAAGCCGAAACAAATGTCATCGAATGTGGCCGCTGGGCGTTGATCAGCGCCAGCATCTCAAACGGTTTCAGACGCTGTCCGGCCATCTGCTCCATGCGGGCGGCCAGCGAGCTGGCCTGTTCAATCTGTTGCACGGCGGGGGTATTTGCCTGCACCACCGCCTTCTGCCGTTCCAAAAGACTGCCCGCCACTTGCAGACCGATTTCCGCCACGGCGCACAGCGCCAAGGCGGCGGCCATGCCGGCAAACGCCCGCCAGAGCCACAAATTGCGCTTTTGCTGCTGCGAAAGACTGACCAGCTCCGCCTTGTCGCGCACATCCATGCTGCGGGCCGCGGCCACGGGCAACTGCGCCGCCATCGTCTGGCCGGGTTTGTCGAGCTTCAGGCTGAGACCTTCCTTGCTCCACTTATCGATGATAAAATTGCCGCCCAAATGGCGCGGCGAACCGGCTGGCACACCGAAGCGCTTCGCCGCTTCCTCCAGCAATTCCCGCGTAGCGATCTCGGGAGTGGTGACATCGGTTTTTCGGAAAAGCAGGCCGGCCGGCAAATCGTTCCCATCCCAGGCGATCAGTTGCAACCCGTCATTGTGTTCATGGAGCCAGACCCCGGCGGGCGGGGCGGACGCCGGCGCGAGCCAAAGGGCAAATTCCGGCAGCACCACATCGGCCGTCGTCCAGGAAGCGATCTCCTCGGAGGTGAAATTTTTCCGGTAGGCGGCAAACAGCAGCGCCTGCTTGCCATCGCGCGATGGGCAAAAGCCGTGAAAAATCTGACCCGGGGAAAACGGTCCGAAGGTCTCCAGCGCCAGCTCGACCTGCTCGGCCGCGTTTTGGCCGGGAGCCAGTTGAATCCGGCGCACAAAGAATTTCTCCCCGGGCAGCAGCACAACTGACTGCGTCCGGACAAAGGAAGTGGAAGGTTGGGGGGCGGTGGAAATCATCCGAGTCTTTCTTTAGGTCCCGTGGTTCTCCTGAAGTTCCAATATCTGAAAGGGAGAGTCCACTTTATTGCGCGGCGAAGTTCTTTTCGCTGGAATTTGCGCAGCGGCATCGGTGGCGGACTCGCCGTTGAGTCCGAGCCCGGCCGGCGGCTGGGGCGGGGCTCCCCGGTTGGCACCAGCGGGACTCACCCAGGCATCAAGCTGGTATTCCCGGGAGCCTTTCATGACCTTGATGATGAGGTGCAGGCAAATCGCGTCCGCCCCCATGCCGGTGGGCGGTGGCGCATCCTTGCCAAAAATCGTGGATAATTCCCCGGCGGACCGATAAAAGGAATTGCTCGACCGGTTGGCTTCCCGGGCTTGAACCAAGGAATCGATATGGGGGACATCCAGCCCGAGCGCCAGCATCCCCTCGGGCCGGGCCGAATTCACATTGCTCGCCGCAAACTGAAAGAGCGAGGCCCCGGCCATGAACTGCTGGCCCAGCTCGTTCCAATGACCTTGCTCGTCAAAAAAAACCTTTTGCGCGGCAGGAATCGCGCGCAATTCCTCAAACGAACGCAAGGCCCGCTGCGGCGCCTTGTAGGGCAGAGCCGATCCGGCAAAGCTTTCCGCACTGTATTCCCCGCTTTGCGGCACATAATTCGCCTTGGTCCAGACCATCAGCGCATCCACCAGCCCGTCGAGGGATGTCGCGGGACAGCCAATGGCGTCGAGGTAACCGCGCAAAACGGTTTCATCCACCGTCGGCAGCGAGATTTTTCCGGTCTCATCCTCCACGGTCACATCCACTTTGTAACCGGCAGTCGGCGTATAATCCATCAAGTCGAGCGGCCGGCCCCAGCCCTGCTCGGTCGCGTGAAGTCCGTTATCCGCCGCCGCATAATCGGCGAGCACCGCCAGGCTCGCTTCCATCGCGGAATAGGCTTCCTGGCGCATGGCCGTCCGGCTCGATGCCTTGCTTTCCGCCGCCAACTCCACCGCCGCCCGGTCCATCAGCCGCGTGAGGAAGAAAGCGGTAAGCAAAATCACGCCGAGCACAAAAATGATCACGGAGCCGCGCTGCGCCGCACGGGAGACTTCAGCCGCAATGGAACGAGGTGCACCGGTCTGCATCAGAATGCGACGCCGCCTGCTCCCGGCGGCAGGGTGAGCACACGTTGGTCTTCGAATGTGCGTACAGTTTGGTCTTCGCCCTTGATATCCTGTTTGAAGACGATGATCAACCGGTCGGGCAGCACCCACTCGCCCGACTGCCCTTTATGCAAATTGTCATCCTTCTGCCAGGTATCGCCGTTGGCATCGTGATACGCATAGGTCAGTTTAGTGACGAGCGGAGAAATCACCACGGAGCGGGGCGGATCGTTCTTGTCATGTTTCTCCAGACTGGACCGCCAATAGAGCATGAGTCCGTGGTCTCTTTCCACGCCCAGGTTGCACTCCACCTCGGGCAGATCAGTCTCCGGCCAGCGCATCAGCCGGTCGCCTTCCAGCAGGGTGAATCCGAGCAGATTGGCATTGCCGCTGTCGGCGGTAGGCACCTCGCGCACCGTGAAAGGTTCGTCCGCACCTGCACCGCCATGCGGCCAGGCGGCCCGGCGCAACATCGATTCCACATGGCGGGTTACGGCATTCACATGCTGGCCGAAAAGCCGCTTCTCCCCTCCCCGACCCCAGATTTCTCCCATGGAAAAAACAAAGGTGAACAACGCCGTCACCAGCATGGAGAGAATCGCCATGGCCAGCAAAAGCTCGATCAGTGTGAAGCCACGCGCCGACACGCCGGAATTTGGCCGCGCCGGTTTCATTGGGTGCGCTGCTTCAGCAGCCGTTGCCGGGTGACTTCACGGAGTTTTTCGCGTTCAGCCGGATCGGACCAGGTCGGTCGCAGCAGTTGCAGGGTCTGGCTGCGTTTCCAAGCCTCCGGACCGGTGGTCTGCGCCGTTTCGCCGGTCAAAGTCACGCGAAACAAATCCGCCACGTCGGTCGGGTCAATCTTCGCTGTCCAGACGAGTTGCTGGCCTTCCGGCAGGACGATCCGGCCGCCATCCTCGATTTTTTTCCGATCGGGTTCGAACAGGACGGTCAGCCGCAGCCATTTCCAATCCTCCTCATTCTGCTGCCGGGCGCCCATATCGCTGTAGCTGCTGATGATATTCAGATACGCCGCCGAAAGCACCACGGCGGCCAGGGCAAAGATGGCGAGGCTGATCAGCACCTCGATCAAAGTGAAACCACGGCGTGACTGGAAAAAAATCGCCATGCGCATATTATGGGGTTTTGCGAATGATAGGAGCACAGGTCCACGGATCGATTTCCAAACGGGTGATCGCACCGTCGGCCGCGGTCAATTGCGCCCGGAAGTTTTCTACGCAACCATCGGCATAAAACCTCACGACCGGCATACCCCCGACATCGACCAGTTGGCCGCCCAGCAGCATCGTGTCGTGCTTGTCCACCGGGAGGAAATCCAGCTTCTTACCCGGCCAGGGCCGAGTCGCGGCGGTTTCCCCGCTGCCCCACTGCACTTGGTTTTTCTTTTCGTCGTAGCGCAACTCGATCGTCCGGTCTCCTTCGACGGCCTGCAAGCGCGCGGCCTGCACCGCCTCCCAAAAAACATCGTTGATCGTCTTTTCGTGGGAGCGAAACAGATCTGACGCACTCGCGATAAAAAGGGTAACCAGCAGGCTGAGCAAAGCCAGCACCAGCAAGATCTCGATCAGCGTGAATCCGCGACAGGCTGACCGGCGCGCTCCGGCGCGATGTAGCCCAAGCTTCATGGCGACTGAAATCACCAGTTGCCGATGTCGTCTTCCGTCCCCTCGGTTTTGTCGGGTCCCTTGGAAAACAGATCGTACTTGTTTTTGTTGTGGGTGCCGGGAAAGCGGTATTGGTAGGGCTCGTTCCACGGATCCAATCCGAGTTTTCCTCCGTCCGCTTCCACATAGGGTCCATGCCAGTTTTCAGCGCCACTGGCCGGAGCAACGAGCAATGAGGCCAATCCTTCGGAGGTACTAGGATAGCTGCCCATATCCAATTTATATTTATCCAATGAAGTTCGCAAACTGGTTTGAACCGCGATGCGAGCCGCACTGATCTGAGCCTTATCGAAAGAATTGCCAACACCCCTGAGCAAAATACCGGCCAAGAGACCAATGATGGCTACTACGACAAGAATTTCGATCAGGGTAAAGGCGCGGACTGAAGTTTTTAGTTTCATTGTTGTTGAGGATAAGTTGGAACCGGACCAGAGCCTGGATTGGGGGTCCCTGTCGGGACCGGTCCAGAACCGGTACCAGGCATAGGCACCGGCCCGCCTGTGTTGGTGCCCGTGCCCGGTGTCGGCATCGGTCCGCCCATGCCCGGAACAGCATTGGGTGAAGGCATGGGCATCTGTGGCGACTGCGGCGCTTGCTGGCGCAATGCACGGCGCCGGCGGATTTCCTCGGCGATCTGCTGCAAGCGTTGCGCCTCGGGGCCTCGGGCCGCGCCATTGGGCATGATTTGTCCCTGCGTGCCATTGGCTCCGGGCAGGCCGGGCGGCATCGGCGGCGGTATGTTTTGCTGCGCTATTTTTGGTCCGCTCTTCAACGTCAGGGAAAGCGTGCGGCCATTTTGCTCCAAAGCCACCGTGTGGGCCTCGGCATCATAGCTCTTCACCACCACATCGCCGCTGGTATCGTTCAAAGTCACCCAACGGGACCGCTTGGTCGCCGTGTCGAAAATACTGAAGAGCACCTGACCGTTCTCTTCCGACACACCGCGAAACTCGACCGGCTGGTTGCCGGCATCGGATGCCTGGGTGGACTTGGCCGAGCCAAAGGGCGAATCTTTCAGCAAACTGTCCAACTGGCTGGCCGCCCTGCCTAGCGTCAGGCCCAGCGTGGCGCTCAGGGCGAGCAGGGTTAAAATTTTGGATCTCAGGGAGGAGACATTCACAGTCCGCATTAAGTAGTGAGGCATGGACGTTTCGCAATGTCTAAGAGCACGGATGATAAAAACCGATGTAAAATTCCCGCGTCTGCCATCCGCTTGTGTTCGCCGTGGTAGCGGCCATGCGGTTCGCTTCTCGCCCTCAATCCGGCTGTTTCGTAGATGATCCATGTAAAGTTCAGCTTCCCCTTGGACGGGAAACCGGTTGATTCAAGACCATCGTGGATCTGTCTTCGTTCCAAATAACTCTCATCAGTCTGGAAATCCTGGCGCGCGCATTCGGTGGCATGCTGCTGGGACGTTCCTTCAACCTCCCTGGTTTCAAACCGACAGGATCGTGGTCGGGCCGGCTGGCTTATTGGCCGGTGTCAGCCCCCGAGGCCGCCCTGCTTTTTATTCTGATTATCCTGCTCGTGATCGTCAGTCAGGGCCTGCTCACGCATTTTCTTGGTGGCACCATCAAAACCTCATCGGATCAGCCCGGCCTCGGAATGGTCGTGAATGGCCTGGCCACCCATGGTGGAGGGTTGCTCGCCTGGCCGCTTTTCTCCCTGGTGCGCGCCGGACTTTACGCCGACTACAATACCACACCGCCTGCTCCGGCCAGTCCCGCTCCCGATCGGTACGGCTGGAAACAAATAGCGGGGGCGGGATTCATCACCTGGATCACCGCGTTTGCCTTGGTCGCATTGGTCAGTTGGGGTTGGACCAGCCTGCTCAGCCTGCTGGGAGTACCGATCGAGCCGCAGGACTCCATTGCTATTTTTAAAAACACCCGGTCGCCCTTCGTCCTAACGGGCATGTTTGTGGTGGCCTGTGTGCTTGCTCCCATAAATGAAGAAATGTTTTTTCGCCGCGGACTCTATCATTTTCTCCGGCAGCGCTTCGGCCGGACAATCGCACTCAGTGTAAGCGCAAGCTTCTTCGGTCTCATCCATTTCAATCTGGCCGGTTTTTTCCCGCTGGCGACACTGGGCGTGATGCTGGCCCTGGCTTACGAACGCACCGGCGATGTTCGGGTTCCCATGATCGCCCATGGTCTGTTCAATCTGAACACCATCATCGCCCTGCTCGCCGGGTTGTCAGCTTGATCCCCATGAAGATTTTCACCGCCACGCACCGCCAGTCTGTCGCCGCCCACGGCGAACTCCGGCTCATCACCGAAGTACGGCGCTGGCTGGGCAAGGTCAGCCCGCGCACGCCATTCGGCATCGGCGATGATTGCGCGGTCCTTCCGCCGACCAGACGCGCCCAACTCGTCACGACTGATCCGGTGATTTACGGCCAGCACTTCGACGATGCCGTGCCGCCGCGCGCGGCGGGGGCAAAACTGCTCAAGCGCAACTTGAGCGATATCGCCGCCATGGGCGGGCGGCCGGTGGCGGCGGTACTGTCGCTCGCGCTGGCACCGGCGACCAACGTGGCCTGGTTGCGCGAATTCTATCTCGGTCTTGCGGCCTGCGCGCGGCGCTATCGGGTGAAAATTGTCGGCGGTGATATCACGCAGGCGCCCGCCGGATTTTTCGGCGCGTTCCTCACGCTGCATGGCGAGGCGACGGGACCGCGCGTCATCACCCGCAACAGTGCCCGGGTACGCGACCATCTCTTTGTCACCGGCCGGCTGGGTGGTTCGCGCCAGGACCATCATTATTCATTTCAACCCCGGTTGGCCGAGGGCGCTTGGTTGGCCAAACAACCGGAAGTAGCCGCCATGATGGACGTGAGTGACGGCATCGCGAAGGATGTGCAGGCGCTCACACCCGCCGGATTGCTTGCCTCGATCCTGCCCGCCGCCCTGCCCGTGAGCGCCGCCGCCGAAGCCGCCGCGCAACACAGCCGCCAACCCGCCTGGGTGCATGCGCTCACCGACGGCGAGGACTACGAATTGCTCTTTGTGGTGCGGGCGCGGACCGATGCCGCGAGATTCGCCGCGCGCTGGAAGAAAGTTTTTTCCACCCCGCTGCATCGGATCGGGCATTTTTCCAAAAAGATCGAGCCCGGACACGTCGACTGGAAATCCCTGCATGGCTATGAGCACCTGCGCTAACCGGACCGGACGGAGGAATGCACC
Organism: uncultured Opitutaceae bacterium; assembly: GCA_964541315.1. Lineage (GTDB taxonomy): Bacteria > Verrucomicrobiota > Verrucomicrobiia > Opitutales > Opitutaceae > Didemnitutus. The sequence goes on from CAZIQP010000004.1 coordinate 41,551, forward strand.
GCCATGAGCATTCTCGACCGGCTTCGCCAGGGAATCACGACAGCTTCGGCCGAGGAAACCCGCCTGATCGCGGCAGAATTGGCCGCTGCTTTGCCGCCGGATTCCACCCTGGCGCTGCATGGCGACATGGGCGTCGGCAAAACCACTTTCGTCCAAGGTCTCGCCCTCGGTCTGGGCGTGCGGGAGCATGTGACCAGCCCCACCTTCGCCATCTACACGGTTTATCGGGGTGCCGACCGCACGCTCGTCCATCTCGACGCCTATCGCCTGGAAAACGAGCTTCAGGTCGAATCGCTCCTGCTGGAAGAGTTTCTCGTCCGCCCCTGGGTGCTTGCTGTCGAGTGGCCGGAAAAAACCGGTGGCTGGCTTCCGCCGACAAACCTCCATCTGACGCTTTCCATCGTGGACGGAGACCGGCACAGAATTGCACTGCGGTAGAAATGACCCCGGTAGCCGCTCCGCCACTGGCCAAACGCCGGCATAAAAAAGCCCGCTCACTTGAGCGGGCTTGAAAGTTTTTAAGCCTGGGCTTCGGGCTTGGGTGCCTCGGTTTCGGCGGGCACATCCGGTGCCACAGCCGGCTCCGCGCTGGGAGCGGCCGCCTCGGCCGCGGGGGCGGCGGGCGGGGCCACCACGGCTTGGGCTTCCGGGAAGTCCACGGGATCGTGTTCTTCCCCGTGTTCCTCACCCTTCTTCGCGGTCTGCGGTGCCATCGGCGGCGGAGCAAAGAGCTTGCCGTCGGAAAATTCCGTCACATAGCCCTCGGTCACCAGCCAGCGCAGATCGTTGTTCATCTTGCGCAAGGCATCCGCCTGTTCCGGCGGAAGCGCGACGTGGGGCATCGGCGAGGCGGTGGTCCCCTCGGGCACCGGAGTGGCGGCGATCGCGGCCGCCAGATCGATGCTCAGGAATTTCAGCGGCAGATCCTTCACATGGATCATCGGGTTCTTCTCAATGAACTCGATCAAACCGGTGATGCTGACGGAGAACACCTGGCCGGGCACCCGGAAGTGGCGTTTGACGGCGCACACATAGGAAACCCCGCGCGAGCCTTTCTTGAAGATCGTGAAACCTTCGCGCCGCAAGCGGCCGCGCAGGGCGTTGGCGGTGTCGAGGGGGAAGCGACGCTGACGCTCAACATGTCCCTCGATGGCGCGTTTCATTTCGCCCGGGGGCAATTTCTCGAGCAGTTTGCCGTGGAAGCGAATCGTCTCAAGGGCGCGAACAACCTTGTCCTTCGCATGTGTCAGCAGATAGCCGCGGGCCTCGTCGAATGAATCGAAGCTCGGACCGGCCGGCATCTCGGCAACGGGTGCCGGTGCGGGCGTTTCCGCCGGAGCTGGCGCCGGTGTCTCAACGGCGGAAGCAGCTTCGGCGACAGGAGCGGCAGCCTCGGTCCCGGCGACGACGGGCGCCGGAGCCGGTTTCGGTGCGATGGGCTTCCATGTGTAACGGATGACTTTTTTCATCTTGTCCATCCATTGCTGAACGATCTCCGGCTCGCGCACAGAGACGACACTGTCGCGGAATTGTTCGAACGACATGCGCGACGCAAGCTTGGTGGCATGATGCTGCTGCAGCACATGCTGGTAGCGATGGTGGTTGGGCGGCCCGAGCAGCTCGCCGGTGATGCTGCACTTGTTGATGATCGGGAAATTTCCCTTCGGCGGATCGACCTCGACTTCAGCCGTTTCAAAGAAATGACCGAGGTTGTTCTTCAGCACATGCTGGATGGCAGCCTCTTCGTTTTCGAACGGGAGATGATCCGGCAACGAGAGAAACAGCGGCGCGGTTTTGCCCGACCTGGCCGGTTCGGCGGGAACGGTGCCTTGGGGAGCATGCGAGCCTTCCTCGGTCTTGCGTTGGATGACGAGCACGAAGCGATCGCTTTTTTCCAACACGGCCTTGGTGATCTCAAATAATTGGAAGGTCCGGCAGGACGTGCGCACGGCTTTGACCAGAGCAGCGAAACCGGCATCTTCGGGATAACAGGTGATGTTGAAATACGGACTGATGTAGGGACCGCGCTCGAAGGGCGCATCATTGCCGCGATAGTCCCGGCGTTCCCCGCCACCTTGAAATTCGCGGCGTGGGCCGCCGCGGAAGCCTTCGCCCTGCCCCTGCTGGGGACGGTCGCCACGATTATAGCCGCCACCGCCTTGGCCAAAATTACGCCGGTCGCCCTGCGGGGCACCGGAAGGGCCGGAAGGAGCCCCGGTACCACCACCAGCGGGACCTGCCGGCGCGCCGACCGGCTTTTGGAAGCTGCGTCGATCACGCTGCCCCCCGGGAGGTGTGCCGCGATTACCATCCTCGCGCCGGTCGCGGCGGTCGCCACCGTGATCGAAGTCGCGGTCACGGCGCTGGGAAGGCGCCGAGACCTTGGCTTCGGTCCACTGCGTGCCGAAGGTGAAACTATTCAACTGGGCCAGATCGATTTTATTCAAACCTGGAGAGTTGCTGTCGTTGGCGGGCTTCTGGTCGTCCATGAATGGGCGGAAAACAGGGAGGGTTCCCTGGTATGATCGGTTGAGGTGCTTGATGTTCCGCGAGCAAAGGTCGGGTTCGCGAAGAGGCAGGAGTGTCCCCGCACAAAAAGAGCATGGCAAGCGCATTTCGGGGCTTTACATGATTGCAACGATTCCCCTAATTCGCCCTTCCGTTGGATAAAATGCTCGGGTGGTGGAATTGGTAGACACACACGTTTGAGGTGCGTGTGCCGTAAGGCGTGCAGGTTCGAGTCCTGTCCCGAGCACCAACCTTCGCCCGTTGGGCTATGGTTGGCAGGCCATCCTTAACTGGAACCGCTGCAATTGAGGAATCTGAAACACGAAGGTTGCCGTCCATAGCCTTGGCGAAGGACGGCTTTTCACCCACGCTGCCACCATGACCTACGTCTACATTCTTGAGAGCGTCCATTTCCAGCAACAACGCTACGCTGGGATCATCGATGACTTAAAACAGCGTTTCTCCGACCACAATGCTGGCAAATCTCCGCACACTCGAAAATTTAAGCCATGGAACCTCGTAGCTTACACCGGGTTTGCTGACGAGCAAACCGCTCGGGCCTTTGAGAAATACCTCAAGAGCGGTTCCGGGAAGGCTTTCTTGAAGCGCCACTATTTTCGCAATACCTAGTCCCATTTACGCAAGCCTGTACCGGTCACACCACCACACGCGTATTTGACCCCGGCCAACTTCTCCTCAAGGTCTCCGGCGCCGCATGCACTCCGACGCCATCAAAAAAGCCCTGCTCGCCTCCTACGCCCTCGGCGGCGGAATCAACCACCTCGATGGCGCCAACCTGCCTTCGCAGGACAAGGTCGTTGAACTCGCCCGCGATCTCATGCATCTGCTCTTCCCAGGGTTTTTCGAGGACAGCGGCCTGACCCAGGCAGAGCTTCCCATCTGGCTCGAAAAACTTCTGGGCAAAATCGAAAAACGCCTGAGCGCCGAGTTGGAAAAATGCCTGAGCTACGCCAAGGACGCCGATCCCCGCGCCAACGCCAAGAAGATCACCGCCGAATTTCTCAGCGCCCTGCCGGAAGTCCGCCGCATCGTGCAGACCGACGTCGCCGCCGCCTACACCGGCGACCCCGCCGCCCGCAGTCTCGACGAGATCATCCTCGCCTACCCGTGCGTCCTCGCGATCTCGCTTCAACGCCTGGCCCACGTCCTCTACGCCCAGAAAGTGCCGTTGCTCCCCCGCATGCTCACCGAATACGGACATGAGCGCACCGGCATCGACATCCATCCCGGCGCGCACATCGGCCCTTATTTTTTTATCGATCACGGCACCGGCGTTGTCGTCGGCGAAACCGCCATCATCGGGGCGAATGTTAAGATTTATCAAGGTGTCACTCTCGGCGCGAAATCCTTCGAGACCGACACCCATGGCGTTCCGATCAAAGGCATCAAACGCCATCCCGAGATTGGCGACCGCGTCACCATCTATGCGCACGCCACGATTCTCGGCGGCGACACCGTCATCGGCGCGCATTCCGTCGTCGGCGCCAGCGTCTGGCTGATGGAATCCATCCCGCCGCACAGTGTCGCCTACTACAAGGACACGAGCCTCATCGTCCGCCCCCGCAAGGCCCACGAGCTGGTCCTCGACGGCGCGGACTGGTCTATCTGAACGACAGCCGGATCGGGCTATCTCCAGTCTTCCCGGTAACGGCGGTAATCGTACAAAGATTCAACCCCTCCCGATTCAAATATAATACATCTCCGCGTCCACTTTGGCCGCGATGGCTTCCAGGGTGTATCCGCGGGCCTTGGCGGCGGCGGCTTCGCGCACTTCGCTCCAAATCTGCTTCAGCCGGCGACTGGAACGCCCGACGGCATTGCCGTTGAATTCGAACAGCTCTCCTTCCACGGCTTCGATGATTTCCAAAAGCGTGATTTCGGCCGGCGGACGGGCGAGCAGGAAGCCGCCCTGGGTGCCGCGACGGCTGATCACCAGTTTGGCGTTGCGCAACTCCCCGAGCATTTGCGCCAGGAAGTTGGCCGGCACGCCCTCGGCCTTCGAGAGCTGCTCGATCCGCACCGGTTCACCTTTTGAAAATTCCCGGGCCAGCTCGCACAAAATGCGGCAGGTGTAGTCGAGCTTGGCAGTGATCTTCACGGTGACCGGGATTGTCCGTTAAATCGCGTAGTCCGTGCTCTCGGGTTTCACGACCTCGGTCGGCGGCAAAAGCATCCCCGCGCCCACGGTGGCGTTGGTGCCCTGCTCGATGATGATGAAGGAGCCGGTGAGCCGGTTGGCCGAATATCCATCGTAGTAAATCGGCTTGGCGGTGCGGAGCCGGATCTCGCCGAGATCATTCATCGCGAGCTCGGCCGGTGCGGGCAACGCTTCGAGCGTGGCCATGTCGAGCTTGTGCTCGATCTCGGTGATCACCGCCTGCACCGTGCTCGTGGTGTGCTTGATGAAATATTTTTTTCCGCGCTGCAGCGGCCGCGGGTGCATCCAGCACACCTTGGCGTGCAGATCGGTGCTGCCGCCGGGCAGGCTGTCCAACCCGACCAGCATGCTGCCGCGACTGACATCGATGTCGTGTTCGAGCACGACCGTGACGGATTGCGGGCAAAACGCCTCGGGCACCGTTCCATCGAACGTGTGAATTTCCTTCACCGTCGAAACCACGCCACCGGGCAACGCCATGACCTTCTGGCCGGTGCGCACGATGCCGCGGCCGATCTGTCCGCTGAAACCGCGGAAATCATGCAGGCGCGAATCCTTCGGGTTGTTGGGCCGGTTGACCCACTGGACCGGCAGGCGGAACGTATCGAGATTCCAATCGCTGGCGATGTGCACCGTCTCAAGATGGCCGAGCAGCGTGGGCCCGACATACCATGGCGTGTGCGGCGAGGGATCGACCACGTTGTCGCCATTGAGCGCACTGAGCGGGATGAACTTCACGTCCTTGATGTCGAGACGCGGCAGGAACTCCTCGAATTGCTCGCGGATCTCATCATAGCGGGCCTTGCTCCAGCCGACGAGGTCCATTTTGTTGATCGCGACGACGAGATGCGGAATGCGCAGGAGCGACGCGATGGCGGTGTGGCGGCGGCTCTGCTCGATCACACCGAGACGGGCGTCGACGAGCACGATGGAGAGGTTGGAGTTGCTCGCCCCCGTCACCATGTTCCGCGTGTACTGCACGTGGCCGGGAGTGTCGGCGATGATGAACTTGCGTTTCGGCGTGGCAAAATAGCGGTAGGCGACATCGATCGTGATGCCCTGTTCGCGCTCGGCGCGGAGGCCGTCGGTGAGATTGGCGAGATTGATCTGGCCGCCTCCCGTGATATCGGCGGAACGTTCGAGCGCTTCAATCTGATCTTCCATCAGGGACTTTGAGTCGTAGAGAAGACGGCCGATGAGGGTGGATTTGCCATCGTCGACACTGCCGCAGGTGTTCAGACGGAGAATGTCGATGACGGTAGGAGTGGGGAGAGACATGAGAATGAAAATGCGGTGCTACAAGAGGGGGGCGCCAGTGACGATTAGAAGTAACCCGCCTTCTTGCGGTCTTCCATGGCCGCTTCGGAGGCTTGGTCGTCGGCACGGGAACCGCGTTCGGTGACACGGGCGGCCGCGACTTCCGCAATGATGTCGTCAATGGTATTGGCCGGAGACTCGATCATGCCGGTACTGATGATATCGCCGATGGTGCGGACGCGCACCACGATTTCGGCGACTTTCTCGTTGGGTTTGGGCGGCATGAGCGTGGTGACCGGCAGCCACTGGTTGCCGCGCCGGACGCACTGGCGCTTGTGACTGAAATAAATCGACGGCACCTCAAGTTTCTCGCGCTTGATGTATTCCCACACATCCATCTCCGTCCAGTTGCTGAGGGGGAAAACCCGCATGTGCTCACCGGGATTGAGCCGGCCGTTGTAGACGTTCCAGATTTCCGGGCGCTGGTTCTTCGGGTCCCACTGGCCGAAACTGTCGCGGAAACTGAAAAAACGTTCCTTGGCGCGCGCCTTCTCCTCATCGCGACGCGCGCCACCGATGGCGCAGTCAAAACGGAATTCCTCCACAGCGGCGAGCAGCGTCGGGATCTGGAGCTTGTTGCGGCTGATCTCGCCCGGCGCGGGAACGGCGATGCCCTTGGCGATGGCGTCCTCAACCTTGCGGACGATCAGTTTGCCTCCGAGCTGGGCGGCGCGGCGGTCGCGAAACTCGTTCAGCTCGGGAAAGTGGTGCCCGGTGTCGACATTGAGAAACGGCATCGGAATATCCGCCGGGCGAAACGCCTTTTCAGCGAGCCGCAAGAGACAGATGGAATCCTTGCCGCCGGAGAACAGCAACGCCGGGCGTTCGAACTCGCCGGCAACCTCACGCATGATGTGGATCGCCTCGGTTTCGAGGTGTTGGAGATGGTCGAGATGGTAACGGCTCATTTGGCGGAAGCTTGGTTGGCGGCGGACTTGCCCCAGGCGGCGTGCAGGCCGCACTCGCGTTTTTCATCGGCTTTGGCCGGATCGAAATAATCCCACTCGTTGGGCAGGTTGTGCTGGGTGAGATAGGACTCCATCTGGGCGTCGGTCCAATGGAAAACCGGGCTGATCTTCAGCGCGCCGAAATTGGCGTCGTGCGAAACGATATCGAGCCCGGCACGGTTCGGATTCTGGACCTTGCGCAACGCGGTGATCCAGACCGTCGGCGCAAGCTCACGCATGCCGCGCTGGAAGGGTTCGAGTTTCATCACGGCGCTGAACGCTTTCAGCCCGGCCTCGTCGTCGAGACTGGGGATCGGACCGTGGATCGCGTCACGATGCGCCGGCGTGACCCTGGGCAGAAAGGGTTTGATGTTCAACTTGAGCAGGGTGCGGAGCTGCTCGGCGTGCTTGTAGGTGGCGGGACGGTTGTAACCGTGGTCGACCCACAGCACGGGAATATCCGCCTGCGCCTGAGTGGCGAGATGGAGCACCACGGCTTCGTACGGACGGAAATTGGTGGAGACGAGGGCACGGCCACCAGCCTGCGCGATCGCCCAGCGGGTGACTTCGAGTGGCGACTTGGTGCGCAGTTCGTCGTTCCAGCGGGCGATTTGTTCGGGAGAGAAGGAGCTCATGAAAGAATGTTTGATTGGAAAATGTAGGAGCCTGCTTGCAGGCGACTTGGTTAATAGTCGCCTGCAAGCGGGCTCGTACAAAAAGAAGTCAGTTGGCGGGTGCCGCCGGCGTGGCGGGTTTCGCGGCCGCAACCGCCGCGGCTGCGGCGATGGCTTCGGGCAACAGCACGCGTGTGGCGAAATCGCCGAAGCGTTCACCGGCCTTGCGTTCGGCCTTCCAGCGCGTGAGCAAGGGACGAAGTTCCGTCTCGAGATCGGTCTCCTTGATCGTTTCCTTGAAGACCTGATTGAGCCGCGTGCCGGAAACATCGCCACCCAGCCAGAGCTGGTATTTGCCGGGCGCCTTGCCGACAAAACCGATCTCCGCCATGTAAGGACGGGCGCAACCGTTCGGGCAACCCGTGGAACGGATGATTATTTCCTCGCCGGCAACGCCGACTTCGGCAGCCAGTTTTTCGATGCGATTGATGATTCCGGGCAAAGCGCGCTCGGATTCGGCTAGGCCGAGTCCGCACGTCGGCATCGACGGGCACGCCATCGACGCAGCGTGGAGCACAGAAGCCTGATTCTCAGTCTTCACACCATACGTTGCGAGAAGCGCGGTGATCGCGGCGCGATTGGCATCGGGGATGTTCGCGAGGATCACGTTCTGGTTGCCGCTGAGCCGGAACTCGACGTTCGGGAATTTTTCCGCGACCTGCCGCAGCGCGGTCTTCATCCGGTGGCCTTCCACATCCTTGATGCGTCCGGTCTGCACGAAAAGGGTCAGGAAATTCGAGCCGTCGAGCGCGCGGTTCCAACCGTAGGTGTCGCCGGTCGAGGTGAAGCGGAACGGCACCACCGGCGCGATGGTCAACCCGGCGCGACGGTTGATCTCTTCGCGAACCCAGGCCACGCCGCGTTCCTGCACGACGTATTTGAGACGGGCGTGCTTGCGGTTCGTGCGATCACCAAAATCGCGGTGAATCGTGAGCACGGCCTTCGCAACCTCCACGAGTTTCTCGCGTGGGAAAAAGCCTAGGATATCGGCGAGACGCGGATAAGTCTGCACGTTGCCATGGCTGCGGCCCAGCCCGCCGCCGACCGCGAGATTGTAGCCGACGAGTTTGTCGCCTTCGGTCACGGCAATGAAGCCGAGATCGTTGGTGAAAATATCCATATCGTTCGACGGCGGAGTGACGAAAGATACTTTGAATTTTCGCGGCAGGTAAGTCTGGCCGTAGAGCGGATCGACGAAGCCGGTGTTGACCGGATCATCGAGATTCAACTGCACATTATCGACCCAGATGGAGTGGTAGGCGGGCGTTTTCGGGGCCAGTGCTTCCATCACCTTGAGACTGTCCGCAAAAACCTCGGCGCGGGCCTTCGTATAGATCGGAGTCGGCGAGACGGTGATATTCCGATTCACGTCGCCGCAGGCCGCCAGCGTGGAGAGCAGCGAGTCGTTGATCTTCTTGATGAGCGAACCCAGGCCCGACTTCACGACGCCGTGGAACTGGATGCTCTGCCGCGTGGTGACGCGCAGGGTGTTGTTGCCATGGGTGGTGGCGAGATCATCAAACACCTTCCATTGGTTCGAGGTCATCACACCGCCCGGAATGCGGCCGCGGATCATGACGATGTATTTTTTCCCGGTCTTGCGCAGGTCGCGGTCGTCCTGTTGATAGATGCCGTGAAATTTGATGAACTGCTCGTCATCCTCGGAAAACTTGTCGAGGGCCGGATCCGCCAGCGTGGCGGCAATGTTGCCGGCCAGCGTGGGAATACGCTGCTTGAGCTGCTCGTTCTTGGTGAGTTTGGTCGGATCGATCTCGGCGGGCATAGTAGTGGTGAATGGGAAGAGATGAACTGGGCTTGACGTTATGCAAAGCTTAAAGTTGCCATAGGTCATCATTTTAATCATGTATGATTCAAAATCAAATCTTTCTCATTCTGGCTCCGTGACTTTCGTCGGAGCCGGTCCGGGTGCGGCTGATTTGATTACGATCCGTGGGCTAAAGAGGCTCTCAAACGCCGAGGTTGTCCTGTACGATAGCTTGGTCAGCGCCGATATGCTGAAAAATTGCCCGCCGGGCGCTGAACTCGTTTTCGTGGGCAAGCGTGCCGGCCTGCACTCGTCCGTGCAGACCGAGATCAACCAGCTCCTCGTCCACCACGCCAAGCGCGGACTACGCGTCGTACGGCTCAAAGGCGGCGATCCCACGATTTTCGGTCGGCTTGGTGAAGAAATCGACGTGCTGCGTGCCGCCGGCATCGCGTACGAAATCATCCCGGGCGTAACCGCCGCGAGCGCCGCCGCCGCCGCCGCCGGCATCAGCCTGACACAACGCACCATCGCGACCTCCGCTGTTTTTGCGCCCGGCCACGAAAGCGCCGGCAAGGATGACGACGCGAAAATCGACTGGGCTGCCCTCGCCCAGGCCAACGCCACGCTTTGCCTCTACATGGGCGTGCGCCGGCTCGCCACGGTCGCGGAGCAACTCATCATCCACGGTCTGCCTCCGGCCACTCCGGTCGCCGTCATCAGTGATGCCTCGATGCCGACGCAACACATCCGCCTCGGCACACTGAAGGAAGCCATGGCGCTGGCTTCGGCCGCCGAAGGTCATCCGGCCATGATTCTCATCGGCCAAAATGTCCGCAACATCGACTCCGCGGTCGCGCTCGCCATCGCTCACACCACACCAAGCCCAGAAAAAGATTGAGCCAGGCAGGAGACAAGCGGCTTTATGTCGCGATGGTTTTTCGTATCGGGGCCTAAACGCCCTCCTACATCAGACCCAAGTCTCAATCGCCCCGGCCCATCGCCCCTTTCGCCAATGAAAACCTCTTCCGCCCTGTTCCTCCTCTTTATGTGCGCCACCACTTCATCCCTTTTTTCGTTTGATCTTGTTAAGCCCAAAACACCCGTCGCCGCTACCAAACCCAAGGATGTCACCGTTCACGACGACAAGCGCATCGATGATTACTTTTGGCTGCGCGATAAGGAAGACCCCGCGGTCCGCGCCTATCTCGAGGCGGAAAACACTTGCCTCGAAGCGGTGCTTGCTCCCGAAAAAGAAATTCGCGCCACGCTCTTCACCGAGATGCGCGCCCGTATCAAGGAGGACGACACCAGTGCGCCGACGCCCTACCTCGGCTGGCTTTATTACACCCGCACCGAGAAGGACAAACAGTACGCGATCTATTGCCGGGCCAAGGACGCAGCAGGCGCGCCCGAGGAAATCCTCCTCGACCTCAATCAGCTTGGCGCGGGCAAGCCCTACATCGCCGTCGGCCATTACCGTGTCAGTGATGACGGCGCCCGGCTCGTGTACTCCATCGATTGGACGGGCTACCGCCAATACGAAGTTTTCGTCATGGATCTCGCGACCAAGCAATTGGTGCCCCAGCAAATCGGCAAAGTATCCGATGTCGACTGGGGCGCCGGCCACGACGTGCTCTACTATGTTACGGAGAACGACGCCAAGCGCTCCGACCGGCTCCATCGCTGGACCCTCGGCAGCGCGAAACACGAACTGCTCTACACCGAGTCCGACGAACTTTATAACCTCGAGGTCTTCCGCACCCGTGACAGCCGCTACCTGATCTGCGAGGCGCAGAGCAAAGTCACCAGCGAGGTCCGCGCCCTGCGGGCCGATGATGCCAAGGGTGAGTTCAAGGTCTTGCGCGCACGCGAGGAAAACCACGAATACCACGCCGACCACCGCGATGGCCGGTTTTATTTTGTGACCAACAAAAATGCGAAAAATTTCCGCATTGTCACCGCTCCCGAATCGGCGCCCGCCGAGTGGACCGAACTCGTGCCGCATCGCCCCGCCGTCAAGGTGGACGCCGTGGATCTCTTTGCCACCCACATGGTGATCCATGAACGCGAGAATGGTCTGCCCCAGCTCGAAGTCTACGATTTTGCCACCCGTCATTCGAAGCGCTTTGCCCTGCCCGACGAAGTCTACGAGGTGGGCCCTGATCAGAACTGGAATTACAGCGCCACCGAATACCGTTACCGCTACCAGTCGCTTGCCCGTCCCGCCTCGGTTTTCGCCGGCGATTTCGCCACGGGCGAACGCCGGTTGATCAAGGAAACCGAAATCCTCGGCGGATTCAGAGCCTCGGACTACCAGGCCGAGCGGGTCTGGGCCACGGCGCGCGATGGCACGAAAATCCCCCTGTCCATCGTCTATCGCCGGGATCTCGACCGCACCAAACCCCAGCCGCTCTACCTCTACGGTTACGGTTCCTACGGATTGAGCATGCCCATAACCTTCAGCTCGAACCGCGTCAGCCTGCTGGATCGCGGACTGATCTACGTCATCGCGCACATTCGCGGCGGTGGCGAACTGGGCGAAGAATGGCGCGAGGCCGGCCGGATGGAAAAAAAGATGACCACGTTCACCGACTTCGTGGATTGCGCCCAATGGCTGGTCGACCACCGCTGGACGACTCCGGCGCAAATGGTCACTTCCGGCGGCAGCGCCGGCGGACTGCTCATGGGCGCGGTCTTAAATCTCCGGCCCGATCTCTTTGCCGCCGCCAAACTCGATGTGCCTTTCGTCGATGTGCTCAACACCATGCTCGACGCCTCGCTCCCGCTCACCACCGAGGAATACGTCGAGTGGGGCAATCCCAATCTCCCGACCGAGTACCAATGGATGCGCGCCTACAGTCCGTACGATAATCTGAAAAAAGCCGCCTATCCCCATCTGCTCGTCAATGTCTCGTTCTTCGACAGCCAGGTGCCCTATTGGGAAGGTGCCAAGTTTCTCGCCAAAGTCCGCACGCTCAACACCCGGAAGGAAAGCGCACTCCTGCTGCATACCAATTTCGGCGCCGGTCACGGCGGTGCCGCCGGCCGCTATGACGCCCTCCATGATGTCGCCCGCGACTACGCCTTTTTTCTCGCCGCCCTCGGGCTGGCAAAGTGAAGGCCTGTTCCCGCTTCGGGTGAAACCGGAAATATTCCCGATTAACGGATTGAGTATTTCCCCGTACTCTCCGTTTAGTCTCCGTTTCCCCAGTGAACAAACCCGCGCTCCTCGCCCAGATCATTGTCAGGCTCACCACCGAGCTGGAGATGTTGACCAAAGCCGCGCTGGCCACCCACGCCGAGGCCACCGACGAGGAAAACAAGGCCGAGGACAAATACGACACCCGCGGACTTGAGGCTTCCTACCTCGCCCACGGCCAGTCGAAAGCCGCCGAGGAAGCCGCCCTGGCGGTCACCCAATTCCAAGGGATGACGATGCGCGACTTCCAACCCGGCGAACTCGTCAGTCTCGGCGCCCTCGTCGTGCTCGAAGGCAAAACGACCAACCACTATTTCATCGGACCGCGGGCCGGTGGGACGGAAGTGGAGCATGAGGGCCACACCGTTCTGGTCATCACCCCGCAATCTCCGCTTGGCCGGCAACTGGTCGGAAAAAAACAGGGCGACCGGGTGCAGCTTGATCTCGGGGGCCGGCGCAGCGAGTTCCGCCTGGCCGCCGTGGCGTAAGGCACCAAGTGGCAAGTTCCAGGTAACAAGGACTAAAAGCGCAGGCCACAGTCCCAAGATCTCGTTTCGCCACTTTCACAATCCCACGTTCACTCTTCATATTTCCATCTTCATTCTCCTTCCCTGACACTTGTTACTTGGCCACTTGGCACATCATTTCTCCTCATGCCCGTCATCGATCATCTCTTTTCCATCGGCATTGTCCGCAAGGCCATCTGGAAACTCTGGTATCCCTTCGTCACCCGCCGGCTCCAAAAAGAAGAGGTGCTCTTCCTCAATTACGCTTTTGAGCCCGAGACGCCCATGAGCCTGCCTCTCGTGGCAGGCGATGAGGCTAACCGAACCAGCATCCAGCTTTATCACCACACCGCCACCCAGGAAAATATCCGCGGGAAGAACGTCCTCGAAGTCAGTTGCGGGCACGGCGGCGGCGCGTCCTACCTCACACGCACCTTGCAGCCGGCCCGGTACACCGGCCTCGATCTGAATCCCACCGGCATCAAATTCTGCCAAAGCCGCCATCAGGTACCGGGGCTCGATTTCGTGCAAGGCGACGCCGAAAACCTGCCTTTCGCCGACAACTCCTTCGACGCCGTCATCAACGTCGAGGCCTCGCACTGCTATCCGCACTTCCCGCAGTTTCTGGGTGAAGTCGCCCGCGTGCTCAAACCCGGCGGCTATTTTCTTTACGCTGATTTCCGTTTCAGCGGAGGCATTGCCGAATGGGAACGGGATCTCGCTGCCGCCCCGCTGAAGATGCTCAAGCAGCGCGTGATCAACCCCGAGGTCCTCCGCGGCATGGACGTGAATTCCCAGCGCTCGCTCCAGTTGATCACCAAAAACCTGCCGAAGTTCCTGCACAACCTGGGCCGCGACTTCGCCGGCGTGCAAGGCTCCCGCATCTATACCGCCCTCCAAAACGGTCAGGTCTCGTACCGCTCGTACTGCTTCACAAAAGCCTGAGCGGCGCCAGCCACCAAGCGGCCGGACGGCTTTATGCCCCGAAACCGGACTCCTCGCTTGTCTCGGCGGAGACTTCCCCTCGTTGTAGCCGCGTGTCCGCACCACCCGTCGCTCCCCTCGCTCCGCTTCCGGGATCACCCGATCCCGATGCGGTGCTGGATGCTTTTCTCGCCGCGATGGCGGCGAAGGGCCTGACGCTCTACCCCGAGCAGGAAGAAGCCATTCTCGAACTTTTTGCCGGACGCAACGTGGTGCTCAGCACACCCACCGGTTCCGGCAAATCGCTTGTCGCCGCCGCGCTGCACTTCAAGGCCCTCTGCGCCGGCCAGCGTTCGGTCTACACCTGCCCGATCAAGGCGCTGGTAAACGAGAAATTCCTCAGCCTGTGCCGCGATTTCGGCCCGGAAAATGTGGGCATGATGACCGGTGACGCTTCCGTCAATCCCAAGGCACCCATCCTTTGCTGCACCGCGGAAATCCTGGCCAACATCGCGCTCACCCGCGGCGACCGCGCGGAAGTTGGCGCGGTCATCATGGACGAGTTTCATTATTACTCCGACACCGAGCGCGGTTACGCGTGGCAGGTGCCGCTGCTCACCCTGCCCCAGTCGCGCTTTCTGCTGATGTCGGCCACGCTGGGATCCACAGAATTCTTCGAACGCGAGATGACCCGCCTGACCGGTGCGCCAAGCCTCACGGTGCGCAGCGATCGCCGACCCGTGCCGCTTTCCTTCGAATACTCGGAGACTCCCCTGCCCGAGCGCGTCACCCAGCTTCTTGCCGACCAGCGCGCGCCGGTCTACCTCGTGCATTTCACCCAGCGCGCCGCCGCCGAGGCCGCGCAGGCGCTGATGAGCCTCACGATCTGCACCAAGGAGGAAAAAGCCGTGCTCGCGACCGAGCTTGAGCGCGTGAAGTTCAACAGTCCCTACGGCAAGGAAATGAAACGCTGGCTGCGCCACGGCATCGGCGTCCACCACGCCGGACTTCTGCCGAAATACCGTATTCTCGTCGAACAGCTCGCGCAGAAAGGCCTGCTCAAGCTCATCTGCGGCACCGACACGCTCGGCGTGGGCATCAATGTGCCGATCCGCACCGTCGTCTTCACGCAGCTCTGGAAATACGACGGCCAGAAGGCCGCGATCCTCAGCGTGCGTGATTTCCGCCAGGTCTCGGGCCGCGCCGGCCGCGCCGGCTACGATTCCCAAGGCTACGTCATCGTGCAGGCCCCGGAGCACATGATCGAAAACAAGCGCGCCGAGGAAAAAGCCGCCGCCGATCCGGCCAAAAAAAAGAAACTCGTCAAACAGCGGGCACCCGAAGGCGCCGTCAACTGGGACGCGAAGACCTTCGAACGCCTGCGCACCGCCGCGCCGGAGGAACTTTCTTCGCGCTTCGATGTTTCCCATGGCATGCTGCTGCTCGTGCTCAGCCGCAGCTCCGACGGCTGCCGGGCGATGCGTCAGTTGATCGAAGACTGTCATGAAACGCCCACGAAGAAAAAAGCGCTGCGCAAACGCGCCTGGCAGCTCTTCCGCGCCCTGATCGACCGGAAGATCGTGGAGATTATTCCGCGTCACCCGTCAGGCCGCCGCCTCCAGGTGAACCTGGAGCTGCAGGACGATTTTTCCCTGCACCAGGCGCTCTCGCTTTACCTGCTCGACACCCTGCCGCTGCTGAATCGCGAGTCGCCCGACTACCCCTTCGATGTGCTCACGTTGTGCGAGGCGATCGTCGAGGACCCCGATCAGATTCTGCGCCGGCAGGTGGACAAGGAGAAGGGCCGCAAGATCGAGGAATGGAAAGCCGCCGGCATGGAATATGAGGAGCGCATGGCGAAGCTGGAGGAGATCGAGCACCCCAAGCCGCTCCGCGAGTTTCTCTATGAGACGTTCAATGCCTTCGCCGCCGCCCACCCGTGGATCGAGGAGGAAAATATCCGGCCCAAGTCCATCGCGCGCGAGATGTTTGAGCGCTACCTTTCGTTCGCCGACTATGTGCGCGACTACGGCCTCGAGCGCAGCGAAGGCCTGCTCCTCCGCCATCTGATGCAAACGTGGAAGGTGCTCGCGCAAACCGTGCCCGATGCCGCGAAGACGCCCGAGGTGATCGAGATGGAGGACTATTTCCGCGAACTCATCCGCGGCATCGACTCCAGCCTGCTCGATGAATGGGAGAAGTTGAAGGACCCGGAATTCATCGCCACCGAGATTGAAGGGAAACCTGCCCGGCCGAAAACTTTCGATATCACGCGGGATCACGAGGCGTTTCGCCGGATCGTCCGCATCGCCGTTCTGGGCTTTTTGCAGGATGTCGCCGCGCGCGACTGGGAGGCGGCCGTTTCGCGCCTCATCATTTCAGTCCCACCCGTCGGCATTGCCGCCGAAGGGGCGCAACTGGCGGAATCGCGACGGATCGAAAAAGAATTTGGCGCCTACTTCGAAGCCCGTGGCCGTTTTCTGCTCGATCCCGAAGGCCGGTCCGCCAAGCACACGCATTGGACCGAGGCATCCGGCACCGGTGAAATCGACGTCGCCCAAATTCTCGTCGATACCCAGGCACAGAATGATTGGGAAGCGCGTTTCATCGTATACCTCGCCGAATCGCGGACGGAAAACCGCCCGGTGCTGAGATTCGTGACCACCCGCCCGGTCGGCACGGAGTGAAGCGGTCAGCCAAGCGTTGGTAAGACACCACTCCCGACGGCCTCACTGAATTCGTGCCGGCAGTTTAATGCACGAGCTTCAATTCGTCAGCTCAATGGTGCCAGCCAGCATGACCGCCATGCCAGCCACCGTACCAGCCATGGCCATGGCCGCCAATCAAACCGATCCCCACCCCCAGAGCGAGCGGAGTCCAGAAATCCCACGCCGGATCATAATAGCGCACATAACTGGGCGTGTAGTAGACCGTCTCCGGCTGGGTATAGACTACTTGGGGAGCCGGAACGCTCGGGGTATAAACAACCGGGGATGCTGGCGCCGGCGCATCCGTACGCGCAACCGGAGTCGGATAATTCGCCGCCGCGGAAAGAAGTGTGTAGGCAAAAGTAACGGTACGCCCGTTGGAATATTCGTATACCACCACGATGCGATCGCTTGTCTGATCAATTCTCGCGATCGTGGCACCCTGCACCTTGGCGCCCTGTTGCAATTCCGCCGGTGAGGGGAGCCGCGCGAGATAGACCAAGTGATCGAACGTCACGGGCTCCGCAGGCATTGCGGTGGCCGGAGCAACCGCCGCGCTCGCCGACGTGGCGTCGGCTGAGCTGGCCACAGTCTGTTCGGCCCGCAGAGGCAGGCAGGTGATGGCCATCGTGATGAGCGCGGCGGAAAAGGAGAGGGAAGGTTTCATGGTGAAAGGAAGGAGGGTTAAAAAGGGTTAAAGGTTCATTCTTACATCTCGGACATTAATCCATTTTTTTGGTGCCGTCAAAAATTTCTTGAGAGGTCAGCGAACCTGTTTTTTTACCGCTTTCAGCCTGCTTTGGGCGATGTGCCGCCCCGGTCTTTTCCAACGGTTTGTCCCCCACATAGATCATATACGTGCTCCGGCGGGCATGTTCATAGAGCTTGGCCGGCACGGCCTGCACAGCGAAGTCTGCCTTCGCCAAGCGCCGTTCAATCACCGCATCCGGACACGCCGACCATATGGCGGCACGTCCGCCCGGCTTCAACGCGAGCGCGATCTGTCGCATCCCCCATCCGCTGTAGAGGGCGTTGTTCTCGTCCTTCACCATGGCGGTCGTGCCGTTGTCGATATCCAGGACGATCGCGTCGTATGGTTCCCGTCGCGCCGTCCGCCGGATGATCGCCCGCACGTCTTCCTCCAATACTGTGACCCGGCGGTCTGAAAGCGCGCCGCCATTGAGTCCGGCCAAAAAAGTCCGGTTCCACGTCACGATCTCGGGGAAAAGTTCGGACACATGCACCACCGCCCGGGGTCCGACGCTTTTCAGCACGCTCTTCAAGGTAAACCCCAGACCCAGACCGCCGATGAGCACGCGATACGGCGCACTGCGATTCGTCAGACGCTCACAGCCGAGCTCCCCAAGCTTGATCTCGGACGTCGATACCGACGAATGCATCAGTTGCTGGCCGTTCACGCGGATGCAGAAACTGCCGTCGTGCTCCACAAGCGTCATGCGCGAGCCGTTCGGCGTCTTGGTTTCAGCGAGCGTGATGTTGGGTTTCATCGCCGGTAAAGTGAACACTCCTGCTGCCAATGCGAAGCCGATAAGATAATTTTTACTGCAGAAAACACGGACTACACGGAAACCTAAATATCTTGAAGGGTTTTACAGGAGGCCGCAGAGGGAACAGAGAAACCAGCTCACTAACGCAAACTCCAAGCCTCTGTTTCCTCTGCGATCTCCTGTGAATAAATTCTGCGTATTCCGCGGTTATCTATACCACTCCCGTGTGCAAGATATGCGTGGCAATTCCGATGGCTGACTGTCCGCCGGGGTGCTAGAGTTTTCCTGACAGCGACAACTCAGGACTCACCATGAAAATACTTTTAGTCAGCCCAACGACACCCGGAACCTTCTGGAGTTTTAAACATGTCCTGCGCTTCGTCGCGAAAAAGGCGGCCTTCCCTCCCCTCGGCCTCCTCACCGTCGCCGCCATGCTGCCGCGCGATTGGGAACTGCGGGTGGTCGATCTCAACGTCCGACGCCTGAACGATTACGACCTGCGCTGGGCCGATTATGTTTTCCTGAGCGCGATGATCGTGCACCAGGAATCTGTGCGGGAGATTGCCGCCCGTTGCGCGACCCTCGACCGGCGCATCATCGCAGGCGGCCCACTCTTCACGACCGGTCACGAGAATTTCCCGGAGATTCCCCACTTCGTCCTCGGCGAGGCGGAAAAAATCATGCCCGAGGTGATCGCGGATTTGCAGCGCGGTTCGCTGGCGCCCGTTTACCGCGCTCCTGCATTTCCCGAACTCAACGAAACGCCCATCCCGCGCTGGGACCTGATCGAGCTGCGACATTATGTGACGATGGCCGCGCAATTCTCCCGCGGCTGCCCCTTTGATTGCGAGTTCTGCGACATCATCGTCATGAACGGCCGCGTGCCGCGCACGAAATCTCCCGAGCAGTTCGTAGCTGAACTTGAAGCCCTGCGCGTGCGGGGATGGAAGGACATGGTGTTTGTCGTCGACGATAATTTCATCGGCAACAAGGCGCGCACCCGCGCGCTCCTGCACGCCATGATCGCCTGGCGCAAGCGCACGAAGCCGTTGATGGGTTTTCTCACCGAAGCCTCCATCAATCTCGCCGACGACGCCGACCTGCGCGCGCTGATGGTCGCCGCCGGTTTCCGTAAAGTGTTTGTCGGCATCGAAACGCCTTCCGCCGCCTCGCTCGACGAATGCCGCAAGCTGCAAAACAGCGGTCGCGATCTCGTCGCGGCTGTCCAAGTCCTGCAAAAGTCCGGCCTTGAGGTCATGGGCGGCTTCATCGTCGGCTTCGACAGCGACACGAACGACATTTTCAAGGAGCAGTTCGATTTTATCCAGCGCTCCGGCGTCGTGACCGCCATGGTCGGCCTGCTCACCGCCTTGCCGCAGACCCGGCTCCACCAACGGCTGAAGCACGAAAACCGGCTCGTCGCTGATTCCTCCGGCAACAACACCTCCGCCACCCTCAATTTCCATCCCCGCCTCGACCGTGAATTCCTGGAGTCCGGTTACCGCGAGTTGATGCGCCGGCTCTACGAACCCCGCAATTACTACCGGCGCATCCGGACGTTTTTGAAAAACCATCAGCCCACGAGCGGACGGCTGCGCCTTTCCTGGGCGGATGTCTCCGCCTTTTTAAAATCCTTCTGGTTGCTCGGTATCTGGCACCGGGGCCGCTTTTCCTATTGGTGGTTTTTCCTGACCACCTTGGTACGGCGTCCCCGCCAGTTCCGCGTGGCGATCGAACTGGCGATCATCGGCCACCACTTCCGCCACGTCGCCGCCCGGCTGTGACAGTGAGCGCTAGTCAGGATTCTTTGGGGGTAACCACAGAAAACACGGAATACACAGAAAGAATACTTTCCGCGGTAAAGTCGGAGATCTGGTCACCACGAAACACACCAAACACACGAAATTTTCTTACAGGAGTGCGCAGAGTCAGCAGAGGTTTGGGTATTCCCTCGGCTTGAGTCTTTCTCCGTTTTCTCCTGTGCAATATCGGGGCATTTCCAGCCCTTTCGTGTGTTCCGTGTATTTCGTGGTTAACCGCCTTTCTCTGTGACCTCTGCTACCTCCTGTAAAACCCTTCTGTCTTGGTTCGTGCCCACCTCGTGCGAAGCTATACGCGGCCAACAAATCCCTTTGACCGCGCTCTGCCGGTAACTCTAGATGGCGGAGCTACCCTTAGCTCCTTCCGACACCTTCTATTCTTCTCATGTCCGCCGCCAAACCGACCATCCTCTACACCAAGACCGACGAGGCTCCCGCGCTCGCCACCTACTCTCTCCTGCCGATCATCCAGGCTTTCACCAAGCACTCGGGGATCAACGTCGAATCGCGCGACATCTCGGTTGCCGCCCGCATTTTGGCGGTGTTCTCGGACAAACTGCCCGCCGCCCAACGCGTGCCTGACGCCCTTGCCGAACTCGGCGCCATCACCCTCAAGCCCGAGGCCAATATCATCAAGCTCCCCAACATCAGCGCGTCCGTCCCGCAGTTGAAAGCCGCCATCGCCGAGCTTCAGGCCAAAGGTTATGCTCTCCCCGATCTTCCGGAAAAGCCGCAGACCGACGCCGAGAAAGACACCATGGCCCGCTACGCGAAAGTCATGGGCTCCGCCGTCAACCCCGTCCTCCGCGAGGGCAACTCCGACCGCCGCGCCCCGAAAGCCGTCAAGGACTACGCCCGCGCCCACCCGCATTCCATGGGCGCTTGGTCACCCACCTCGAAGACTTCCGTCGCCACCATGGGTCGCCACGATTTCTTCTCCAACGAGAAATCCGTCACCGTTCCCGCCGCGACCGTGGTTAAGATTGAATTCATCGGTGCGGATGGCGTCACCAAGGTCCTGAAGGAAAAAACTCCCCTGCTCGCCGGCGAAATCATCGACGCCACGGTCATGAGCAAATGGGCGCTCATCGCCTTCTTCGGCGACCAGATCGCCAAGGCCAAGGCCGAGGGCACGCTCTTCTCGCTCCACCTGAAAGCCACCATGATGAAGGTCTCCGATCCCATCATCTTCGGCCACGCCGTCCGCGTATTCTTCAAGGATCTCTACGCCAAGCACGGCGCGCTGATCAAGGAGGTCGGCGTCGACCTCAAGAACGGCTTTGGCGATCTCCTCGGCAAACTCGACAAGTTTCCCGCCGACAAACGGGCCGAGATCGAGGCCGACATCGCCGCCGCCTACGCCAACGGCCCGGCCCTCGCCATGGTGAACTCCGAGAAAGGCATCACCAATCTCCATGTCCCGAGCGACGTGATCGTCGACGCCTCCATGCCCGCCATGATCCGCACCTCCGGCCAGATGTGGAACGCCCAGGGCAAAGGCCAGGACACCCTCTGCGTCATCCCCGACAGCAGCTACGCCGGGATTTATCAGACCACGATTGATTTCTGCAAAAAGAACGGTGCCTTCGATCCCAAGACCATGGGCTCCGTCCCCAACGTCGGTCTCATGGCCCAGGCCGCCGAGGAATACGGTTCGCACAACAAAACGTTCGAGATTCCCGGCAAAGGTGTGGTCCGCATCACCGACTCGTCTGGCAAAGTTCTGCTCGAACACGCCGTCGAACTCGGCGATATCTGGCGCGCCTGCCAGACGAAGGATCTGCCCGTGCAGGACTGGGTGAAGCTCGCCGTCAACCGCGCCCGCCTCTCCAACACGCCCGCCATCTTCTGGCTCGACGAAAAACGCGCGCATGACGCGCAGGTGATCGCCAAGGTGAAAACCTACCTCGCCCAGCACGACACCACCGGCCTCGACATCCAGATTCTCCC